>CAINIH010000109.1 GCA_903849185.1 uncultured Methylophilaceae bacterium
TAAATAAGCAACCGCACCTTTGGATGAGCGGTCATACATTAAGATAGGCATGCCATGACTTGGTGCTTCTGCCAATCTTACATTTCTCGGAATAATAGTTTTATATACCTTGTCGCCAAAGTGCGCAGTTAATTGGTCGGATACTTGTTGCGCTAACATATTGCGCTTATCAAAGAGCGTTTTTAATAAACCTTCAATTTCAATTTTAGGATTTAAATTACTTCTTACTTTTTTGATTGTGTTGACTAAATCTGATAAGCCTTCTAATGCATAATATTCACATTGCATCGGAATTAAAACGGCATCTGCTGCCGTCAATGCATTCACCGTCACCAAATTCAGTGCGGGCGGACAATCCAAAAGAACATAGTCGTAATCTTTTTTTAAATGCTGCAGCGCTTCTTTTAAACGTGTTTCACGTTTACTTTCATTCACAAGCTCGACTTCAGCCCCTGCAAGATTTCGATTTGAAGGTGCCAAATCAAAACCACCACGCTCACAATGAATCACAATGTCTTTAAATGTTTTACTTTGAATGAGCACATCATAAATCGATGTTTTAATAGTGGACTTATTCACACCGGAACCAGTGGTTGCATTGCCTTGTGGATCCAAATCAATGAGAAGCACCGATTTATTTTTCGAAGCTAAGCTTGCAGCTAAGTTCACTGATGTCGTCGTTTTACCCACGCCACCTTTTTGATTCGTTACCGCTAATATACGCATGTCTAAAAATTATCTTTCTTTAATATCACTAAATATCGCTCTGCATTAATAAAGGGCACTTCAAGTGGAATCAATGTGTATTGATTCTTTTCAAATGCTTCTAATTCTTCTCTTACATCTTTTGATTTCATCGCTAACCACACACCCTCTTTTTGCAAAGTGTGTTGTGTAAGTGACATCATATTTTTTAAATTCGAAAATGCTCTTGATGTCACCGCTTCAAAAAGTGTTGTCGGTTGATAATCTTCAACGCGACTATTCACTACATCTAAATTCGTGAGCGATAATTCGCTTTTCACTTGTTGCATGAATGTCGTTTTTTTATTGACCGAATCCATCACTGTTACTTTTAATTCAGGTTTTGTAATCGCTAATACAATGCCTGGAAATCCAGCACCACTTCCAACGTCTAATATATTTTTTACATACACATGATTTAAAATAGATAAGCTATCCAGAAAATGAAGCTTGATCATTTCATCGCGCTCGCGAATCGCCGTTAAGTTATAAACACGATTCCATTTTTCTACTAAATCTAAATATGTCATCAACTGATCAATCACTTGATCAGATAATTTCAAATCCATGCGTTGCAATCCCTCGATCAATAGATCGCGGTCTTTTTTGTCACCAACTTTCATGCTGCTTTTTCTGGGCGTTTTGCGGCCATCTTTTTAGGTTTATTTTTACGTTTAATAAACACTAAAAGTAATGATATGGTCGCAGGCGTAATACCAGAGATGCGCGAAGCTTGTCCTAAATTTTCAGGCTTATGCAGATTTAATTTTTGTTGTGCCTCAACACTTAAGCCATGTACTTCTTTGTAATCAAGATCGATAGGCAATGGAATATCTAATTGATCTCGACTGCGATCCACTTCTTCTTGTTGTCTTACAATGTAGCCTTTATATTTTGCTGAAATTTCAACTTGTTCTCTGACAGCAGGATCAATCAAACTTGCATCTTCTTGCATGAGTTCTTTAACCCCTTCAAAGCTGACTTCAGGGCGTCTTAATAAATCAAATAAGTTATATTCGTGATCGATCGCTTTCCCAATAATCGCTTGTTGTTTTTCAATCGAAATATCTTGAGGCCTTACAAAGAATTTTTTTAATCGCGCTTCTTCTGATTGAATGGTTTCTTGTTTTTGATTAAACATCGTCCAGCGATCATCATCAACCAATCCTAAATTGCGACCTATTTCTGTGAGTCTTAAATCAGCGTTATCTTCTCTTAACATCAATCGATATTCGGCTCGGCTTGTAAACATTCTGTAAGGCTCAGAAACTCCACGCGTAATCAAGTCATCGACTAAAACACCCAAGTAAGCTTCGTCGCGCTTAGGGCACCATGATTCTTTATCTTGTGTCATTAAGGCAGCATTTGTGCCAGCCAATAATCCTTGAGCTGCAGCTTCTTCATAACCTGTCGTACCATTAATTTGTCCTGCAAAAAATAGACCTTGAATAGATTTGGTTTCTAAACTGGACTTCAAATTACGTGGATCAAAGTAATCATATTCAATGGCATAACCTGGTCTCAAGATGTGTGCATTCTCTAACCCATTGATTGAACGAACTAATTTGTACTGGATGTCAAAAGGCAAGCTTGTTGAAATGCCATTAGGATAAATCTCATTGGTATTTAAGCCTTCTGGCTCTAAAAAAATCTGGTGAGAATCTTTATCTGCGAATCGATGAATTTTATCTTCCACCGATGGGCAATAGCGAGGACCTACGCCCTCAATCACACCGGTATACATGGGGGAACGATCTAATCCGCTGCGAATAATGTCATGGGTCGATTCATTGGTATGTGTAATCCAACACGATACTTGTTGAGGATGTGTTGTTTTTTTGCCATAAAAAGAAAAATAAAGGGTTGGCTTATCACCTGGTTGCTCTTGCATCACAGCATAATTAATCGTGCGCCCATCAATTCTTGGTGGTGTTCCCGTTTTAAGTCGGCCTACAGGTAAACCGATTTCCCTTAAACGATGCGCTAAAGAAATAGAAGGTGGGTCCCCTGCGCGACCTGCTTGATAATTCTTTAAGCCCACATGAACAAGACCGCCTAAAAATGTGCCGGCAGTTAAAACAACGGTTTTAGATTTAAATTGAATGCCAATTTGTGTCACTACACCTGCGATACGATCTTTATCTAAAAGAATATCGTCAACCGCTTGTTGGAAAAGCCAAAGATTGGGTTGATTTTCAAGGCGATGTCGAATCGCAGCTTTATATAAAATACGATCCGCTTGAGCACGGGTAGCTCTGACGGCCGGGCCTTTGCTACTATTTAAGATACGAAATTGAATGCCGGCTTCATCAGTCGCAACACCCATGGCGCCGCCTAATGCATCAATTTCTTTAACTAAATGGCCTTTACCAATGCCGCCAATGGATGGATTGCAAGACATTTGACCTAAAGTTTCAATGTTATGGGTTAAAAGAAGAGTCTTTTGTCCCATGCGTGCCGAAGCCAAGGCTGCCTCTGTGCCAGCATGCCCTCCGCCCACCACAATCACATCGAAATTATTAGGAAATTCCATGGTTTTACGTCTGTTAGAAAAGGTGTAATTTTACTTTAATCTAGTCAGAATCACTATGAAAACCATTGTTTCACGTGAAACATTTACTTAAAAAGATGAGGAAAACTGTTCCACGTGGAACCAAAGAATTACTTACCAATACAAAAACGACTAAAAATTTCACCTAGAAGATCGTCTGGGGTAAATTCGCCCGTAATGGAAGCTAATGAAGTTTGTGCTTGTCTCAGTTCTTCGGCTACCAATTCAGGTGATTGAAGCTGATGAACCGATTCATTCAAATGTTTTGAGACAATATCAAGCGCATCTAAATGTCGTTGTCTCGCCATAAAAATACCTTGATTTCCGTCTTTACTAAATTCAACGCCAGCCATTTTTAATAAAATCGTTTTAAGCTGGGCTAAACCCTCTCCATTTTTTGCTGAAATAAAAAGATGATGCTCACCATCAATCATTTCGGATGAAGCTTTTTTGGATAACAAATCAATTTTATTGTGAACCCATATCTTAAAAACGTCTTTTGGAATGCGATTTAGAATGATTTTCTCGTAATCGGTAATACCCTTACCAGCATCCACTAAAAATAATGCGATATTGGCCTTTTCTATCGAAATCCATGTTTTTTCGATGCCCATTTTTTCAATTTCATCACTTGTATCTCTTAACCCGGCGGTATCAATCACATGAATTGGAATGCCGTCGATTTGAATTTCACTTTTAATGGGGTCGCGAGTTGTGCCAGGAATAGAGGTCACGATCGCCTGATCATTGCCAGATAATTGATTAAGTAAACTCGACTTGCCCACATTAGGCTGGCCTACCAATACAACAGTCAACCCTTCGCGCAATAAGTGGCCTTGTTTAGCAGATGAAGTGACTTCATACATGCGTAACTTTAGACTTAAAAGCTTTTCTTTAACTTTGCCGGTCGTAATAAAGTCGATCTCTTCTTCGGGAAAATCTAAGCAAGCTTCGATATACATACGTAAATCGATGAGTTCTTTTAGTAAGTCATTGATTTTATTGGAAAAATAACCACTTAAAGAGAGCATAGCACTTTTCGCAGCTTCTGAGGTTGAAGCATTGATTAAATCTGCGACCGCTTCGGCCTGAGCCAAATCAATTTTGTCATTAAGATAAGCGCGCTCGGTAAACTCCCCTGGCTTGGCAAGTCTCGCTCCACATTCAATGCAACGTGCCAATAAAAGTTGCATCACAGCAATGCCGCCATGGCCTTGAAGTTCTAACACATCTTCACCGGTATATGAGTGGGGGGATTTAAAAAAAAGTGCAATGCCGCGATCAATCACTTGACCATTACTATCTAAAAAAGGAAGGTACGACGCTAAACGATTTTCGGGGCAAGCTCCCAAAAGATGTTTCGCAACATCACTCGCTTTCGGGCCTGAAATTCTCACGACCCCAATGCCGCCAGCACCCGAAGGTGTTGCAATGGCGGCAATGGTATCTAAATTAATTGCGAGCTGCATTGCCTTTCTTAGCTAATGCGGCTGCGTGAATGGATCGATTAATCATCCATTGTTGAAGAATAGACAACACGTTATTAATTACCCAATAAAGCACTAAGCCTGCGGGGAAGAAGAAGAAAAATACACTGAATACAACTGGCATGATCATCATTAGCTTTGCTTGCATCGGATCTGTAGGTGCTGGATTAAGTTTTGTTTGCACAATCATGCTGATACCCATAATGATTGGCAATACATAAAAAGGATCTTTAACGGAAAGATCAGTAATCCATAACATGAAAGGTGCGTGTCTCAATTCAACAGCGCCCATCAACACCCAATAGAGTGAAATGAAAACAGGGATCTGAATAAGAATAGGTAAACAGCCGCCCATCGGATTAATTTTTTCTGTGCGATAAAGCTCTAACATCGCTTGTTGAAATTTAACTTTATCATCACCAAATTTTTCTTTCATGCTTTGTAAGCGCGGAGCAAGTTCACGAAGTTGCGCCATTGATTTATAACTTGCTGCAGAGAGCGGATAGAAAAGTATCTTAATTAATACGGTAAGAAGAATAATGGCACCGCCCCAATTGTTTACTAATTTATGGATCCAATTGAGCACCATAAATAAAGGAGATGCAATAAAAGTTAACCAACCATAATCTACTGTATAAGTTAAACCTGGTGCTGCTTTTTCTAATTGCTCTTTAATTTGTGGGCCTGAATAAAGTTTAGTCACAAATTCTTTTTTCTCACCAGATTGAATTGCGGGGAGTTGTGTTAATACACCTGACGAATAAATATTATCTGCCACTTGTTTTGTATAAAATTCACGCTTTTGATTGCCGGATAAAATCCATGCGCTTGCAAAATAATGTTGCACAACACCTACCCAACCATCAACTGAAATAAGTGACAAGTCATGTTTTTTCATTTCGCTGAATTTGACTTTTTTATATTTATCAGCATCTGTGAAATAAGCAGCGCCTGTAAATGTAGGCGTTACTTTGCTAGTTTGTGCTGAGCCATCATCATGCACAAGTTGGAAATAAGCAGATGGTGTAATCGCTGACTTACCATGATTTGTAATTTCATAACGCACGCCTATTTGGTAGCTGCCGCGATCGAAAGAAATAATTTTTGCAACTTCCACATCTTGATTTTTGTAATTTAATTTAATGTCTAAATGATTTTGTCCATTCTCCAAAACATAATTTGTTTTTTCAGATGTGAATGTTGATTTATGTGTTGGCAAATCATTACCAATGAGTCCAGTTTGTGCAATATAAAGTAATGGTTTTTGTGCGTCATCTAACAACACAAATTTATCTTGTGCATTATCAGCCAAATGATTATTTAAAAGTAACCGACGAATATCACCACCTACGGTATCAATTTCTATTTGATACAAATCAGTAGCTACTTTAATGCGCGCGCCGGTTTCTAATTTGAAATTAGAATCTGGGGTTATTGTTTTGCTATCCGCAGTATTTAATTTTTGCGAAGATGGAACGCTCGCATCTTGTTGCGTTGTCACTTCAGATACTGGAACATGTTTACGTTGCCATGAGTCCCATAACAAAAGAATTGAAAAAGAAAATACAACAAACAGTATTAAACGCTTCGTATCCATAAATTATAAAATTCCAAAATTAAATAACAGGATCATGACCACCTTTGCACCACGGATGGCATTTACCTATTCGTTTGATTGATAAAAAAATACCTTGTATTACGCCTTTTTTTTGTATCGCATCTATAGTGTATTGCGAACACGTCGGAGTGAATCGACATTGCTGACCAAAAAAGGGACTTAATAATAATTGATAACATCTGACAAATAATATTGCGATTGATTTCATTTTTTCAATCTTGCAATCATTTGATCCACTTCTGTTTCAATCTCAACAAAATCGCTACGATAAAACGATTTTTGAATGCGTATCACTATATCAAAATTTAAGAGCTGTTCTTGTTTTTTTCGCATTAATTCACGCAAGACACGCCTCATGTAGTTGCGCTTCACAGCCAATTTCTGCGTTTTTTTACCCACGACCATACCTAATCGAAATAAGGACAAAGTATTGGGCTGATAGTGAAAACTTAAGTGCTGAGAGGAAAGTCGCTTACGGAAATTAAAAACGGATGAAAATTCATCCGTTTTTGTAAGTTTGGTTAATTTAGTTTGCAAATTATGGGGAATTTGCCAGATAGGTCTTTATAGACCGATACGAGCACGGCCTTTAGCACGGCGAGCTGATAATACAGCGCGTCCTGCACGAGTCTTCATGCGTACTAAAAAACCATGCGTGCGAGCACGTTTTACTTTTGATGGTTGATAGGTACGTTTCATTGTGTTTCTCCAGCTATAATTCGATAAGGATCGCGCAATTTACCGTACATACCGCTTAGTGTCAACGATTATTTGTTTAAGAAGTCTAAAAACGCCTGTGGATAACTTTGATAGGTTCAGTTAAGATGACTTCCGTAAAGCAATCATTCCCAAAAGGCATTTTTACACCGTTCCGGTTCTCTAAAATGCCAAATCAAGAAGAAGTTGTAATTTTAATACTATATATATTGGATTTTGCCGTTAATGGAAAATTTTTGGACTCACTGTCTCGAACGCTTTAAAAAAGAGCTCTCCGCCCAGCAATTCAACACCTGGATCAAACCACTTAAGTTCGAACACGACCAACATAAAATTAAAATTTTGGCACCCAATAAGTTCGTGCAGCAGTGGGTAAAAGATCGCTTTGCACAAAAAATTGAAGTATTAGCCAAAGAACAGCTCCCTGATGTCACCAAAGTAGAATTTGCCATACGTACGATTAAAGAATCTATATTGCCTAAAAAAGAGGCAGTTTTATCAAAAGCTTTGACAATTTCGCCGCCGAACAATGTAGCCGAAGCACCAAATCAAGAGACAGCTAAAAAAAGTGCGGGCGGCACATTAAAAGAAGTTAAAGCCTCAGGCCTTAACCCACATTTTACTTTTGAAAGTTTCGTGACAGGCAAAGCTAACCAATTAGCCTGCGCTGCTGCTATGCAAGTCGCAGAAAATCCAGGAAAAGCATATAACCCATTATTTATATACGGTGGTGTTGGTTTGGGTAAGACACATTTAATTCAAGCAATTGGTAATCATTTAAAACATATTCAACCTGATGCAAAAATTAAATATCTTCATGCAGAACGTTATGTATCAGATGTTGTAAAAGCTTATGAAAATAAATCATTTGATGCATTCAAAAAAAATTATCATTCATTAGATTTACTATTAATTGATGACATTCAATTCTTCGCGAAAAAAAATCGCACTCAAGAAGAATTCTTTTACGCATTTAATACGCTTATTGAAAACAAAAAACAAATTATTATTACTTGCGATAGTTATCCAAAAGAAATTGAAGGTGTGGATGAGCGCTTAAGAACTCGCTTTAGCTGGGGTCTTACAGTAGCCATCGAACCGCCAGAACTTGAGATGCGCGTTGCTATTCTGCTTAAAAAAGCCGAAGAAAATAAAATGAAAATTTCTGAAGAAGTAGCATTCTTCATTGCAAAACAAATCCGTTCTAACGTTCGTGAATTAGAAGGTGCATTAAATAGAATATTGGCCATGTCTAATTTTACAAAATCAGCGATTGATATTCATTTAGCTAAAGATGCACTTAAAGATTTAATCGCGGTGCGTGGACGTCAGGTCAGCATTGAGAATATTCAAAAAACAGTGGCTGAATATTTTAAAATTAAAATATCAGATATGTTGAGTAAAAAACGTTCGCGAAATTATTCTAAGCCTAGACAACTTGCAATGGCTTTAACAAGAGAACTCACCAACTTAAGTTTTCCTGAAATTGGAGAAGCTTATGGTGGTAGACACCACACAACAGTGATGCATGCGTGTGAAGAAATTGAACAATTACGATTGAGCAATCAATCTATTGCGCAAGACTTAGGAATACTAAAACAAGTTCTTAAGGGTTAATTAAACCCTGTGGAATGGTTGTGGATGAATTGTGGATAAGTAAGGTTTTATAAAAATATGTATTTTTTATGCACAAATTATCCACAGGAAATTACAATAGAAATGCATAGTTATTCACAAGATAACTGATTGTTTATATTATGGTTTATAGGGTTATCCATAGAAAACCTCATTCTTATTACTATTATTAGATTTATATATTAAAAAACATTAAATAAAGAAGAACGATATGAATATAAAAATTAATCGAGATGCCTTACTTAAACCACTCGCAAATGTTGCAAGTATTGTGGAACGTAAGCACGCACTTCCTATTCTTTCAAATATTTTAATTCAAGGTAAAGATGGACAAGTGCAACTCACAGCCACTGATTTGGAAATGCAAGTATCTTTAAGTTTTAAAGCGGATTTGAAAGAAGAAATTGCAACCACTATATCTGCAAGAAAGTTTTTTGATATTACAAGATCATTACCTGATGATTGCGTGATTGATATCGCAATTAAAGATAGTCGTGTTGCAGTAAAAGCAAATAAGAGCCGTTTTGCAATTCAAACATTACCTGCAAAAGATTATCCTGTGATGACAAAAGCTTCAAGTGAAGCTGTCGTAATTACTATTTCTCAAATGCAACTTAAACGTTTATTAAAACAAGTTGAGTTTGCGATGGCACAACAAGATATTCGTTATTATTTAAATGGATTGTTATTTGAAGTAAATGGTAATCAATTAAATATTGTAGGTACTGATGGGCACCGCTTAAGTTTTACTTCAATTCATTTAGATCAAAATTACAACAAAACAGAAGTGATTCTTCCAAGAAAAACAGTGATTGAATTAATTAAACTTCTTAATGACACAGAAGAATTAGTATCTGTTGAGCTTTATAAAGGTCAAGTCAGCTTTAGTTTTAACGATATCCAACTTATTTCAAAAGTGATTGATGGTAAATTCCCTGATTACACAAGAGTTATTCCAGAAGGACATAACAACCAATTTACAATTGATCGCGCACAATTTTTAACATCACTTCAACGCGCATCTATTTTATCGAACGAAAAGTATCGCGGCATTCGTATGATGATTGCAGATAACAATTTAAAGCTCATTAGTACAAACACAGAACAAGAAGAAGCGGAAGAAGAATTAGAAATTCAATACCAACAAGATCCTATTGATATTGGTTTTAATGTGACATACTTAATTGATGTGCTTACAAACGTGCAAGACGAAAAAGTTAACTTAGCTTTCTTGGATACGAACAGTAGTTGTTTATTTACAATACCCAATAATAATGACTACAAATATGTAGTTATGCCAATGCGCATTTAATTCAATTTAAAATAAAGAGAAACTCATGGCTCAAAAGATAGACAATCAAGAATACAACTCAGACAGCATTAAAATCTTAAAGGGTTTGGATGCGGTGCGAAAAAGACCAGGCATGTACATTGGTGACACGTCGGATGGTAGTGGTCTTCACCATATGGTGTTCGAAGTTCTTGATAATGCAATTGATGAGTCTTTAGCGGGGCATTGTGATGATATTAAAATTATTATTCATCCAGATAACTCCGTCAGTATTTCAGATAATGGTCGCGGTATTCCAACAGACATTAAAGAGGATGATGAGTTTAAACGCTCTGCCGCAGAAATCGTTATGACAGAACTACATGCGGGCGGAAAGTTTGACCAAAATTCTTATAAAGTATCCGGCGGCCTGCATGGTGTGGGAGTGTCTGTAGTGAATGCACTGTCAGAATGGCTGCGCTTAAAAGTGTGTCGAAACGGCAAGGTCTATCAGATGGAATTTAAAAGCGGTGAGCGCGTCGCACCGCTAGCAGAAATGGGCACGACTGATCGTCGTGGCACAGAAGTACATTTCTTCCCATCTGCTGAAACATTTACCAACATTGATTTTCATTATGAAATTTTAGCAAAACGTATACGCGAATTATCATTCCTTAACAATGGCGTCAAAATGGAATTGATAGATCAAAGAACAAACAAATCAGAAAACTTTGCATACTCAGGTGGTGTGAAAGGATTTGTGGAATACATGAATCGATCTAAATCCGTTCTGCATAAAAAACCATTTCATGCATTCGGTGAAAAAGACGGCATCAGTGTAGAAGTGTCTATGCAATGGAATGATTCTTACGGCGAGAACGTTCAGTGCTTTACAAACAACATTCCCCAAAGAGATGGCGGTACTCACTTAACAGGCCTTCGCACAGCGATGACAAGAACGCTAAATAATTTTATTGAGCAAAACGAACTCGCTAAAAAAGCAAAAGTAGAAACAACAGGCGACGATATGAGAGAAGGACTCACTTGTATTCTCTCAGTGAAAGTACCTGAGCCTAAATTTTCTTCTCAAACAAAAGATAAATTAGTTTCAAGTGAAGTGCAGCCGGTAGTATCTGATGTGGTTGCATCTAAACTTGCTGACTTCTTAGCTGAGAGTCCAGCAGACGCAAAAATTATTTGTAATAAAATTATTGACGCTGCACGCGCTCGTGAAGCCGCTCGAAAAGCGCGCGATATGACAAGACGCAAAGGCGCTATGGATTCGATGGGCCTTCCAGGAAAGTTAGCGGATTGCCAAGAAAAAGATCCGTCATTATGCGAAATTTACTTGGTCGAGGGCGATTCTGCAGGAGGCTCTGCAAAGCAAGGCCGTGATCGTAAGAACCAAGCAATCCTTCCGTTAAAAGGAAAAATTTTAAACGTAGAAAAAGCACGCTTCGATAAATTATTATCTTCACAAGAAATTGCAACGCTTATTACTGCATTAGGCACAGGCATTGGTAAAGATGATTTTAATGTTGAGAAATTACGTTATCACCGAATTATTATCATGACTGACGCGGACGTCGACGGCGCACACATTCGAACATTGCTTTTAACATTCTTCTATCGTCAAATGCCTGAGCTTGTTGAGCGAGGTCATATTTATATTGCGCAACCACCTCTATTCAAGGTGAAACAAGGCAAGCATGAACAATATCTCAAAGACGAACAAGAGCTTGATCAATACTTACTTGAGTCGGCAATTAAAGAAGCAACATTGCTTACTAAAAAAGGCGGCAGCAATTTAACAGGTGATGCATTAGGTGAAATTGCAAGACAGATGGTATTAACAGAAGCAGTGATTCGCCGCATTGCCCCACACTATGACGAAGCTGTGTTACGCGCAATTCTTCACGTAGGTGCGATTGATTTAACAAGCGAAGCGAAAGCCGAAAAAGTTGCACAAGCTATTAGAGAGCGCCTCATTAATAAGAGTACTGAAAAATCAGAAGTCATTGTATTGCTTGACGAAGAAACTAAATCTTATAAGTTAGCTGTGAATAAATTTGTACACGGTAATTTAGAAAGTTGTGTCATTGACGCATTATTCTTATCAAGTGGCGATTACCAACAATTATTAAAAACATCACAAATGTTAGATGGTTTAGTAGGCGAAGGTGCCGTGATTCAGCGTGGTGAAAAATCAGAATCAATTTCTAATTTTAAAGAGGCGCTTGACTGGTTATTGGGCGAAGCTAAACATAATTTAAATATACAACGCTACAAAGGTTTGGGTGAAATGAACCCTGAACAACTTTGGGAAACAACGATGGATCCTAATGTGCGTCGATTACTTAAAGTACAAATTGAAGATGCAATTTCAGCTGATGAAATATTTTCAACACTTATGGGCGATCAAGTGGAGCCGAGACGAGCATTTATTGAAAATAATGCGTTGGGAGCAAGTAATCTCGATATTTAGTTTTACTTAATTTATGACACTAAGTGAATTAAGATTTGTGGTGGCTGTGGCTAAAGAAAAAAACTTTAGACGCGCAGCAAGCAAATGTTTTGTCAGTCAACCTGCATTAAGTTTAGCTATCAAAAAACTAGAAGACGAACTTAATGTTTCATTGTTTGAAAGAAATCGCACCGAAGTCACTATTACTGAAATTGGCGAAAAAATTGTAGCGCAAGCCAATCTCATTTTAGAAGAAGTTGAAAAAATAAAATTATTCGCCAAATCTGGCGGAGACCCCCTGGATGGATTAATTAAAGTTGGCATGATTCACTCTGTCGGACCTTATTTGTTGCCGCAAATTATTCCTATTTTAAGAAAACTAGCGCCGAAAATGCCATTAGAAGTTGAAGAAAATATAACTTCGAGTCTCGAATTGCAATTAAAAAATGGACAAATTGATGCAGCGATTGTGGCTTTGCCATTTAATATTCCAGGCATACAAGTCTTGCCACTTTATAAAGAAGAGTTTGTAGTTGCTGTGCCTAACAATCATCCTTGGGCAGCACGTAAAAATATTGATCCAAAAGAATTAAGCGATGAAAAAGTATTGCTTTTAAATAGTGGACATTGTTTTAGTTTGCAAGTGGTTGAATCATGTCCAGATTTATCTAAAAAAGGCGAAGTGCTTCAAGGGAACTCGCTTGAAACTATTCGTAATATGGTGGCATCTAATTTAGGTATTACTGTGCTGCCAAAAAGTGCAACATCAGATCGCTACCAAAATCATTTAATAAAAGTCATTCCTTTTATCAAACCTATTCCTTCAAGAACAATTGCAGTAGCTTATCGCAAAAGCTTTGTGCGAATGAATGCTGTAGAAATTATTGCAGAAGCAGTACGATTGATTAAAACAGATACGATTGAAATGTTATAAGAAAGAAGCGTTATTGATATAACGCTTCTTAATATGGATAGTGATTAACGAGCTGCACGTCTTCTTTTTGGAGCCGCTTTACGTTTAGCGGCTGGTTTTTTAGCAGCAGCTTTACGAGCTGGTTTACGTTTAGCTGGTTTTCTTGCCGCAGTTGATCTTGCAGGCGCTTTCTTAGAACCAAGACCTAAAACAGATTTGACAGGGCATGAAGCTAAAACACCAGTGCCTAATAATGCAACACCAATGATTTCATCAACATAACCGTATTCAAAAACAGAGTAACCACCAATTGCTTGGCCTAATAAAGCAGCACCAGCAGCAATACGAACTACTCTTTCTAAACCTTTAACGTTCTTCTTCATTTACTAATCCTTTTTATTAAGAGGAGTTTGCATCATAAACGAATTAAAAAAATTAGGAAATACTTTTTTTCGTGCCTGACATTAAAATCCAGCCTTCGCGCTCAATTGGTTTATTTAAATTAAACCATACGCTATATATTTTAGTCAGCATTTCAACTTGTTCTTTCAATATACCAGATAACGCAATTTTTCCTTGAGGCTTGCAAGCCTTGGCTATGATGGGTGCCAAGACAGAGAGCGCACTAGATAAAATATTTGCAACAACAATATCAGCTTCAAAGTTTAATGATGATTCGGAATTATAAAAGTGAATATCAACATGATTTTCTTTTGCATTATGTGTGCTTGAAATAATTGCTTGCGGATCAATATCAACACCAACAACTTCTTTTGCACCACATTTTTTTGCTGCAATCGATAAAATACCTGACCCACATCCATAATCTAAAATACGATCATTCATACTCACTTCTTTAATAAGCCATTTTAGACATAAATGTGTTGTCGGATGACTGCCTGTACCAAATGCTAATCCAGGATCTAAAACAATATTGATTGCACTCAGATCGGGGCTTGTATGCCAGCTGGGTACGATCCACAGTTTATCTAAAATACTAATGGGTTCAAATTGTGATTGCGTTAACGCAACCCAATTTTGTTCTTCGACAGATTCAAGTGTGTAATCAACATGCGATAAACCCGTAATAGTTTTAAGTTCATCAATGATGGTATCAATAGATATAGAATCATCAAAAAGAGATTCAATGGTGTTGTGTTGCCAGATGGTATTACTAGGTATATTAGGTTCGCCAAAGAGCGCTTCTTCATTGTCGCTATTGAGATAGGAGTCTTCGATGGAAGATGAAAGCGCACCGAGCTCAATCAAAGCGTCGCTTATGATATGTGCATATTCTGCATTTGCTCGGATTTTAAGATTAATCCAAGCGGCCATTTATTTTTTTTGTATGCCGAGTTTTTTTTCTAAATAATGGATGCTGACACCACCATTGTTGAACGCAAGATCAGCCATGAGATCTAAATGCAAAGGAATATTTGTTTTGATACCTTCCACGACCATTTCTGATAGGGCCACACGCATTCTTGCGACGGCTTGGTCTCGTGTATCACCATAAGTAATTAATTTACCAATCATGGAGTCGTAATTAGATGGAACGGTATAACCTGCATAAGTGTGAGTATCTACTCGCACACCAGGGCCTCCGGGCATATGGAATGTAGTGACTTTACCAGGTGATGGCACAAAGTTATAAGGGTCTTCTGCATTAATACGACATTCAATGGCATGGCCTTTGAACACAATATCTTTTTGTTTAAATGGTAATTTTTCACCTGCAGCAATTTTGATTTGCTGTTGAACAATATCAATCCCAGTAATAAATTCAGTCACAGGGTGCTCAACTTGTAAACGTGTATTCATTTCAATGAAATAAAATTCATTGTTTTCATATAAAAATTCAAATGTACCTGCACCGCGGTAATTAATCGTACGACATGCTTCGGCACACCGTTCACCAATTTTTTCACGTAGTTTCGCTGATAAACCGGGCGCTGGTGCTTCTTCAATAATTTTTTGATGACGACGTTGGAGAGAACAATCTCGCTCACCGAGATATACAGCATTGCCGTGTTGATCTGATAACACTTGAAATTCAATATGGCGTGGTTTTTCTAAAAATTTTTCCATATATACCGTTGGATTACCAAATGCTGTTTGTGCTTCTTGTTTTGTCATGTTGACGGATGCAAGAAGCGCAGCTTCAGTATGAACAACGCGCATACCACGTCCACCGCCACCGCCAGCAGCTTTAATGATCACTGGATAACCAATTTTTTTAGCAATGGCGAGCACTTCTTTTGGATCTTCAGGAAGCGCACCATCAGAACCTGGTACACAAGGTACACCGGCCTCTTTCATTGCATTTTTTGCGCTGACCTTATCGCCCATGAGGCGAATTGTTTCTGGACGAGGGCCAATAAATACAAAACCACTTTGTTGAACACGTTCAGCAAAATCTGCGTTCTCAGATAAAAAGCCATAGCCAGGATGAATCGCTTCAGCGTCCGTCACTTCGGCAGCACTAATAACAGCCGGGATATTTAAATAGCTTTGTGAAGATGGTGCTGGACCAATACATACAGATTCGTCAGATAATTTGACGTATTTTGCTTCACGATCAGCTTCGGAATGGACCGTGACCGTTTTAATGCCAAGTTCACGACATGCGCGTAATACTCTAAGTGCAATTTCGCCGCGATTGGCAATCAGTATTTTTTCAAACATAAAATAAATTAGCCAATAATAAAGAGAGTTTCGCCGTATTCAACGGGCTGACCGTTCTCAACCAATATTTTTTTAATCGTACCCGTTGCATCTGCTTCAATCTCATTAAGCAATTTCATAGCTTCAATGATACAAAGTGTGTCGCCTTTAGTAACTTTAGAGCCTACATCGACAAAAGCCTTAGCGTCAGGAGATGGTGAGCGATAGAAGGTCCCTACCATGGGAGAATTTACTGCATGCCCATCAATTTTTTCAGCAACAGGTTTAGTTTCTGAAGCGTTTGCGTCTGATGGAGCTGCGACTTGAGGTTGAGACGCTACTTGCTGAGGCGCTTGAATGTAGTGAGTCATAGGCGCTGATTGGTTCATAAGTTGACGACTGATTTTGACTTTTTCTTCACCTTCGGTGAGTTCAAGTTCTGCGATACCAGACTCTTCAACCAAATCGATTAATTTTTTAAGTTTGCGTAAATCCATAATGACCTCTTTTTAAAACTTTAAGCGTTAATTGCAAAATTAAGGGCTGCTATATAACCATCTGCACCTAGGCCGCTAATAACCGCGACGGCGATATCAGAAAAATAGGAGTGATGCCTAAAAGGCTCCCTTGCATATACATTAGATAAATGAACTTCAATAAACGGCACTTTGACAGCGGACAGAGCATCACGCATCGCAACGGATGTGTGAGTGTAGGCTGCCGGATTAATAATCAAAAAATCAACTTTGTCTTTCTGAAGTGACTGTATTTTATTTACCAAGTCTCCTTCACTATTACTTTGCATGGTTTCAAGCTTAATAGACTTAGCCGATGCTATGGTTTTTAAAACTTGATCGATGTCTTCTAAGGTTTGTTTACCGTAATGCTGTGGCTCGCGCTCACCTAGAAGGTTTAGGTTGGGACCGTGCAAAACTAAAATTGATTTTGTTGCCATGTGTCGCATTTTTTCTTGAATCTATGGAAGTTAATTTTGCCGAAAATAACGTTTTTTGTCTACAAATTAGACGAAATTAAGGAAAATTAAAGGCTTTTAGAGGGTTGCAATAAGGGCTTGAGTGTGGCATCTAATTGGTCTTTATGTACCCGACCTAGAATCGTTTTTTCAATGATGCCGTTTGAATTGATAATTACAGTATAAGGCAAAATACCTTCATTATTTCCTAAATTTTTACTTAAAATCACCCCTTTATCCTCATCCACAAGAATGGGGTATATCACCTTAGTTTTTTTAAGATAAGACTTCACGGCCTTTGCCTCATCAATCGCAACCCCTACTACTACAACGTTTTTAGACTTATTTTCAGTATAGAAGTTGGATAATTCAGGCATTTCTTCACGACAAGGTTCACACCAAGTTGCCCAAAAATTAAGCACAATGATTTTATTCTCAAATTGTTTAAGGTTTTGAGGCTTGCCTTCAGGATCATTAATGATGGAAGTGAATAGCGGAGCCGTCGAGGACGTATTTTTTTCTGAGGGCATTAAAAAAATGCGAAAAATAGA
>CAINIH010000110.1 GCA_903849185.1 uncultured Methylophilaceae bacterium
GACTGCCATAATGTAAATCCCTTAAAAATTGAGTAATAGTTGACAATATACATCAGTTATTTTTTTATTGGTAGATCCCGTATTTTTTCTGACTAAGCCTTAAGTTTTAAGTCATTCATCCTTTAAAATAGAGTCATGTCAGAAGCCCATCCCGTCTCATTTGTTCATTTAAGGTGTCATAGCGAATACTCCATCACCGATGGGATTGTGCGCATTGATGATTATGTGGATAAGGCATTTGAAGAAAACATGCCCGCATTAGCGCTTACGGATTTAAATAACGTTTTTGGTTTGGTGAAGTTTTATAAGAAGGCGCGTGAAAAAGGGATTAAGCCTATTCTGGGTGCTGACCTTTGGATTGAAAATGAAATCAATCGTGATCAGCCTTATCGCATATTGGCGCTCTGTCAAAATGATAAAGGCTACCTCGCACTCTCCGAAATTTTGACCCGTGCTTATTTAGAAAATCAATATCGCGGTCGGGCTGAAGTCAAAAAATCTTGGTTGCTTGAAAAAAACGAAGGTCTCATTATTCTCTCAGGAGGTGCTATGGGGGATGTGGGCCAAGCGATCCTTCAAGAACGTACCGACATTGCGATGAATGCCATGAAAGATTGGGCTGTTCATTTTAAACATCGTTTCTATATTGAAATTCAACGAGTGGCAGAGGGCGATGATAAAAAAAATGAAACACGTTTTATCGATCAATCTTTAAATTTAGCGCAAAGTTTAGAAATTCCTGTGGTGGCCACACAACCCATTCAATTCATGGATCAAAACGATTATCGTGCACATGAAGCGAGAACTTGTATCGCTGAAGGTTACATCATGGCCGATAGCCGTCGACCTAAATTATTTTCACATGAACAGTATTTTAAAAATGAAGCTGAGATGGCAGCTTTATTTTCTGATATTCCAGAAGCGTTACAAAATTCTGTAGAGATCGCAAAACGTTGTAACTTTGAATTTACGTTAGGCAAAAATTATTTGCCTGATTTCCCAACGCCCAATCAAGAAAAGCTCGAAGACTTTTTAATTTCAGAATCTAAAAAAGGATTAGAGGTTCGTTTAAAAGAACTTTTTCCGGACGAGGTAAAAAGAAATGAAGTAAGAAAACAATACGACGAGCGTATTCTTTTTGAAACTTCCATCATCAATCAAATGGGTTTCGCAGGTTACTTTTTAATCGTGGCTGACTTTATCAATTGGGCTAAAAATAATGGTGTGCCCGTAGGTCCTGGTCGAGGATCAGGTGCAGGGTCCCTTGTAGCATTCAGTTTAGGCATTACCGATCTTGATCCCATTCAATATCAACTTCTTTTTGAGCGTTTTTTAAATCCTGATCGTGTCTCGATGCCTGACTTTGATATCGACTTCTGCCAAGAGGGGCGAGATCGCGTCATCGATTACGTCAAACAAAAATATGGTGCTGGTTCAGTTTCACAAATTGTGACCTTCGGTACGATGGCAGCACGCGCTGTGATTCGTGATGTCGGACGTGTGCTTGATCTTCCATTTAATTTTGTCGATGGCATTGCAAAATTGATTCCTATGGAATTAGGCATTACCTTACAAGATGCATTGAACAAAGAACCACAACTCCAAGATCGTTACAACAAAGAAGAGGAAGTGAAAGAACTCTTTGATCTTGCATTAAGGTTAGAAGGCATTGTGCGAAATGTCGGTATGCATGCAGGTGGCGTTTTAATTGCCCCTGGAAAGATTTCAAACTTCACGCCGATTTATTGTCAGGCGAATGGCGATAGTTTAGTGAGTCAATACGACAAAGATGATATCGAAGCCCTAGGTTTAGTGAAATTCGACTTCTTAGGATTACGCACACTCACTATTTTAGCGATGGCATTAGAAAACGCGAATGTGTTGCGTGCAAATGACCATTTACCACCACTCGATTTAAATCATTTGCCACTCGACGATAAAACGGTTTTCCAACTTCTAAAGAACGCGAATACGACGGCCGTCTTCCAGCTTGAGTCTCGCGGCATGAAAGACATGTTAAAGCAAGCGAAACCCGATTGCTTTGAAGATATTGTGGCACTCGTCGCTTTATATCGCCCAGGCCCTATGGATTTGATCCCAGATTTTTGTAAGCGTAAACACGGACAACAGCGCATCGTATATCCCCATCCATCAACGGAATCTATTTTAAAAGAAACCTACGGTATTGCTGTTTACCAAGAGCAGGTGATGCAGATCGCTCAAACAGTGGCGGGTTACTCATTAGGCGCTGCGGATTTACTTCGTCGTGCGATGGGCAAGAAAAAAGTTGAGGAGATGGATGCGCAGCGTGAAGGTTTTGTCGCAGGCTCTTTAAAGAACGGACTTAACGAAAGACAAGCGCGTGAACTTTTTGATTTGCTCGAGAAATTTGCAGGCTATGGATTTAATAAATCACATGCTGCAGCCTATGCGATGGTGGCATATCAAACGGCGTACTTAAAAACACATTACCCCGCAGCCTTCTTAGCGGCTTCCATGTCAGCCGATATGAATAACACAGACAACATTCAAATCTTCTTTGAAGATTGTAAACCCAATGGTGTGGAATTATTAGCCCCCGATATTAATCAAAGTGGGTTTGAATTTATTCCGATCAATACCAAAGAAGTGCTTTATGGATTAGGTGCCATTAAGGGAACAGGGTTAGCTGCGATCGAACTTATTTTAGAATCGCGTGAGACTAAAGGCCCTTTCAAAAATCTTTTTGATTTTTGTGCAAGACTTGATTTAAGAAAAGTAAATCGACGTGTCGTGGAATCTCTTATCCGCGGTGGCGCATTTGATAAATTAGAGCCTAATCGTGCATCGTTACTTGCGAGTGTTAATTTAGCGATCACAGCGGCTGAACAAGGCAAAGCCAATATAGGCCAAAATAGTTTATTTGGTGAAGAGCAAACGCAAAGTATTGAAATGGTAAAAGTAGAGCCATGGACACCTCAACAAAAACTTCAAGAAGAAAAGGCAGCCCTTGGATTCTATTTTAGTGGTCACCCATTCACCTTCTTCGAAAAACGTGTCAGACCTTTTATCAAAACACAGATTAGAGAATTAAAGCCTCAAGAACAGCCTTATTTAATTGCGGGCGTCATTGTCGCGATTCGTATTCGTATGACAACACGTGGCAAGATGGCGATTGTCACCTTAGATGATGCAGTGTCTCGAGTGGACGTCGTGGTAGGCAATGAGCTTCTCACCCAATCGCAAAGGTTAGTTCAAGAAGATCAACTTTTAATCGTGGAGGGGCGGGTGAGTCATGATGACTTTACAGGGGGGATTAGGGTCACCGCGCGTAAACTCTTTGATTTAGCGACTGCTAGAAACCAATTCGCGCATCACTTAAAGATCTCATGTAATGGACAATCGGATGCTCATAAATTAAGAGACATCTTAAGACCTTACTGTGGCTCCTCTCAAAACGATGTGAAACGCTGCCGCGTTAAAATCGACTACCATAACGCCAAAGGCCATGTAGAACTCATCTTAGGCCAGGATTGGCAAGTCGATTTACATGATGAATTGATAGACGGTTTAACCCAATGGTTGAGCGAAGAAAACGTAAAAATCCTTTATAATTAACCTCCAGATTTTAAAAGTTTTAGATCTATGAAAATTAGTTATTTAGATTTTGAAAAGCCGATCTCTGAACTCGAGTCACAAACCGAGAAGCTCAAAGAGACGCATGACAAGAATAAGAATCTTGATATTTCAAAAGAGTTATCTCAACTCGAAACGAAAACTGAAAAGCTACTTCATGAGATCTATGACAACTTAAATGCTTGGCAGATTTCTCAGGTTTCACGTCACCCACAAAGACCCTATACCCTTGATTATATTGAGAAACTTTTCACAGACTTTGAAGAGTTACACGGCGATCGTGC
>CAINIH010000111.1 GCA_903849185.1 uncultured Methylophilaceae bacterium
GACACCCTACAGAGGTACCAAGGATTTGGATTTTGCTATCCTGATAAATATGGAAGGAACCTATGAGGCATTAAAAGAATATCTCGTTTCGGTTGAAAAATTTCACCCTATCAGGGATAATACATTTGCAATGATTTGGAATGACACACTGGAAGTGGACCTGATGCCATTCGGTGAAATAGAAAAAGAAGGAAGAGTAACGGTGCAAGGCACTGGCTTTACATCCATCAATGTAGATGGGTTTAAAGAAATATACGAGGAAGGCTTACCGGAAATGATATTGGAAGGAGAGCATACTTTCAAGTTCTGTACCTTGCCGGGCATTGTTCTGCTGAAGCTCATTGCCTGGGATGACAGACCCGAACAGCGAAGGGATGACATACTTGATATTTGCGATATTCTCAAACATTACTTTGATATGTACGATGATACTATCTATGAATTGCACAATGACATCTTTGACAATGACTTTGAAAAAATACCCGGTACAAGCCAGGTCTTGGGTAGGGAAATAGGCAAAGTGCTTAGGAGAAATGCAAGATTGGCAGATAGAATTTTACACATCCTGAATGAAAACACAATAGACCCAGCTAATAGCAGAATAGCGGATATTATGGTTGCCTTCTTTGGGAATGAAACAGAAGAGAATGTTAAAATATTGAATAAGATGAAAAAAGGAATAGAAAAAACATTAGCCGAGTGAACCAAGTAATTGGAAACATACAATTAGCCCAAAAAATAAAAATGACCTTAGACCAATACATAGATAATATAAACAAACGCTACAAGTTAAGGAACGCAACGGAGCATACCTTCAGGGGAGATTTGCAGCAACTTATTGAAAGCTTGGTTCCGGGCATTGCAGCCACCAACGAACCCAAAAGGCAAAGTTGCGGCGCGCCGGATTATATCCTAACCCGAAAAGATATTCCGGTAGGCTATATTGAGGCAAAGGATATTGGAGATCCTGACCTCGAAGGCAAAAATAAAAATAAGAATAAAGAGCAGTTTGACCGCTATAAGGCTTCCCTGAATAACATCATTTTTACGGACTACCTGAATTTCTATTTGTACCAGGACGGGCAGTTTATAACCAGTATTGCCATTGCGGAAATAAAAGGCAGTGCCATTGTAGCCCTCCCCGGAAACTTCGCTCAGTTTACGGACATAATCAAAAACTTTTGCCTCCACATAGGGCAGACCATAAAGAGTTCCAAGAAATTAGCGGAAATGATGGCAGGGAAAGCCCGCCTCCTTTCAGAGGTATTGGAAAAGGCTCTTACCAGTGATGAGGACAACCGGGAGGACAGCACCCTAAAGGAGCAAATGCAAGCCTTTAAGGAGATCCTTATCCATGACATAACCCCACAGGGATTTGCGGACATATACGCCCAAACTATTGCCTATGGTATGTTTGCCGCGCGTTCCCACGATCCTACACTGGAAACTTTCAGCAGACAGGAGGCGGCGGAGCTTATCCCTAAAACCAATCCTTTCCTGAGAAAACTATTCGGGTACATAGCCGGACCCGACATAGATGACCGCATAAAATGGATAGTGGATAGTTTGGTAGATGTATTCCTTGCCTGTAATGTAGATGAGTTACTGAAAAATTATGGGAAAGGCACGAAAACAGAAGATCCCATTATTCACTTTTACGAAACATTCCTATCTGAATACGATCCCAACTTGAGGAAAGCGCGCGGCGTATGGTACACCCCGCAACCTGTGGTGGATTTCATAGTACGGGCAGTAGATGACATACTGAAAACGGAATTTGGTTTGCCTCAAGGATTGGCAGATAATAGCAAGATCAAAATAAAAAGGAAAGTAGATACCAAGGCTACCTCAGATAGTCGCTCCAAAGTAAAGGAGGGCATTATCGAGGAGGAGGTTCACAAAGTACAAATATTAGATCCTGCCACCGGAACGGGTACATTTTTAGCGGAGGTGGTAAAACATATCCATAAAAAGTTTGAGGGGCAACAAGGGATTTGGAGTAATTATGTGGAAACACACCTATTGCCCCGCCTCAATGGATTTGAGCTATTAATGGCATCTTATGCAATGGCTCATTTGAAACTGGACTTACTCCTTACGGAAACCGGATACAAGCCTACCAAAGACCAAAGGTTCCGCGTTTACCTAACCAATAGTTTGTAGGAACACCACCCTGAAACCGGAACTCTCTTTGCCTCCTGGCTCAGTCAGGAAGCCAATGAAGCCAATCAAATAAAAAGGGATACTCCGGTAATGGTTATCATGGGTAACCCGCCTTATAGCGGCGAAAGTGCCAATAAAGGCGAATGGATTATGAAGTTAATGGAGGACTATAAAAAGGAACCGGGAGGAAAGGAAAGACTGAATGAGAGAAACCCCAAATGGATAAATGATGACTACGTAAAGTTTCTCCGATACGGGCAATATTTCATAGAAAGAAATGGAAGCGGAATATTGGCATTTATTAACCCTCATGGTTTTTTGGCAAATCCAACTTTTAGGGGAATGAGATGGAATTTACTAAAGACTTACGATAAGATTTACACAATTGATTTGCATGGCAATAGTAATAAACAAGAAAGCAATATTGATGGGACAGCCGATGTAAATGTATTTGATATTCAACAAGGGGTTTCAATAAACTTATTTATCAAAACCGGAAGGAAAAAGGAAACTGAGTTGGGGAAAGTATTTCATTTTGATTTATTTGGAAAACGCGAATTCAAATACGATTTTTTGCTTGACAACAAACTTTCCAATATAGATTATAAAGAAATCCCAATTCAGGCTCCAATGTATCTGTTCTCAAAGAGGAATTACACTATTGAGGACTTGTATAATAAAGGGTTTTCAGTCAACGATTTATTTGTGATTAATGGTGTTGGAATTACAACAGCGCATGATGAATTTGTAATTAAGGATAAGGTTGAAGATTTAATTTTGCTTTTTAAGGAATTTCAGAATACGGAACGAAATGAGCAACTTCTTCACAATAAATTCAATGTTAACAAAAAGGAAGGTTGGAAAATTTTAAATGGGTATGACAACATAAAAGGTGAAAAGGATTTAACCAAATTTATTAAACCAATTGCATATAGACCGTTTGATAATAGGTATATATTTTATGAGGATAAATTAGTTTGGAGGACTGTTAGGAAAGTAATGCAAAACTTTCTTAATGGTGAAAATATTGGATTAATCACAGCACGCAGTAATAAATCGGAATCTTGTGACCATTTTTTTATATCCAAGTCTATAATGGAAACGAAATGTGGTGAAAGAACTACTCAATCTGCAATTTTCCCAATTTACATTATCCATGAAAAAAACAATCAGTTATCTTTAGGACAAACTTCCCTTAGAACTCCAAATCTCAAACTCGAAATTGTCAATCAAATAGCAGAGGGCATAGGTTTGAAATTCACTCCTGAAAAGGAAAGCAAAAAAGGGACTTTTGCCCCTATTGATATTTTGGATTATATCTATGCTGTTTTGCACTCTCCTACCTACCGGGAAAAATATAAGGAGTTCCTGAAAATAGATTTCCCCCGCGTTCCTTATCCCAAAGATGTAAACACCTTTTGGAAGCTTGTAAGCCTGGGCGGGGAGCTTAGGCAGATACACCTCCTGGAAAGCCCGGAAGTAGATGAGTACATAACCCAATACCCAATAGACGGGGACAATGAAGTAGGCAAGATCAAATATGAGGGCGGGAATGTCTATATAAACGAAACCCAATATTTCGCCAATGTCCCGGAAACGGCGTGGAGCTTCTACATAGGAGGCTACCAACCCGCTCAGAAGTGGCTCAAAGACCGCAAGGGGCGCAAATTAGAGTTTGATGACATTCTCCACTACCAAAAAATTATCGTGGCTCTATCCGCAACGGACAGGCTTATGAAGGAAATAGATAAAATTGATATTGAGTAAAAATCTAAAAAAATAAATTATGAAAGATGAGTTTATCCTAAACGAAATTTGGTTTCTAACTATCAGTGGAGCTTTTCAAAGGGCAAATGTATATGTTGAAGGAATCAATGATAATGAAAAAACGGAATTTAAAAACCAACTTAAAGAATTTGTTACAAACATTGCACTTCAGTATAAAAACGATGTTAATGAATCTGAGCATTTGAAAAACATACAAAATATATTGAATGAATTTAGCTCATATCCAAAAGTTAAACTCAACTATGGAATAAGTCAAAAGGTTTTGAATTTATACCTGAAATATTTGTGGTGTCTTGAAAAGATTGTAACTCCGCCACATTTCCCGGTAGATAGGATCATTCAAGAAAAATTAAAAATGGGTACAAATATTAAGGCTTGGACGAAAATGGAGAATGATGAGCATTACAACACCGTAATCAATTTGGCAAAAGATATGATTAAGGACAATACTAATTATAATAAAATAGCTGAGTTGGAATTAGAACTTTTTGCAGGGAAAGAGATTCGGAAATAGATAAAATTGAAATAGAGTAACAATCTTAATAATAGAATAAAGTAGAATGAAACTAAGATAGTTGGCAATGGTATGGCAAAGAAAATATCTCAAAATATTAGCACTGACAGTTTATTCCATTTTATAAAAAGAAGAGAATGGCTTGTTGATATTCTAAAAAACAAGAGTTTTCAAGCTCGATATGTATATGAAGAGATCCCGCAATTCAAATTTAAGATTGGAATACCCATGAAGTGTTTTTGTGATATTCCGCTTGGAGTTATCAAAAAACATATATCTCAATATGGTAAATTTGGTGTTGGTGTTAAAAAGGAGTATGCAAGAAAAAACTCCTTTAGTCCAGTAATTTATGTGCATGACAAATCTGATACATTGCTTAGATATATTTCATCAATCAATAAAACTGAAGCTATAAGAAATAAAAATACTTTATTGCCTTACATCAAATGGGATGAAAGAGTAATACTTTCAGATGAGGGCAATAGAATAAGAAGTAGATATTATGATGAAAGGGAATGGAGATATATTCCCCCCGATCCTGTTTATTTAGACCTGTCTAAGTTGTCAAATAACGCAAGGCTTCCTAAAATTTTGATAGATGCAAAGAATAAAAAATTAACTGAGGATAGAAGTAAATATTCCTTGCCATTTGATTACACTGATATTACGTACATTTTTGTAAGAAATGAGGAGGACGTTGATAAAGTAATTTCCGAAATCAGGAAATTGAAATTGCAAACTTTAGAGCTAGATAGGTTAATATCAAAAATTATTACTTCGCGGCAAATTGAACGAGATTTTTAAAATTTAAACAAACTATATGGCACAACACAATATTATTTTAGAAACGAAGAGCTTGCAAATTGGTTCATCTCCAGTAACTTTTCACATTAATGCTGATGGAGAAAAGTTGGGACGCATTAAAATAAGCAAAGGGAATTTTACTTGGTATCCTTATAATGCAAAAAGGGGAATCAAAATTGACTGGAGTAAATTTGATGACATGGTAAGGAAGTCCAAGAGCAAATGAGTAGAGGCTTTTTTCGGGTTCCGTCCCTCAGTAAAAGAATTGCAGCGCGCACCTCCTGGAAACGGGTAGTAAGGCATAATTTAGGCTTCAAGGCTCCGCGCGGTTACGGTTGGCTCACCAATCCCAAAAAGGCAGCCTACAACCGTGTGTATAATCGTACCTCAAAGGGCTGCCTTGTCAGCATGGTTTTTATCATTGGTATTCCGGCGGGGCTAATTTATTGCATCTGTAAAATTTTGTAAGTGAAAACCCCATGAAAGAATATATTGAAGACGGCGAAACAGTAAGGGAATATAGTTTTGAAGAGAGTGATAGCACCTGTCCAGTTGTGATTTGCTTTCAATTTCTGATCTTTGACATACTGATATAAACGTCCTGGTCTATCGCTCCAATGCGTTCGTGGTTGTGATTTGCTTTCAATTTCTGATCTTTGACATACTGATATAAACGTGAAATGACGGGCATAATAGTTGATGCAGGTTGTGATTTGCTTTCAATTTCTGATCTTTGACATACTGATATAAACTTGTTTCCATTTTTAAGCATCAATATTTACGTTGTGATTTGCTTTCAATTTCTGATCTTTGACATACTGATATAAACTTTGACGTATTTTCAAAAACGGGCTCCCAGTTGTGATTTGCTTTCAATTTCTGATCTTTGACATACTGATATAAACTTCATGTCGTGGGGAATAACAGGACGATAAGTTGTGATTTGCTTTCAATTTCTGATCTTTGACATACTGATATAAACAGAATCGTAAAGAACAATTGCTTTATAGTAGTTGTGATTTGCTTTCAATTTCTGATCTTTGACATACTGATATAAACTCCCTCCTTCATTAATTCAAGCTC
>CAINIH010000112.1 GCA_903849185.1 uncultured Methylophilaceae bacterium
ATCTGTGAAATATGTTGAGAATTTTGAAAAACTTATGGCAGCAGAAGCTCGAAGAAAAAAATGTGACGGCGTCATCTGTGGTCACATTCATAAAGCGGCGATAAAAAGAATTGAAGGTATTGACTACTACAATGATGGCGATTGGGTGGAAAGCCTCACAGCGCTTGTAGAAACTAAAAAAGGTAAATTAAAACTGATTGATTGGCATAAACATTCATTGTCATAAAAAATTAAAACTAGCTTCACACAAATGACATATTTCACTTTTAAAGTGATACAAAATTTTATGAGGGATTTACTATGAGCGAATTAACTTTAGATCCAACGCTGTTAAATGAATTAGCTATTCAAAAACAAGAACAGCAGACTTCTCATGCTACTCAAAAAGATGCCATACAAATTTCATGGGCACAAACAGATAGCGAAGTTAAAGAAGCGCAACATTTAAGATATAAAGTATTCGCTGAAGAAATGGGAGCGCACTTACCAAGTAATTCAGAAAAATTAGATCGTGATGTGCTTGATCAATACTGTGATCATTTACTTATTCGTGACACAGAAACATTAAAGGTGATTGGCACTTACCGCGTACTCCCTCCTCATAAAGCTAAAGAGGCTGGATTCTATTATTCAGATCTAGAATTCAATCTAGATCGACTTATGCACTTGTCTGACAAAATGGTTGAAGTAGGCCGCTCTTGTGTGCATAAAGATTTTCGTACAGGTGGTGTCATTATGGCTCTTTGGACAGGCTTAGCACAATACATGAAAAAAAATGGTTATGAAGTCATGATTGGATGTGCAAGTGTTCCTATGGGTGATGGTGGTCACTATGCAGCAAGTTTAGCTAAAAAAATTAATGCATCTCATTTATCAGGCATTGAATATCGCGTCACTCCAAGGCTACCTCTTCCTATCCATGAGCTCAATCAAGATTTAGATGTAGAACCTCCTGCCCTCTTAAAAGGATACTTGCGCGTAGGTGCTAAAATTTGTGGTGACCCTGCCTGGGACCCCGACTTTAATACAGCAGACTTTCTGACTATGTTTTTCTTGAAAGATATACACCCTCGTTATGCAAAACATTTTTTAATGTGATCATAAGCCGATACATATTGATCTTTTTTGTAGCACTTTGCCTTGCTGGCTGCCCTGCTGCCATTATAGGAAGTGGTGCAGTCGCAATTGATACAACTGCCGATCGAAGAACGCACGGTATCATTCTTGAAGACTCCAATATTGAATTCAAAGCTTTTTCGCTGATTCAAAAAATTGAAGGTGACATACATACTAATGTCACGAGTTATAACGGCCATGTACTTATTGTAGGTCAAGTTCCAACTGATAAAATTAAAATCCAAATTGGAAATTCCATTGAATCACTCCCTAACGTGAAGTCTATCTCTAATGAATTAACGATAGGTCCAGTGATTTCTATTTCAGGGAGAGCTCAAGACACCCTCATCACATCAAACGTCAAAGCTCGCTTCTTTAGAGAAAATAAAGTGCCACCATTTTTTGTGAAAGTCGTGACTGAAAATAAAGCTGTTTATTTAATGGGAATTTTAAGCAAAGAGGAAGCAAAAGAAGCTGAAGCAATTGCAAAGAGTACAAGTCAAGTTTCAAAAGTTGTCACACTTTTTGAAATTACGCCCTCTCAAAAATAATTTTTTATTTGCTTAACCCTGCTTTTATTAATTCATCTCTCGCTTCATTCATAAACAATTTAAATTCATCGTTACTTATGAGCTCTTTAGCAACTAAAGTGCCCAAAACTTGACCGCCTGTTACATCCGATGGGAAGTGTGCTCCGCAATTGATTCTATTTTCACCGTATAGACGAGCTCTTGCCATAATTTCTTTTGATTTTTCAGGGATAAGATTTGCTAACACAATACCCATTGCGTAACCCATGGTGGTATGACCGCTTGGATAGCTACGATCTAAGTTGCTGGGTTTTGGTGGAACACATGCATGGATATCGGCATCTACTTGATAAGGACGCTTACTGGTGAAATGATTTTTAAATAACTTGCTTTCGTAGCCTGCATTATATTTAACTGTCTCAAAGAGTTTTTTTGTCTTTGGAAATTTATTAATATCGAAATCAGAAATCGTATCATCAAAGAAAGTTGCGCTTTCATTTAAAGCATCTTTAACTGCTAATTCTTTCTGAGTGTTTGTAAGCTTCGAGATTCTTGCTTTCATAAATTCTAGTTCATGTTTATATTCCATTGAATCTGGAATAGGTGGCGGAGGAATAGTGCTATCAAGATTGAATATAGCCAAATCAATATACAAGGGCTCATCAAGTTTTTCTTTTGCACAAGCTTGCATGATCCAAAGAGTCATTAGCAATACCAAAACACTGCAGAAATATTTATTTACATTCAATTAAAACACCTCTTCATTATAAAAATGGAATGACACGATTCTGTCATATTAAATTTACTTCATTAAGGTATCATACCGACCAATTATGAAAAAAATATTACCGTTAACTTTATTCATATTAAGCGTTTCCTTATTGAATCATGCTCATGCTGCTAGGCCCATGCTGACAGACGATGCTCGCATTGTGGATCCTAAAGCCTGTCAACTAGAAAGCTGGGTTAGGGATTCCAAACATACCACTGAATATTGGGCATTGCCTGCTTGCAACGTAGGTGAAAATACCGAGCTCACTATTGGTGGGGGTCTTGAGGGTGAGAATGGTCATTCAAGTTTCGCGAACGAGCTATACCAAATCAAATCAATTATTCGGCCTATAGCTATTAATCAAACAGGCTATTCAATAGTGCTAGGTAATGGCAGGGACCCAAAAAGCACAATGAATAAAGTTATACAGGACTGGTATGTTAATGTGCCTATTAGCTATCCCTATAACGATCGATTGGTCATACACACCAACTTAGGCGTCACTCATCTCACAGACGAAAAAATAGAAAAAATAAACTGGGGATTATCGAGCGAATACAATTACAACGAGCGCGTTGATTTGATCAGTGAGATATTCAACCAATCTTCAAATAGCACATACTTTTAATTTGGATTGAGATATTGGTTGATTAAGAACCGCGCACAAATTGACACAACCTATATGAATAGCTTTAACCATATCGGAGAAGATCAATCTTTTTCTGTTGGCTTAAGGTTGCTATCTTTACCGTTCTTGCCCTAAACAAATTTTGACTCTCATCACTTAAGCTTCTCCTAATAGATGATAATGAAGTATCTCGATGCACTTATGCCAAGACCATTGTTCGTTAATATTTTTAATAATTTTCTTTCTGTCGAGCTTTAAGCACTTAAAAATATTATCTTCTAAATCATCTCCCAAATATCCAGTCTTACCCTCCTCTACAATATCAACTGGACCAGTAACTCTGAATGCCGCTATAGGTAAGCCGTTCGCAAGGGCCTCAATCATGACAATCCCAAATGTATCTGTTTTGCTCGGAAAACAAAATACATCATGCTCTCTATAGATATCTGCTAAGTCGCGTCCGAATCGATACCCAGTAAAATTAATCTTTGGATATTTCTCTTTTAATCTCTCAAGTATAGGACCTTCACCCACAATCGTAATCTCAAACTTGTCTTGTAATTCACACAAGACTTCTAAGTTCTTTTCTTTACTCACTCGGCCCACATAAATAATTTTTGGTGATTTTGTTTTTTTATAGGGCTTTTGGCTTATAAGATTTTTTGCAACTCCTCTTGTCCACACAACAACTTGATTAAAGCCTTTTTTATTTAATTCTTGCTTACAGGAATGAGAAGGCACCAGAATAGCCTTGCTGTCATTATGAAAAACTTTTAAATAACTATAGGTGAGAAAATGTGGGATCCGGGCAAGCTTCCATAGATATTCAGGAAACTTAGTATGATAGCCAGTCGTATAAGGTATTTTATTTAACTTACAGTAAATCTTAGCAGCTAATCCAATAGGCCCTTCAGTACCAATATGAATATGGGTGGGCGCTATCTCTTTAATTTTCTTATATGCTTTTAAAGGTTCCTTGCATATCTGAACCTCAGGGTATACGGAAAAATTCGTCCATTTAAATAAACCAGGATGGACAATAAAGGTTTTCTTTCGAGAATGCTTAAGGATGTTTCTGTAGGTAGTCGAAACACCGTTCACTTGATCAAAAGAATCTGTGGCAATGAGGATTTTATGCACACTGGATTTTCACAAAGAAATGTGACAGTTTTTTTACAAAATAAAGAAATAATAAAATTAAATTTTCACCATTTATTTGGAGTTGGCGTATATTAATTTAACAATCCAAATATGCGATAAAGGAAATTTATATGACGAACTAC
>CAINIH010000113.1 GCA_903849185.1 uncultured Methylophilaceae bacterium
CACTCATTGTCATACCAGCCAAAGACTTTCACAAGCAAACCATCTTCACTCACCTTAGTTAAGTTTGAATCAAAATATGAAGATGCTTCAGTGTGATTGAAATCTACCGAAACTAAAGGTTCGTCGTTGTAAATTAATATGCCTTTTAAATTTCCTTGATTAGCCGCCTCTTTTATAATGCGATTCACCTCATCTTTGGATGTCGCTTTCTTCGGCGTAAAAGTCAGTTCAACCAATGAAACATTTAATGTTGGAACACGAATAGCAATCCCATCTAACTTACCTTTTAATTCAGGTATGACCAAACCCACAGCATCTGCTGCACCTGTTTTTGTTGGAATCATTGAAGTCGTTGCAGAGCGAGCTCTTCTTGGATCTTTATGTTGATTGTCATTTAAATATTGGTCGTTTGTATATGAGTGAATTGTTGTCATAAGACCTGTAACAATCCCTAATTTATCATGCAAGGGCTTGACCATTGGAGCCAATCCGTTAGTAGTACAAGAGGCATTTGAAACAACTGTATCAGTTGCTTTTAAAATTTGATGATTAACGCCATACACGATAGTTGCATCTATATCTTTATCGCCAGGTGCAGAAATCAATACTTTCTTAGCCCCTTGATTCACATGTGCGATTGATTTTTCCTTGCTCGTAAAAGCGCCCGTACATTCCATGACAACATCTACATTTAATTTGCCCCAAGGCAACTCTTCAGGATTTCTTGTGGTGAAAAATTTAATCACGTCACCGTTGATAATTATTTCATGATCATTCGTTTTGATGTCGGCATTAAATTTACCATGTGCGCTGTCGTATTTTAATAAATGGGCATTAGATGCTGCATCACCGCGACTCGAATTAATGGCAACCACTTTAATATCTTTATGATTTAATTCATAAATCGCTCTTAATATTAAACGTCCTATTCTTCCAAATCCTGTGATTGCTATCTTGATTGCCATAAAGATTTCCTCAGTAAAAAATAAGGCATCTCAAATTTGAGATGCCTTATTCAACTTACTCAATAATGATTACAGAATTGATTTAACAGTTGAAACCACATTTTCTACTGTAAATCCAAAGTGTTTAAATAACGCGCCACCAGGTGCTGATTCACCGAATGTATCAATACCTACTGCAGCGCCATCTAGACCAATATATTTTCTCCAGAAATCGGTTACACCCGCTTCAATTGATACACGTTTAACACCTTTGGTTAATACGCTATCTTTGTATGCTTGATCTTGTCGATCAAATACATTAGTTGATGGCATAGAAACTACACGCGCTTTAATGTTTTGTTCTTTCAATGCAGCTTGTGATTTCAATGCAAGATCCACTTCTGATCCGGTTGCAATCAGAATTACATCTGCTTTACCACCTTCCGCTTCTGCTAATACATAAGCACCTTTGCGAATTAAATCAATTTGCGCATCAGTTCTTTTTGTAAATGAAGTATTTTGTCGGCTTAATACTAAGCTGGTTGGATTATGAATGCTCTCTACAGCGACTACCCATGCTACTGCTGTTTCAGTTGAATCTGCTGGTCTCCATACGTCCATTCTAGGAATATAACGAAGACCTGAAGTAGTTTCGATAGGTTGATGCGTTGGGCCGTCTTCGCCTTGACCAATTGAGTCATGTGTTAACACATAGATTACTCTTTGTTTCATAAGCGCCGCCATTCTCATACCGTTCTTCATGTAATCAGAGAACATATGGAATGTGCCGCCAAATGGAAGTACGCCACCATGAAGTGCCATACCGTTCATAATCGCTGCCATACCAAATTCACGAACACCATAAGAAATATAATTACCTGGTGTTTTTCCGCTTACATGCTGGAATGATGAGCAGCTTGTTAAGTTAGATCCTGTTAAGTCTGCTGAACCACCTACAAACTCTGGCAAGATTGGCGCAAGCGCTGCAATTGCATTTTGCGATGCTTTACGTGTTGCTAATACTTCAGCTTTTTCGTTGACTGATTTAATCATGGCATCTGTCGATGATTTCCAATTTTTTGGAAGATCGCCTTTCATACGACGTTTAAATTCAGCTGCTAAATCTGGGAATTCTTTTTCGTAAGCTGCGAACTTATCGTTCCATGCCGCTTCAGCTTTAGCACCTTTATCCTTAGCGCTCCATCCTGCGTAAACATCTTCAGGAATCACAAATGGATCATGCTTCCAACCAATTGCTTCTCTTGTAGCAGCAACTTCAGCATCACCTAATGCTGATCCATGACAATCATGCGATCCAGATTTGTTAGGTGAACCCTTACCGATAATAGTTTTACAGCAAATTAACGATGGCTTGTCTGTGATCTTTTTCGCAGCTTCAACTGCTTTATTAATAGCTTCAAAATCATGGCCATCGACATTTGGAATTACATGCCAGCCGTATGACTCAAAACGTTTGGCTGTGTCATCTGTATACCAACCTTCGATGTGACCATCGATAGAAATGCCGTTGTCATCCCAGAAAGCAATTAAATTACCAAGACCCCATGTTCCTGCAAGAGCGCACGCTTCATGAGATACACCTTCCATCATACAACCGTCACCTAAGAATACATATGTATGGTGGTCTACGATTTTATGGTTAGGTTTATTAAATTGATTAGCGAGTAATTTTTCAGCCATTGCAAAACCTACCGCATTGCTAATACCTTGACCTAAAGGCCCTGTCGTTGTTTCAACACCTGGTGCATAACCATATTCGGGGTGGCCTGCACATTTAGAATGAAGTTGACGGAATGTTTTAATTTCATCCATCGGTAAGTCGTAACCTGTGAGGTGAAGCAATGAGTAAATCAACATTGATCCATGGCCATTCGAAAGAATAAAGCGATCACGATTAGCCCAATTTGGATTAGTAGGGTTATGTTGTAAATGATGGTTCCATACAACCTCAGCAATTTCAGCCATACCCATAGGTGCACCTGGGTGTCCTGAGTTTGCTTTTTGAACTGCATCCATTGATAACGCACGAATTGCGTTAGCTAAATCTTGACGTGTTGCCATTATTGCCTCCCGAAATTGACAGCATTGCAAATATTTTTTAAATATTTGCGTACTAAATGTAAAGTTAAAAAATTGATGTTATTTTTACCTAAATTATTGCTTAAATAGCCCTTTTCAGCAAGGCGAATAGGGTCTTTTTGCCTCTTGATTATTTGCTCTAAATGCTTTTCATTCCCGCCACTTAATAGAGCAGCCAATGCTTGATTTTTGTTCGATAGGGCCTGTTTGTGTTTCAGCAATAAGCTTCATAGCTTCATATAAATCACGCGTATTATCGGGCGGCGGATCTCCGCGACCTGTTGCGTCAAAACGGCCACGATATTGCAATTCTAGACTGCGATTAAAGCCAAAAAAATCAGGTGTACAAATAGCCTTATAAGCTCTTGCGACTTCTTGAGTTTCGTCAATTACATAAGGAAAAGAAAAATGAGATTGATGTGCAATACGCTTCATATTTTCAAACGAGTCTTCAGGATAATTTAAGGGATCATTACTCTGAATGGCAATCGTTTCAATGCCCAGATCTTTTAGAGCTCTAACATCATGGATAAGTCTTGGTAATATCGCTTTCACATATGGGCAGTGATTACATATAAACATCACAAGTAAACCATTCTCGCCTTTTGATTTTTCTAGAGTCCAAAATGTGTCATCAACGCCTTGTAAATTAAAATCAATGGCTTTCCAACCAAAATCACAAAGCGGAGTATTTAAACTAACCATGTTTTATGCCTTAATATAGCTTACCTATTAGATAGAATTGACTATGGAAGAAAATCGATTTTACCACTCTGAAAACCTAGAACTCAAACATGTCGTTGAATTAAGCGCACAAACGCATATTCACGCTACAAAAGTTTTAAGATTAAAAGTGGGTGATCAATTCGCTCTTTTTAATGGCGATGGTTTTGATTACGTCGCAAAAGTGATTGAGGTATCGAAACATAAAACATCCGTTGAAATTGTCGATAAATATGAAGTCAATCATGAATCCTCTCTAAAGATAACGTTAGTCCAAGGTCTCGCGGCAGGAGATAAAATGGACTGGATTATTCAAAAAGCTGTTGAGCTCGGCGTTCATACTATTCAACCTCTATTAACGGAACGATCCATCATTAAATTAGATCGGGAAAGAGCAGATAAGAAACTTGACCACTGGAAAACTGTCGCTATCTCAGCATGTGAACAGACTGGACGAAGCGCCATCCCAAATATATTAAGCCCACTCCATTTAAATCAATGGCTGAGTGAAGAAACCCTCAAAACAGACAACTTAAAATTAATCCTCACACCATCAAAAGCACAAAACATAAATCACTTAGATAAGCCATCTAATTCGATTGTGTTTATGGTGGGGCCCGAAGGCGGCTTCTCAGAAAAAGAAATGGCCTTGGCTTTAAATCATGCTTTTATCCCTGTGAATTTTGGTCAAAGAATATTAAGAACGGAAACAGCTCCTATCGTAGCCCTTTCTATTTTGCAAAATTTATGGGGTGATTTTGCATAATACGCAAAAATTATGGTATTTTTGTAAAAAATACATGTAAAATATGTATTTTAAGCAAATTATTACTTTATGTCACTTGGCGAAGCAATTAGAAAAAGAAGAAAGTCTTTAGGGTTCACCCTTCAAGTCTTAGCGGAAAAAATTGCGAGCGATCCTGGTAATCTTTCTAGAATAGAAAGAGGTACTCAAAATGTCAGTGAAGCGCAACTACTTAAAATATGTGAAGTGCTCAATTGTGCTCCCTCTAGTCTTTTTCAAAATAAGACTTCCCCTAACCCCATTCAAAAATTAGATGGCCAAACATTTGCAAGATGGTTTAGGTTAGCAGCTCCCTATATCAACACCTTTAGTAATAAAACATTTGTCATTGCATTTGGGGGTGAGCTTCTCAATGAAGATCAATTTACAGCCCTCTCTCACGACATCAATTTATTGACCTGCTTAAACGTCAAAATTGTGCTCGTCCATGGCGCGAGACCTCAAATCGATCAAAAACTTAAAGAGAAAAGAATCTCAACCCAGCTTGTGCAAAATGTTCGCGTCACTGATGATTCGGGCATGGAGGCTGTTAAAGAAGCCAATGGTCTAATTAAAATTAATATTGAATCCACGCTTTCTTCCAGTCTTTTAAATTCACCTATGGCAGGGAGTGACATTAAAGTTTCTAGCGGAAACTTTATTACGGCAAAACCTTTGGGTGTAATCGATGGCGTCGACATGCAACATACCGGCGAAGTAAGGAAGATTGATAGTGCTGCGATTAAGAAAAAATTAGATAACAAAGAATTGGTTGTCATATCTCCTATCGGATATTCACCGACAGGTGAAGTGTTTAATCTCACCATGGAAGATGTCGCACTCAAAACATCTATCGCACTAGAGGCAGATAAACTGATTCTTCTTATAGATTCTGATGGTATTTTTAATTTAAGGAATGAGTTGCTGCACGAAATGACTTTAGAAAAAGCTGTCAATCTCTATAAAAGTATCGCAAAAAATAATCCAAAAAAACATGAGCTCATCAATATCAATTCAAATGAACTGGATTTACTAGAGATTGCGATCAAAGCTTCCGAAGCCGGTATTCATAAAATTCATTTAATTAATAGGCATATTGATGGTGCCATTCTTCAAGAATTATTTACGGATGAAGGTGTAGGAACTGTCATCACAGAAAAAGCGCTCGATACGATCAGACAAGCCAATCATAATGACGTCAAAGGTATTCACAAACTGATTAACCCTTTAGAGGCGGGCGGCTATCTTATCAAAAGGGGCAAAGAACGGATTGATCACGACATAGAAAACTTTTTCGTGATCGAACACGATAAGAAAATTATTGGTTGTGCCGCTTTATATCCTTACAACGATCATGTTGAATTTGCGTGTTTTGCAATTAACAAAAACTACCAATCAAAAGGCTTTGGTTCAAAACTCTATAATTATTGCGAAGAAATTGCACGAGAAAAAAGTTACAAGTATTTATTTGCTCTAACGACAAGAACTGAACATTGGTTTATTGAAAAAGGATTTAAAGAAGAGAATATCC
>CAINIH010000114.1 GCA_903849185.1 uncultured Methylophilaceae bacterium
GGGGATTAATCTCCGCACAATGCCAAAAACTGAATGATTCTAAAGGGAAAATCATAAAAAACCGATAAGTCCTGATAAGGACTACAATTTGAAACATAAGCGCTACCTTACAAAATCACGCTTTAAAACCGCCTACGAATGCCCAAGGAAGCTCTTTTATCTGGATCGCCCCGAGTATGGGAATAAGAACAAAGAAAATGAATTCCTAGTTGCTCTAGCTCAAGGTGGCCATCAGGTTGGTGCGCTTGCAAAAATATATTATCCAAAAGGGATAGACCTTGAAGGAGTCGGAACAGAAGAAGCCATTGCACAAACTGAAGAGCTACTAAAAAACGAAGACGTTACCATTTTCGAGGCCGCGTTAAATCATGGCCCCTACCTCGTGCGAGTAGATGTTTTAGAAAAAGTTGGGAAGGCAATAAATCTGATCGAAGTTAAAGCGAAGAGCATTCCCGATGATGATAGATTTTTTACTAAGAAAAAAGATGGAATTCTTTCGAAATGGGAAGAATATATTGTCGATATTGCATTTCAAACATGGGTGGCTCAATTAAAATTTAATGGCCTAAAAATTATTCCTTACCTTCTTCTTGCCGATAAAGAAACAAGAGCAACAGTAGACGGCCTACATCAATGTTTCAAAATATCAGAAGTTAACGGCCGCTCTCGGGTCACTACTAAAGCTGGAACAAACATCGAATCGGTCGGGACTCGCTTACTTAAAACACTGGAAGTTGCAGATGAAGTAAATCATGTAATTACAGATCATATCTTCCCCTATGGCATGAACTTACAATCTTACGTAGAGCATCTTACCAATGACTTTCTAGAAGGCAATAAATCCGAAACGCGCCTATCTAGTCTTTGCAAAAACTGTGAATTTAAAATTAGCCACTCAATGAAAAAAGATGGAACCAAAAGTGGTTTTGACGAGTGCTGGATTGAAGGCAAAAGGCTCAATGAAGCCACAATTAATGATCCACTGATATTTGATTTGTGGAACTTTCGAAAATCTGAAGATCTCCTAGCCATAAATAAAGTATTTTTAACTCAAATCACAAAAGACGATCTAATACCAAAAAAGGAATCAGCTAAGGCTGGTCTCCCTTCATATGAAAGACAATGGATTCAGGTTCAAAAGGTTAAAGACAAAGATACTGCTCCCTATATTGATAAAGAGGGCTTGGCCGATCTATTTCGATCTGTAAAGTACCCTCTTCATTTGATTGACTTTGAAACATCAATGGCTGCAATTCCATTTCACAAAGGAAGAAGGCCATACGAGCAAATTGCATTTCAATTTTCACATCACATCATCACTGAAGCCGGAGAAATTACTCACCAAGATCAGTATATTCACGTCGAACCTGGCATTTTTCCAAATTTTGATTTTGTAAGAGCACTTCGCGATTCGCTCTCTAAAGATGAGGGAACAATTTTTAGATTCGCCGATCATGAAAACACAGTTCTGCGGCAAGTAAAACGACAATTAGAAGCCACGCCATCCGAAGACGCAGATGAGCTTATCGAATTTATTAGAACCATCACCAAATCAACGGAAAAGGAACCTGTGGAAGAAAAGGGTCACAGATGTATGGTGGATTTAAGAAAGATAGTCTTAGACAACTTCTACCATCCACTCACAGGCGGCTCCAACTCTATTAAGAAAGTCATTCCCGCTGTTTTAAATGAATCGAAATTCTTACAAGAAAAATACTCAAAGCCAATTTATGGAAAAAACACCAAAATTAAGAGCCTGAATTTTGAAGCAATGACATGGCTTCAATTTGATACTCACAACAATGTCATTGATCCGTACAAGCAATTGCCGCCATTACATGGCGAAAAACAAAGTTTATTCGATGCCGAATCCTCTGAAGACTCTTTAGAGAGACTTTTTAACAACCCTCAGATCAAAGATGGCGGCGCCGCAATGACGGCATGGGCACGGTTACAATTCACTGAAATGACAGATCAAGAGCGAACAGAAATCAAAGACGCGCTTCTGAGATATTGCGAGCTGGATACTCTGGCAATGGTTTGGTTGTTGGAATATTTTAAAGAGATATATAAAAGCTAATGAAAGATAAGAAAGAACTGTACAACCGTATTCTAGCTATTGTCCAAGCGAAAAAGGGAAAGTGTTTTTCCACCGAATACGTAAGTGGACAGACAAAAATGAAGTTCCAGTGCAAGATTTTACACAATCCCTGGGAAGCCAGACCATCATCTATCTTAAGAGGTACGTGGTGCCCAGAATGTGGCGGGAGTAAGCAAGGTAGTATCGAAAAAGTTAAAGAAATGGCCACCAACCTTTCTTTAATCACCCTAGATACTGAATATAAAGGTGCACATACAAAACTTAAATTTGAGTGCGCCAAATGCAATAATGAAGTCTGGATATCTCCTACAAACCTCCAAAGCGGAAAAGGTTGCAAGTACTGCCACATAGAGAGACTCAGGCAGCGCACATTAATTCCTATGGAAATAATTCGCAAAATTGCATCGGGAAAAAGTTCAACCTTAATTGATAATCAAAATAATGGCAAAATTCTTAACTTAAAATGCAATCAGTGTGGCTGTGCATTCCAAATGAAGTTGCCCAATTTAAAAAAAATTATCGGTGAAATTGCCTGCCCTGAGTGTAATCCACGGGGTCCACTAACAATTAAAGATATGGAACCCATTGCAACCGCATATGGATTGATAATCGTAGAAAAAGCCATCGAAAGTAAAAGAGCGTCCTTTCGA
>CAINIH010000115.1 GCA_903849185.1 uncultured Methylophilaceae bacterium
CCTTATAGGCGCCTTTTTTATTTAATTATTTTTTAATATCCTGGCCTGTAAGTTTTTGAAAAGCCTCTAAATATTTTTGACTAGTTTTTGTAATCACATCCAATGGTAAAGAAGGGGGCGGGGGTGTTTTATTCCATCCGCTACTTTCTAACCAATCCCTAATAAATTGTTTATCAAAACTTGGTTGAGATGTACCTTCGCGATATTGATCCAAAGGCCAAAAACGAGAAGAGTCCGGCGTTAATATTTCATCAATAAGTACTAAATTATTTTTGTCATCCAAACCGAATTCAAATTTTGTATCCGCAATAATAATGCCTTTTGTCAATGCGAAAGCCGATGCTTCTTGATACAACTTAATACTAATTTCTTTAATACGTGATGCAATTTCTTTTCCAATACGAGCCTCACATTCTTCGTATGAAATGTTTTCATCGTGTTGCCCGACCGCTTCCTTACTGGAAGGTGTAAATATAGGCTCATTTAATTTTGCAGATTCTTTTAAACCTTGTGGAAGTTTTATGCCACATACTGTTTGTGTGTTTTGATAATCTTTCCAGCCACTGCCTGATAAATAACCCCGAACAATAGCTTCAATAGGAAGTGCTTTTAATTTACGTGCGACAATAGCGCGATTTTTCACTTGAGCTACCTCGTTTTCAGATACAACGCTTTCGGGTGTAATACCTGATAAATGATTTGTAACCACATAAGAAAGTTTTTGAAACCAAAAATCAGCCATTTGTGTAAGTACAAATCCTTTGTAAGGAATAGGCTCATTCATCACAACATCAAATGCTGATAATCGGTCTGTCGTTACAATCAAAAGATGTTTATCATCAATCTCGTATATATCTCTCACTTTACCTTTGTGAAGTAAAGGAAGGCTTTTAATGGATGTTTCTGTTAATTGAGTGTGAGCCATTTAAAATCTTCTTTCTAAAATTTCAATAGCAGGAAGTTTTTTGCCTTCTGCAAACTCTAAAAACGCACCGCCTGCAGTTGAAATATATGAAATATCTTTTGCAACATTAAATTTTTCTATTGCAGCAATCGTATCGCCACCGCCTGCAAGTGAAAATGCTTCGGAATTCGCAATCGCATGTGTCATCGTCTCAGTGCCCTTTGCGAACTGATCAAATTCAAATACCCCAACAGGTCCATTCCATATAATAGTTTTAGCATTATGAATACATTTCACAATTTCATTTACTGAATTTTTACCTAGATCAAATATCATGTCATCTTTATGAACGTCATTAATATTTTTTGTAATGGCAACCTCATTGACGTCAAACTTTTTACCACAAACAACATCTGAAATAACTGGCAGTGAAGCGCCACGCTTTTCTAGTTTATCGATTATTTTTCTAGCTGCAGGCACAAGATCCTCTTCGTACATGGAACTACCGATTTCAAACCCCATGGCTTTGATAAAAGTATTTGCAATACCACCACCCACAATAAGCTGATCTACTTTGTCAGACAAGGTATCTAATATGCTTAATTTTGAAGAGACTTTACTTCCACCTACAATGGCAATCATAGGCCTAGAAGGCTCTAATAATGCTTTCTCAAGCGCTTCGAGTTCAGCTATAAATAGAATGCCTGCACACGCAATCTTTGCATATTCTGCAATACCGTATGTGGAAGCTTCTTTACGATGAGCTGTTCCAAATGCATCCATCACAAAAATATCTGTCAGTGAGGCATATTTTTTTGCTAATGCCTCATCATTTTTTTTCTCACCCACATTAAATCTACAATTTTCTAAAACCGTTAATTGGCCTGGGGCAATATCAAAAGAAGAATTAACCCAATCTGAAACAAGATGGACCGGATACTTAAGATGGCTCTCTAAGAAATCAACTACAGGCTTAAGCGAATCCTCGCTACTATATTTTCCTTCTTCGGGTCTGCCTAAGTGAGATGTCACCATCACACTAGCGCCTTTTTGAAGAGCAAATTCAATAGTGGGAATGGAAGCTAGAATTCTTTTAGGAGAGGTAATTTTTCCATTCTGAATGGGGACATTCAGATCTGAGCGAATAAAAACTCTTTTATCTTTAAGATCTAAATCGACAAGTCTTTTAATATTCATTAAACAACTATTTATTTGGCTGACATCATAGCAATAGCTGTATCAATCATGCGGCAACTAAAAGCCCACTCATTGTCATACCAG
>CAINIH010000116.1 GCA_903849185.1 uncultured Methylophilaceae bacterium
TAAGCGTACAGTCGAAATAAATCCATTTTGAATTATAAAATACCAAGGCTTGAAAAACTTCAGTATTTATATATTATAAAATATTTATATCATCAATGCAATTTTTTGAGCTCGGCATAGGAGTTGTCAGAGTCAGGCATACCTGCATTTTCAATATCAGAGTTGGCCAGTGCTGAATTAGCTGGGTTAAAGCTTCCCACTTCTGACTCAGCATCCGACCGTTTACCCATAGCACCACCTTTAAGTTTGACAAGTTTTCCTGCTGCAAAGACCACGTTAGAGAGCGCATCCACTGCTTGCTCGCTTTCAGCACTTCAGGAGAGGGAGGAACTCTTGTATTTGAAGATCTCTTGAAATATATAATTTAGTATTGCTTTAGGATCGTCAGGATTGCTGATTTGCGAGCTAACACCTAGGATGTCTCCGCATTCTTTTATGTAATACTCAACATCATCGTCTGTGCATTTGTTAGTTAGTTGAGCCATTTTTATTTTTTCACTTGCAAATTATTCGTCAAGATCATAAAGATCTAAACTTGGCGGTGGCAATTCTTTCAATGAAGGGGGAAAAACTGCAGCTTAAAGAGAAGGCATAGGAGTTTCAAACTAAGGTGGAATCAATGTTAACGGTTCATGCTTTACTCCCACAGTCTTATAAAGCTCAAGACATTCGGGAATAAGATCAGTATCGAATTTATAAAGATTCTCATTAAATAAAGTAGTGAAATCCTTTGGTAACTCATCTGATTCTTAAAGACAAGACCTAAGTCTATCTGCTAGCGCTGTAATATCTGGAACATGATGATATTCACTCAATTCAGGTTCATTTTTAATACTTTATTCAATATTTCCTTGGTCATGCAGCATCCAATTAAAAATTGCATCCTGAATTTTTTGATTATCTTCTTTTTCAAAAAAATCATCATTGAAAAATTGTATTGATCCAAGAATGAATAGTTTTCCTCTTTTAAGGCTCATATAAAATGCACCTACAGGTCTATTTGCAGGAAAGCTTATAGGTCCACTTGAAAGAATGGCATAACTAGGCTTTCTAACATTTATGGTTGCTCCGTAAGGATAAACAAACTTAAGTCCTCCGTTTTCGTCTCTATTGGTAAGCTCATCTTTAGTATCGCGGTATTTTTTTGAATATTTTCCTGGCTTGACTTCATTTATCTCTGTTTGCCCATTTGCAGCTCTTTTAAAAAGAATTTATTGAAATTAATTTAAACTTACTTAACAAGTTCTTCACTGAGACATCCATTACCAATAAAAGCCTCTTTTGGGTGTAGATACTTATGAAAAGTTTTTCTAATGACTGAGTCACTGTTGACACTAATGCCTACTTGCTCAAGCATTGCATTGATGTTCGTATTTTGTTTGGTTTCGCCGCCTTCAGTCATCATAATCACACACCGACCTCCCTCTTCGATGTATCTTCTAATGTCCTGTAGCTCCTGCGCATTAAATGGCAGACGAGGCCCTCCCAAAAGTAACATATGGCATTCTTTCAATCGCTTTAATGTTAATTCTGTTTTATTTATTTCACATTTGTATCTCGATTTTAGTTTTTATACTATTTTTTTATAACCCTGATTCGGATTTAGCATCTCTTTCTTTGATGTATCGAAGAGAATCTATAATTTTATTATTTTATATATGCTTTATTCTATCAAAATTTAAAATCACAAAACATTATTTTGTGCAAAAAATTGATCATTTAATATTTAATAATTAATTAAATCTTTGAAATAATCAATACTAAACTAGAATAACTTGAAAAGATGCAAATAACAATTTTGTTTAAAGAGTACAATA
>CAINIH010000117.1 GCA_903849185.1 uncultured Methylophilaceae bacterium
GTGAAAAAGCCTCTGATGTAAAAGATACAAGTTTGAGAGTGCCATCAGGTATGTCTGGAACAATTATTGATGTTCAAGTATTTACTAGAGAAGGTATTGATAGAGATTCAAGAGCACAGCAAATTATTGATGATCAATTAAAACACTTCAAACAAGACTTGGCTGATCAATTAAGAATTGTAGAAGATGATACTTTTGGAAGAATCGAAAGATTACTTACAAACAAAGTTGCAACTGGCGGTCCAAAAGGCTTGAAAAAAGGCGAAAAAATCTCTAAAGATTTTCTAGCTTCAATTAATAGATACGATTGGTTTGATATTCGTTTAGGTAATGACGACGCTTCAAAACAATTAGAAACATTAAAAGATAATTTATCGGTTGCTAAAGAACAATTCGATAAACGTTTTGAAGAGAAAAAGCGTAAATTAACACAAGGTGACGAACTTCCTCCAGGCGTTCAAAAAATGGTTAAGGTTTACTTAGCTGTGAAACGTAGAATTCAACCTGGCGATAAAATGGCCGGACGTCACGGTAACAAAGGTGTGGTTTCAAAAATCGCTCCTGTAGAAGATATGCCACATATGGCTGATGGCACACCTTTGGATATTGTATTAAATCCATTAGGCGTTCCTTCCCGAATGAACATCGGTCAAATCTTAGAAACCCATCTTGGATGGGCAGCTAAAGGGTTAGGCGTTCGTATTGGCGAAATGTTAAAAGAAGAAGCGAAGATTACTGAAGTTCGTAAATTCTTAGATCAAATTTACAACGATGCTTCTGGTAAAAAAGAAGATATTAAATCATTGAACGATGAAGAAGTTGTAGAGCTTGCTCAACATTTAAAAAATGGTGTTCCATTCGCTACATCAGTATTTGATGGTGCATCTGAATCTGACATTAAATATATGTTAGATCTTGCTTACCCAGATAACGATCCAAAAACAGAACTCTTGCAATTTTCAGCAAATAAAACGCAAGTTAAATTGTTTGATGGTCGCACAGGCGAGGCATTTGAAAGACCTGTCACAGTAGGCTATATGCATGTACTTAAATTACATCATTTAGTTGATGACAAAATGCATGCTCGTTCAACAGGACCTTACTCTCTTGTAACGCAACAACCTCTGGGCGGTAAAGCGCAATTCGGTGGACAACGTTTTGGTGAGATGGAAGTTTGGGCGCTCGAAGCATATGGCGCTGCTTACACCTTACAAGAAATGTTGACTGTTAAATCAGACGACGTTGCTGGTAGAACTAAAGTATACGAAAACATAGTGAAGGGTGAGCATAAGATTGATGCGGGCATGCCTGAATCATTCAACGTGTTGGTTAAAGAAATTCGTTCACTAGCTATTGATATTGACCTCGATAGAAACTAAGGAGATCACAGATGAAAGCTTTATTAGACCTATTTAAACAGGTTACACAAGAAGAAGAGTTTGATGCAATTAAGATTGCATTAGCATCTCCAGAAAAAATTCGTTCATGGTCTTATGGTGAAGTTAAGAAGCCAGAAACGATTAATTACAGAACATTTAAACCTGAAAGAGATGGTTTATTTTGTGCAAAAATATTTGGACCCATTAAAGACTATGAATGTCTTTGCGGTAAATATAAGCGACTTAAACATCGCGGTGTGATTTGTGAAAAATGTGGCGTTGAAGTTACGCTATCTAAGGTGCGTCGTGAGCGCATGGGCCACATTGACTTAGCAAGTCCAGTTGCGCATATTTGGTTTTTAAAGAGTCTACCAAGTCGTCTAGGTATGGTGCTCGATATCGCTTTAAGAGATATCGAACGCGTTCTTTATTTTGAAGCATTTATTGTTGTTGATCCTGGCATGACTCCTTTAACAAGAGGACAACTTCTTACGGAAGATGACTATCTTGCAAAAGTAGAAGAGTTTGGTGACGAATTCACAGCAGTGATGGGTGCAGAAGCAATTAAAGAATTGCTTAAATCACTTGATATTAATAGTGAAATTGAAAAATTAAGAACTGAATTAGCTGAAACAGGCTCAGAAGCAAAAATTAAAAAAATTGCTAAGCGCTTAAAAGTGCTTGAAGCATTCCAAAAATCAGGTATCAAACCTGAATGGATGATTTTAGAAATTCTTCCTGTACTACCTCCTGAATTAAGACCATTGGTTCCTCTTGATGGCGGAAGATTTGCTACATCAGACCTTAACGATTTGTATCGTAGAGTGATTAACAGAAATAATCGTTTAAGAAGATTATTAGATCTTAAAGCACCAGAAATTATTGTTAGAAATGAAAAGCGTATGTTGCAAGAAGCGGTTGATTCACTTCTTGATAATGGCAGACGTGGCAAAGTTATGACGGGCGCTAATAAACGACCATTAAAATCTCTTGCCGATATGATTAAAGGTAAGGGCGGTCGTTTTAGACAAAATCTTTTAGGTAAGCGTGTTGATTATTCTGGTCGTTCAGTAATTGTTGTTGGACCACAATTAAAACTTCATCAATGTGGTTTACCAAAGAAAATGGCACTTGAATTATTCAAACCATTTATTTTCCATAAATTAGAAGTGTTAGGCCTTTCTACAACTATTAAAGCTGCAAAGAAAAAAGTAGAAGAAGAGGGACCAGAAGTTTGGGATATCTTAGAGGACGTAATTAGAGAGCATCCTGTTTTATTAAACAGAGCGCCAACATTACATCGTTTAGGTATTCAAGCTTTTGAACCTATCTTAATTGAAGGTAAAGCTATTCAATTGCATCCGTTAGTTTGTGCTGCATTTAACGCCGACTTTGACGGTGATCAAATGGCAGTTCATGTGCCTTTATCTCTAGAGGCTCAGATGGAAGCAAGAACCTTAATGCTTGCATCTAATAACGTTTTATCTCCTGCAAATGGCGAACCAATTATTGTTCCATCACAAGATATTGTGCTTGGTCTTTATTACATGACACGAGACAAAATTGCTGCACGTGGTGAAGGTATGAAATTTACTGACGTGGCAGAAGTTCATCGTGCTTTTGATAGTGGCTTAGTTGATATTCATGCGCGCGTAACAGTTCGCATTAAAGAAACTGAATTAGGTTTAGATGGCACAACTACTGACAAAGTAAATCGATATGAAACTACAGTTGGTAGAGCAATACTTTCTGAAATTCTTCCAGCAGGACTTTCTTTTGATTTAATTAATAAAGCATTAAAGAAAAAAGAAATTTCAAAATTAATTAATGCAGGATTTAGACGTGTTGGTATTAGAGAGACAGTAATTCTTGCTGATAAATTAATGTACATGGGTTACACCTATGCGACAAAAGCAGGTATCTCAATCAGTATTCATGACATGCTTGTCCCACCAGAAAAAGAACAGCTTATTGAAGCTGCTGAATCTGAAGTTAAAGAAATTGAAGATCAATATATTTCAGGTCTTGTGACACAAGGCGAAAGATATAACAAGGTTGTTGATATCTGGGGTCGTGCAGGTGACAAAGTTGCTGATGCAATGATGAAACAACTTAAAGAAGAGCCTGTTAAAAATGATGCCGGTGAAAATGTGAAGGGTAAAGATGGTAAAGATCTTTATCAAGAATCATTTAATGCAATTTATATGATGGCTGATTCTGGTGCGCGAGGATCTGCAGCTCAAGTAAGACAGCTTGCAGGTATGCGAGGCTTGATGGCGAGACCTGATGGCTCAATTATTGAAACACCAATTACAGCTAACTTCCGTGATGGTTTAAATGTGCTTCAATACTTTATTTCTACGCACGGTGCGCGTAAAGGTCTTGCAGATACTGCATTAAAAACAGCTAACTCAGGTTATTTAACAAGACGTTTAGTTGATGTGACGCAGGATCTTGTGGTGACTGAGCATGATTGCGGCACAGAAGATGGTTTAGTTACTAAAGCGCTTGTTAAGGGCGGTGAAGTAGTAGAGCCATTACGCGATCGTATTTTAGGCCGTGTAAACGCGCTTGATATTATGAATCCAGAAAATCAAGAAGTGGTTTATCCAAAAGGTACATTGCTTGAAGAAGATCACGTTGAAAAAATTGATGCACTTGGTATTGATGAAGTCAAAGTAAGAACTGCACTGACTTGCGAGACAAGACATGGTATTTGTTCTCAATGTTATGGTCGCGATTTAGGTCGAGGTAAATTAATTAGCCAAGGTGAGTCTATCGGTGTGATTGCAGCGCAGTCTATCGGTGAGCCTGGTACACAATTAACGATGAGAACCTTCCATATTGGTGGCGCAGTTTCTAGAGCAGCATCAGTGAGCCAAGTTGAAAGTAAATCAAACGGCGTTATTCAATTTACTTCTACAATGCGATATGTAACGAACGCTCGAAATGAGCAGGTAGTTATTTCGCGTAATGGTGAATTAATTATTCAAGATGAAAGTGGTCGCGAAAGAGAACGTCATAAAGTTCCTTATGGTGCAAATCTTGTTGTTCAAGATGGTAAGCCAATTAAGGCCGGCGGTGTTCTTGCAACATGGGATCCACATACGCGTCCAATTATTTCTGAATATGCTGGACAAGTTAAATTTGAAAACGTTGAAGAAGGTATTACGGTTGCAAAACA
>CAINIH010000118.1 GCA_903849185.1 uncultured Methylophilaceae bacterium
CCGATTGGTTTGAAATGAACGAATGGCCTTCAGAAGAATACCTTCCTGAAGTGATTTCTGAAGATTTGATTAATAAATATCGTCGTGTGCGGGTTCAAGAAGTTCTTCTTAATTCAGCTAAAAAGCTTGATGACGAACCTGATGTAGCTATCCGTGATGCATTGGTTAATTTAAATACCATTCAGAGTAACACGAGCACTAGAGAGCGTATGGAGCTTTACGGTGATGGCTTTAATCGTCGTATTACTCAATATGTAGATAGCAATTTTGATGCTATGACTAATAAAAAACGTGGTCATTATTTTGGTTGGGATGAGATTGATGAACATATGTATGGCATACAGCCCTCAGAGCTTGCTGTAGTTGTTGGTTGGACAAACATTGGAAAATCCTGGGTAGGCGCAAAGATTGCCGTAGAAGCAGCCAGGCGTGGAACAAAAGTTTATTTTGCATCACTCGAATTGAGTAAAGAACTTACTATGATGCGCCTCGACTGCCTTGTATCGGGCGTACCGTTTGCTCGTTATGAACGTGGTCAATTAACTCCAGAAGAAATTGAAATGTTGAAGCGTGCTCGTGAAGAAGTGGAGAGTTTCGGTGAATATCTTATGATTGATACTCCTAAGCGCCGTGATGAGCGGACTGTTCTTGAGCTTTATTCTCGTGCTAAGCAATGGGGAGCAGAAATGTTTGTTGGTGACCAACTAAGTTGGCTTACATCTACAAGAAATTATGGGTCTAGTTCAAACTTTCAAAGTTTAGAGATGGCAGAAGCCGTCAATGATGTTGCCTCTTTAACAAGAGAAATGAAAATGTCATCTGTTTGGCTTGCTCAGTTCAACCGTGAATCTATGAAAACTAACCATGGACGTGGTGGGCTTGAGCATATTGGGTTGTCATCTCAGGTAGAACAAATTGTAGACTGGGCTTTTGGTATTTCAGCTACCAACGAAATGAAGCAACAAGAAGCGTTAGTTATTGATATTCTTAAAACTCGCCGTTCTAATATTCAGTCATGGCTTATGAATTTCAATTTAAAAAATCAAACAGACCTTAAAGTCAATAGGGTTTTTGTCAATGAATAATTCAGATGAATTATTTAAAGACTTAGCAGAAGGCTTAGACGTAGTTGCTTTACTTCAAGATCTTTGTGGTGTCCAAGAAATATATGAAAATGGTGATGAGCTTGGGCATTCTTGTAAATTGCCTTTTGGTATGCATAAAAATGGAGATAAAAACCCATCTGCTAGTTTAAATAAAAAGACTTTGCTTTTTAATTGTTTTACTTGCGGTGGCGGATCAATATTTTGGCTTGTAGAAAACATTCTTGATTTAACATCTAACCAAGCCATAGCAAGAGTAAAAGAATATTCAACAGGGTCAATAGTTGATTATGAAAAGTTTATTGATAAATTAAAAGAAAATCTTTCCAAAAGTGCTCCAAAAGGAAAAATTGATATTCCTGTTTATTCAGAAAACATAATTTCAAGCTGGATTCAAGAAACTGAATACATGGATTCCCGTGGGGTTTCTCGTGAAGTTCAAAAAGAAATGAAAATAGGTTTGAGGGAAATTGGGGAAGAATGGGTTTATGATGGAAAAAACTCACAAAAGTTAAACGTTCCTCGTATTATTATTCCACATATTTTTAATAAGCAACTGGTGGGGTGGCAAGGTCGTAAGTTGACGGCAGACCCAAGGCCTCCAAAATATAAAAATTCAAAAAATTTCCCCAAAGCCTGGAGTCTTTACAATTACGATAATTTAGATCAAAATGAAGAACTTATTGTAGTAGAATCACCCATGTCAGTATTAAAACTTAAGTCATTGGGTATCAGCAACGTTGTATCTACTTTTGGCGCAAGCGTTTCTAATTACCAAGTGCATTTGATTCGACAATTTCAAGACGTATGTATTTGGATGGATGGAGATTCAGCTGGCAGAAAAGCAAGTTCTTATCTTGTAAATTGTTTATCTAAAACAAATATGGTAACTATCCTAGAAGAAGATAACGAAGACCCTGCATCTGTAGGCGATCCCCTTGATTATCTTATAAATCAACGAAAGAATATGCTAGAATGGAATCTAAGCCTAAAAGAATTAAAGGTATAGAATATCCGTCTTCATTGGATTTAGTAAAAAGAAAAAAAGAATACATTGCAGATGTTGAAGGGTATTATAAAATTCTTGGTATTGATCCAAACATTAAAGAATGGGGGACGCATGAAATCAAAGACAAATTTAGAAACCTGGTTAAAGAAAAAGGACATGATTCAAATCTTATTGAAGCTTATAAAGTCCTCACTTCTTCTCGACGAATTGATTACGATTGTTTAAAAACAAGTATAGAAAAATTAATACAACAAGTGGCCAGTGGCAAAAAACTTACAAAAAAAGAAATTATAATTGAACCCCAAAAAACATATGTATATTATTTAGATTTTGGTATTAAAGAAAACTACGAGCTTGCGCTTCAATGGATGCAAGTCATTAGTGTTTTCAATCATAGATCTAATAATACAAATCCAGTAAGGGTAGTTCTTAGTAATAAATTTTTAAAAAATAAACAAAAGTGGGGAGAAATGGTTTATGTTGATATATCATATGAACCCAACATCGAACCTTTATCATATTTTTTGTTAAAAGAAACAAAAAAAAATTGGTACCTAGATTATTGCAAAATAATTAGAAAATGGGACTAATTACATGTATAATAAATATGTAGGCCATAAGGCAAACAGCTAGTAGAAAGATAAGAATATGTCAATTAAAAAAGGCCGTGAGGCCATCCAAGCGTCCCTTTCAAGTGGGCTAGGCAACAAAGACTACCTAGAAACTAATTGGATTTCATGGAAGAATGGCGAAACAAAGGTCCTTCGTTTCATTACTGATATTGAGGATACACTTGTTGTAGCCATCCATAGCATGGTAGAGACTCATAATGGTAAGAATGCTAACTTTGTTTGCCGTTCTGTGTTTGATGCTCCGTGTGAGCTTTGTGAGAAAAAAGTTTACAAGCGTGATGCTGGATATGGGATTGCAGTAGTTCGTCAAGCTGTTTATGAAACAATTGATGGTGTAGCCAAGGTAGTTGGTTACGAGGATCAAGTTGTTGATTACGACGAAGAAACTCCCCAGGGAATTGTACGCAAGAAGAGGCCAGTGGTTGGTATTATAAACCAGTCTATGCGTAATTTCTGGAACACCATAGCCCTTGTACATGAGAAGTATGGTTCTTTACGTGATTTCGACATAGAGATCCACCGTCAAGGTAAGGAACTTGATACTGTTTACGTATCTTTCCCACTTCCTCCTAAGCCAATTGAAAATATGGATTCTCGTTATAGTAAGTTTATGCCTGATCTTGAGAATTTCTTAACGCATATTGGTAGCGAAGACTATTATCTTTCTCGTTTGCATGGTATTAATACGGAAAAGAGTGAAGTGACAAAGGCTCCGGCTAGCGTTGGTGCTACTTTAGATACTTCTATTGATTCGGATATTAATGAGAAGACTTTTGCCGAGAAGCTTCAATCTAAGCTTGTTGACAGCCCTTACGGTTGAATAGTTTAAAGACTGACTTAGATCTACTGTTAAGATAAGGAATAATGGATAACCTTGTACACCTTCATGTTCACTCCGAGCATTCATTTCTTGATGGGTTGAGCACTCTCAATTCAATTGTTGAGAGGACAGTAGATTTAGGTCAGTCTTCTATTGCACTAACTGACCATGGCGAAGTTTCTGGTCATTTTAGTTTTCAACGTGAAGCTGATAAGTATGGCATTAAACCAATTTTTGGTATGGAAGGTTATTTTACTGATGACCGTCATCAAAAAGTTGGTAAAAAGGGCGAGTTTTATGATCATATGACCATTATTGCTCTTAACCAAACAGGTCTTACCAACCTTTGGTCTTTGTCCAGCGAAGCTTGGCTTGATGGTTCTTACTATGGAGACCCACGATTTGACTGGGAGCTTCTAAAAAAATATTCAGAAGGTTTAGCTATTACTGGTGGTTGCATGGGAGGGTGCTGTATAGCAATCACGGTAGTCGTTTGC
>CAINIH010000119.1 GCA_903849185.1 uncultured Methylophilaceae bacterium
CATACACAAATTTTGGATGCCCTCAAACAGTCGCCTGAATAAGTAAAATTTCATTAGTCAAATCAAGAACCCTTTCAACAAAGTCATTTTCTGATTCATTAGCTATGCGCTCATAAACGTCATCACCAGCCCTAACTCTCATTAATGAATTTTCATTGGGGCTGGATGGCTCAATAAATCTGACAATGATTTTAGTGCTAGCTGAATGCTCAATTAAATACTCACTTTCTAAGAGTTGAATTCTTTTCAAGAGTTGAGTATTCATTTGACTCTTTTGTTCTCAAGCACAGTTAATCGTTGTTCAATATCATGAATCTCAATCATTTTCCCTATTTGAGCCAATACATAAACAAATCTTGTACCATCGCTAGCTTGTATCTCTTTTCCTTTCATTGAGCGATAGACTTTAGCCATCTCCAGACGCACATCATCTATTGATTTAAGGTCAATTTTGTTAGGGGTAGGTATAGATATCTCTTGAGAACTGCCTTGCGTTACAGGGCTGTTGTTGTCGGTAATATTATTCATAATTGATAAGATAATTCATACATAGATATGGTAAATATATAAAGGTGTACTCATGTGGGGTACGATTATTTGTGATTGCCCCCAATAAGACCCTGTCAGAATGTTTTCAATAAATGTCATAAGAGAATTGGGTCTATGTGGATATCAGTTACTCTTATATTGACACTCATACGGGGTACGATTTTAATTTGATATAACAAGTTTTTGTCTATCAATAATCATCTTAATTAAAGTCGCATCATCTTTTTCTTTTTTCCTTTTTTGAAGTTGTTTTATATCAGGTAGAGGATCTTTTTTTCTCCATGAACTTTTTGGAGTTAATGTGGCTTTAATATCTAACTTACCCTTACATTCATCAATAGCATAAAAAGTTACAGCATATAGACTACATTTATGCCTTCCGCCCTGCCTACTAACTTCAATCAATTCTGCTTCTAGTAACTCTTTAATTGCTCGATTTAAGGTTCCTTTGGATCTCCAATTCCTATCCCTGCTCATAGTGCTAAATGGTGCAGATAAATCACCATTGTTATTCCCATTATATTGAGCTAATAAGTCATATAAAAGCTTTACTGCATGGGCAGATAGGCTTGTATATGCCTTACTTCTAATAACGCATTGGAAGATGGCTACGTATGAACCAGTCTCGCCTTTTTCATAATATTTAGCCAAAATTAGTTATCTAAAATTATTTTGGATTCAATATAAGTATTTATATCTTTAACACGCCATACTTTCTTGTTTGAACCTAGCTCTAATGGTTTTGGAAACTTTGTTTGTGCAACCCATAAGCGAATTGTTGATTTGCCTAGAGTTGTTAGTTTGGAAACGGCCTCGATATCAAGTAGTTGATTTTCTTGTTGTGTAGTTTGAGTGCTCATCTTATTGTCCTTTGTTAATTAAGATGAGGCATTATTGCTAGTTATTATTCTTTGACATAGGTATTAATAATTAATACTTCATTTCATTTTCAAAAAGTCTGACAATCGAGTTTCCGTTTTAGCCATTTTGTCTAAAACATTAAGCTCTATTAATTTGCCTATTCTTTTTTCTTTGTTTTTAATGAATGTTTTATAAAACTTTTGTAGTTTATCCTCCCCAACTCCATTAAATAATGCAGTTCTATGTTTCACGCCATCTTTTGTTATTTTTATAATATTGGATACTTTGTCTTCTTCTGGAAGTTTATATTTCTTTGGATTATTCCAATGAGCTTTGAACGCCTTATATGTTGGATTAATTCCATTTAAGCTTTTAATATAATCCTCAAGAGCTATATGCATAACTTTTTCGTTTTCTTTGTATGTCTTCCTACCTGCCTTACCCTTGAATGCGTTTAAAGTTTCTATTATCTTTACGTAATGAAAGAGCACATCTAATGCTTTATGAAGCACTTCATTTTCATGTTTAATGTCATCTCTTGAAATTTTAATTTTTGCTATAGGCTCAAG
>CAINIH010000120.1 GCA_903849185.1 uncultured Methylophilaceae bacterium
CACCTGCTACATGATCATCTCGTGTACCAATATTTGCTTCTGAGATCTGTGCAATACCTGGTTGCAATGCAAAGCTTTCATTTGACCAATAGCCTATGAGTTGATTTTTACCATCTAATTTTGGAATAGGCGCACCTTTTAAGCTTCCAATCCCTACAATCACCCAATCATTGCCACCTTGAAATTGAGAGAGGTCTTTTGTATTAAATGCGTGAAGCTTTGGAGCTTCTTCACCATCTGTAAAGTAAACGACTTGAGAATTTTCGGGAAAGCTTCTAATTAAGCGCGCTAAATTAAAAAAAGATTCTCGAATACGAGAATTGCCTGACCAACCTGAACGCCAGTCTAAATGATCAATCGTGTCTTCAATGGCATCAAAATTTTCACAGACTTCAATGGGTGTGTATGATGCTGCCACACTCACACCTACAAACATACCAATACTTACTTTTGTTCCACAGGGCAATTCAGACATAATTTCATGGAGGCTATGCTTCATGTATTCAAGTCTTGAGATGGGTTTATTCATGACAGACATATCGATTGTATTCATACTTTGCGAGATATCAGTCACAAACATATAGTTATAGATATTATGTTTGAGCGGTATTGATGGATTAATAATGGCGAGCATCATAAATCCAATCGATAAAATAAGTGAGACAGTGTCAAAATCGAGATTGGATCTCGATTTTATTTTCTTAAGCCACTCTTTCATAGATTTAAGGCAAACCTACAGGAACATTACCTAAAATGAGTCCAGGTGAGTCTGAGTCCCCAATGCCAGGTGTTGGGTTGGCAGGTAATATCATAAGTACACGATCAAGATTATGTTTTACATCCCATGCTGTGTTATCTATTTTAATAGAAAGTATATAAGCCGCTTTTGCTTGTCTAAATAAATATTCAGTTTCATTTTTGACTGTCATATCCGTACCATTCAGTGCTAATGCGCGTCTAAAGAAAATATTGCCAATGTTGTAATGGATAGCTGCTTTTTGTGAAGACGAAGCAACAGGTAGAAGATTTGAAAAAAGAATATTAGCTTCTTTATATCTCTCTTTAGTAGTGAGCCAATATGCTGTTGCATAACGCGCTTCAAAACTATTAATAAATATATGAGGTGATTTACCTTCAGCAATCTCTTGATTAAACGCCTGTATATTTTTTAATTCAATCAATTGTTTAATAAATACACCAAGCGAAATAAAGAGAAGAAGTGTAAAAAACCAAGTAAGTTTTTTGGTGCTAAAAATATTTTTTGTGATTATAGCCATGATCTTACCTCGATCAGTTTAAGTGTTAATAAAGCAATCATCATGAGCGTTGCGGCGACAAAGCAATGTGTTGAATAATCTTGTCCTGGAATTTTCTCTAAATATTTAATGGGTTTCTTTTCTTTCTGATTAATATCTTCTATAGCTTTTTGGAGTGTTTTTGGATCTTCAGCTTCATATGCTTGGAAAGGTGAATGAAGTGTTTTAAAGAATTCATTGAGTTCGATTTGAGGTGGTAGCGGTTCATCATCTCTCGCCTTAAATGAAGTATTAAAAATACTGATACCACCTGGTTGTCTTAATACAATCCAATAAAGACTAATTTTAAAACGACCCAACCAATCTTTAATCTTTTCTTGAGTGGCTGCATCAATTCGACCTGCGCCATCTGAGAGTAAAATCATGGCTCTTGAGCCTGAATCGGGCACTTTATTAAATAATTCAGCGCCTGTCGTAAGTCCGCTTCCAATATTAGTTTGAAATAATGCATTACCTGCAGTGGCTTTTACAGCTGAAATAATGGCATTTTTATTATCAGTCAGCGGTAAAACATACATGCCAGAATTACTAAAAGAAGCCATGCCAATCATGTCGTTCTTTCTGGAGTTCACAAAGTCTGTAATCAATCTTGCTGCTGCTGCTGATTTCATTTCGCCCACTTTAGACTGATCGTTACCTGCAAATGGATCATCCATACTCGCACTTCGATCAAGCACCAAAGCAATTTGAGCGCCTATACCTGTTTTTTCAATCTCTCTTTGGAGAGAATGTGGGCCGCTCAATCCTAGGATGATCGTTAACAAAATGAGAGTCGCGATAAATTTTAAGACCATCGCAATAATTCTTGAGAGGCGATCTTTTGGAATCATTTCATTCCATGAGTAATATTGTAAAGACGCTTCTTTAAAAAGAAGTGGTATAAAAGCTAAAGGAATAAACCATAAGATCCATGGAAATGAAAATGTCATTTAGCAACACCTACCACGAGAGATTTTTTATCAACTATCAGTTTTCTTTCACAATCTCGACAATGTCTTGAGAAATTTTTAAGCCATTTGAGTATCTCTTCATGATCATATTTTTTATTTGAAGTGTTAAAAAATACAAGTGTGGAAAGTTTAAAAAATTCACGAAGTTCATTGTCGATATTTTCAAATGAACTATTTTTTGCATAAAGATCTTGAAGATTATCTTTAAAGAGTGTTTTTCCAGTGACCAGATCAAAAGCGCGATGCATTTCTGTGATTGCTTTTTGAATGTTAGCCGGGGTTGCTTTCACTTTATTAATTGAGCGATGAGTTCTAGCAAAGATTCCTCGCGCATTGGGTAGCCATGCATATTGGCTGTAGATATAAAGGAGGCCTAATAAAGAGAAGAGTGCGATGATGCCCGAAATTTTTAAAGTTTTGATAGGATTTTTTTCATCAATTAGAAAAACACCTCTTAATGGACTCATATCTTCTTCAATTTTTATATTTCCAAAAATAGATAAAGGAGAGATCGCAATTTGATACTCAGGAATTCGATATTTAAACACTTTCTTTTCGGGGTCATTTGGATTTAAAACGCGTATGTATTCGGCAGGTAAAAATCCTGGTTTAGCGACCACATTATTTGTAAAAATTTGATAGGTAAGATCAAGGACTAAAGTAGATGATGTTTTATTTTCTTTATATACATGATTCATCGCATCTAACACGATGCCTAAATCTTGCCCTTTATATTTTCTTTCATAGCCCGGGATAGGTAAAGATTCTTTAATGAGGACATAAGGTTTTTTAATGGTGACTTCCACATGTCTTTCTGATTTATCTCCCACGGTGTATCCCACTCGGTGTGGCGGCTCTTTTATTTTGATCGAAACAATACCTTCTTGGATATCTGGCCACTCTTGAACATCAAGCGCAAAACTCGATATGGATAGTAAGAGCATCATTAAGGAAACGAGATATTTCATCATCGTTAAGCGCCCACGAATTGATTAAAGTATTCGGTCATTTTATTGGCATCAAAATGTTCATCTACAAAAAAAGGCGGGATATCAAAATTCATAAACGCTTTCGTTATGACAGCGCGTCTTTTTTCAAATGAATCCACAATTTTTTCTTTTAATTCTTTTCTTAAGAAAAGAGTATTCTTCTTGCCACTTTCAGGATCGGTAATTGTGACGATGCCAAAACTAGGCAAATTGATGTATTCCTTTTTATCCCATAGAACGACAGGTACTACGTGGTGCCTCATCAGATTAGACAGGCAATTTTCTAGTTCAATTTCTGGCATGTGAAAGTCTGAGATAAAGAAAATAAGCGAGCGTTCACGAGGCATATATTGATAGAGATCCTTGATCGCTCGATTGGATTTATTAGCTGATGTAAAGTTTTTAAGTTCGTTGATGAGTGTGAATGCATGTTGCGATCTAAATGATACGGGCGCTAACCAATCTTCTCTAATCTCATCATCAAAACCAATCAAACCTAAGGCGTCATGACGATCTATTACTGAATGCGCTATCGATTGTGCGACTTCAGCCGCCAGATTAATTTTTTTATTTTTTCCACCAAAATTCATGCTGGCAGATAAATCACATACGATCATCACCGGTGTTGCACTTCGCTGATTAAATATTTTGACATGAATCTCACCTAAGGGATCTCGAATCGATTGACGAATATCAATACGTCTTGGATCAGGATAAGAAAGAAGCGTCGTGTGTCCTGCAAACTCTATACCCATGCCCCTCTGATTGCTTTTGTGGCGACCAGGGTGTTTGCCTTTAGATTTCCAACCGATGTGGTAATCAAATAATGGAGAGGGTTGAACCATGTGATTTAAGGTGCGTTGATAACGTTTAAAATGCCATTGGTTAAATCACGTGCAATGACTGTTCTTCTCATTTCATATACAGGATTAAATACGAGTCGATGGGCAATGGTTTCGTGGAATACCGCATGAATGTCAGCAGGTGTCACTGATGTGCGATCATTGAGCCATGCATTCACACGCGCTGCTTTCATCATCATACTCATGCCGCGCGGGCTAGCCCCTGATACGATAAGTCGATTCATATCAATATCAGATAATTTAATACCGTAATCACCAGGATTTTTTGTAGCTTTCCATAAACGTAATGCGTAATTTTTTAATGCATCTGTCGCTTTAATATTTTCTTGAATCGTTTCTGAAAGCTCATTGAGTTTATTAAATTTAATAAGATCAGGCTTAACCTCTTCAATAAGCTTATCTGCGTTATGAAATTTTGTTTCAAAGACTAAGTCTTTCATCATCTGATCCGCTTTTGGGATGAGGATAGGTATTTCCATCATGAAACGATCGCGCGCTGCTGAAGGAATTTCAAATGTTTCTTCACGCTCTACTTGGTTTCGATCGGCGAATACCACCATATGCGGAAAGTGATGTTCTTTATTAAATGCGGACAATGTTTTTTCTGCCATGATTCTTAAGAGCAATGAATGCACCTGCGGTCTTGCACGGTTAATTTCATTGAAAAAGAAAATAGATAAATCACTGCCTGACATCAGAATAGGGCCTGGGCTGACATGCGGCTTTCCATCTTCACCGAGATAAGTGTGATAGATAAGATCATTTGGCATAAGATCAATCGTACCTTCGATACGTTGATAGCCACCACCAATTGCACGCGTAAAGGCTTTTAAGAGCGTTGTTTTTCCAACACCCACATCACCCTCAAGAAGAACGTGACCACGCGCAAAAATTGAAGTGGTAATAAGTCTGATAGGACTCTCTTGTCCTACGATAACTTTATTAATTTCTGCTTCAAGTTTGACTGCAAGCTTTCTCCAGTCGGCCAGATTTTGGTCGCTCATATCGAATCCCTAATAGATGAAATTGTTAGTTGAGTGTTTTACTATGATTTTCATAGTAGCCTAATAATTTATAAGGGTAAATAGATAAAAACACGATAAAATACTTGTGTTATCAAACAAAAATTTTTCACAATCTTTTTATCAGCAGCTCATAAACTCAATGTCTAAAAAAAATAGCTATACAAAAGAAGAGCTTTTGTCTTGTGGTCGTGGAGAGATGTTTGGCCCAGGCAATGCACAACTTCCACTACCTCCTATGCTTATGTTTGATCGTATCGTTTCCATTACGGACGAGGGCGGCGAATATGGCAATGGCCAAATTATTGCTGAGTTAGATGTCAATAAAGACCTCTGGTTCTTTGGTTGTCATTTTGAGGGTGACCCCGTGATGCCAGGCTGTTTAGGGCTTGATGCTATGTGGCAATTAATGGGCTTTTATTTGGGCTGGAAAGGCGGCTTAGGCCGTGGTCGCGCGCTTGGCGGCGGCGAAATTAAGTTTACAGGCCAGGTATTACCCACAGCAAAAAAAATTACCTATGTTATTGATTTAAAAAGAGTAATTATGCGTAAATTAATCATGGGCATCGCTGATGCTAAAATGTCAGTCGATGGCCGAGAGATTTACCATGCTAAAGATTTGCGTGTGGGCTTATTTACGCGCACTGACAATTTTTGATCGTTATTTAATGGGAGGCGACGCATGACCCGTCGTGTTGTTGTTACTGGACTAGGGATCGTATCTAGTCTGGGTAATAATAAAAAAGAAGTTAAAGATAGCTTATACCATGCTCGTTCTGGCATTACATTTCAGCCAGATTATGCTGCCATGGGATTACGCTCACATGTTGCAGGCTCTATCAAAAATCTTAATCTTGAAGAGTTAATCGATCGTAAATTATTCCGCTTTATGGCGAAAGGTCATGCTTATGCTTGGCTTGCTATGCAAGAAGCGATCGCAGATTCAGCATTGTCCGAAACTATGGTCTCAAATATACGCACCGGTTTGATTGTGGGGGCAGGAGGTGCTTCTCATGAAAGTATTCTAGACGGCATAGATACTATTCGAGAAAAAGGTATTCGACGTGTAGGCCCTTACATGGTCACTAAAGCTATGGCGAGTGGCGTTTCAGCATGTCTTGCAACGGGTGCCAAAATTAAAGGAGTGTACTATGCGATTACTTCCGCATGTTCAACCAGTGCTCATTGTATTGGTGCAGGTGTTGAACAAATTCAACTAGGTAAACAAG
>CAINIH010000121.1 GCA_903849185.1 uncultured Methylophilaceae bacterium
AGACTCCGTTAACACGAGGAAAGAAAACGTCTGAGATAAAAAGTATATTCATTTAGATAATATAAAAAGAAATGAGTGAAATAAAAAACCCAATAAAAGCACCTACCAAAACATCGCTTGGGTAATGAAGTCCTAAAATAGGTCTCGACAGTCCAATTAAGATGCTAAATGGAATCAGGCCCACGGAGAGCGCAGGATAATAATGGATGGCGACTAAGGTAAAAATAACTGCATGAAGTGTATGGCCTGAAGGGAAACTAAACTGATCCAAAGGAATAGTTCTTAAAGAAATTTGCTGATGCACATTGTAAGGGCGTGGTCGGAGAGTTCTTACTTTTAACCACTTATAAATCATTGTGCCGACTAATCCGGCGACTGCCATATGAAGGACAGGCAATAGCGCTCGTTCCCGGTCAATACATAACATCACAGCCATCAAACTGAACCAAAAAACCCCGTCTCCAAGACGGCTAATTGCTTTGAATAAATTTCTGATGAGAATATTGTGGCTAGTTCTATTGAATGTGATGCATAAATGACTGTCAACATGATGAAATTGGTTCATGTACAAGCGGAGCTTATTGGGCATAGCATTTATCCATAATAGATATTTGGTGTTACTTTAATATCTAATTGTGAATTTTTTATGACAAATTTTGAGATAAATTATTACGAATAATCTCTTGTGTATAGCTCGCCAATTCTTTTCTGTTGTATCTAGGCCTTATGGGCTGCAGGACCTCAACAATAGCCCGAATGTCATTCTCTTGTTTAATTTTAATGATGGAATCTAAAAGAGACATATCATCCACAAAGGCAGTCTTGTCAGTATAAGTATTTTTCTGTTCATACCTCAAACAGAGCGGAAGTATACTTTTTTGTGTATCGACTGAGGATTGAAATAAATTACTCTTAAATGGCAATAGGTATCGACCGTTGGACGAGGTTCCCTCAGGAAAGATACATACTGATCGTTTAATCAAACGACGCTTCATCTTTTTTAAGGCTTTCTTGATGTCAGATACTTTGTCACGCTTAATAAATATTGTACCTGTCATTTGCGCAACCCACCCGAAGAGAGGCCAAGAAGCGACATCTGACTTTGCCACAAAAATACATGGCTTAATCGACTGAATGACAATGATATCCATCCATGAAATATGATTGGCTACCATTAAATATTTTTTTTGATTGGCAAGATAGGTTTCCAATCCAGTTACTTCAACATGTATTTCAAAGATAGCTAGAAGTCTTTTACACCAAAACCGAATGATTCTCTCTTGTTGATTTTTTGTTGATATGAGAATGAGGAGGCATAAAGGGATCACTAACGCTATATGCAGAATTATCTTAAAAGTTTTCATGAGGCTATATTAATCAACTTCTATGTCATATTTGTGACACTGTTCTGTCACGAAACTTTCACACTTGTCATATTTAATGCTCACATATGAAACGTTATCGTGCGATCTGGATTTCTGATGTTCATCTTGGCACTACTGAGTGTAAGGCTAAGTATCTACTCGACTTCCTTAAAAATAACACCGCAGAAACAATCTATCTTGTAGGAGACATCATTGATGGGTGGGCCCTTAAGAAGAAATGGTATTGGCCCCAAGAACACAATGATGTCATTCAAAAACTTCTTCGAAAGGCAAGAAAAGGGTCAAAAGTTATTTATATTCCTGGCAACCATGACGAACTTGGCCGCCAATTTATCAATATGACCTTTGGTGATATTGAAATTAAGAATGATCTGATACATACAACACTCGACGGCAGAAGATTGTGGGTCACGCATGGAGATCTATTTGACAATATTATCTCTTACGCAAAATGGCTGTCTTTTATAGGTGACGGCCTCTATTACGTAATCTTAAGAATTAATCATTACTCCAACGCATTAAGACATAAGTATGGATTTCATTACTGGTCATTCTCTTCGTACGTTAAAAACTCAATCAAAAATGTCGTAGGTTACATTGAAAACTTTGAGCAGCTTATGGCTAAAGAAGCCAAAAGAAAGAAATGTGATGGCGTCATTTGTGGGCACATCCATAAGGCAGCCATAAAAAAGATTCATGGGGTTGAATATTATAACGATGGCGACTGGGTTGAGAGCTTGACAGCTCTTGTTGAAACAAAAAAAGGTAAATTAAAACTTGTTGACTGGCATAAGCATTCATTGTCATAAAAAATTAAAACTACCTTCACACAAATGACATATTTCACTTTTAAAGTAGTACAAACTTTATAGAGGGCTTTATATGAGCGAATTAACTTTAGATCCAGCTTTGTTGAATGAATTGGCTATTCAAAAGCAAGAACACTCATCTCAACATACTCAAAAAGATAACATTCAAATCTCATGGGCGCAAAATGATAATGATGTGAAAGAGGCGCAACAATTAAGATATAAAGTCTTTGCTGAGGAAATGGGCGCTCACTTACCTTCTAATTATGAAAAAATAGATAAGGATGTCTTGGACCAATATTGTGATCATCTTCTCATTCGTGACACAGAGACATTAAAGGTGATAGGCACCTATCGGGTACTGGCTCCTCATAAAGCTAAAGAAGCAGGATTTTATTATTCGGATTTAGAATTTAATTTAGATCGTCTTACTCACCTATCAGACAAGATGGTTGAAGTAGGCCGCTCATGTGTCCATAAAGATTATCGGACTGGTGGGGTGATCATGGCCCTATGGAGTGGCTTAGCTCAATATATGAAAAAACATGGATACGAAGTCATGATAGGTTGTGCAAGTGTTCCCATGGGTGATGGTGGCCATTATGCAGCAAGCTTAGCAAAAAAAATTAACCAATCTCATTTATCAAATGTTGAATATCGTGTCACACCAAAATTACCTCTACCTATACATGAGCTTGATCAGGATTTAGATGTCGAGCCACCAGCTCTATTAAAAGGATATTTACGCATCGGTGCCAAAGTATGTGGTGATCCTGCTTGGGATCCAGATTTTAATACAGCAGATTTTTTAACGATGTTATTCATAAAAGATATTAACCCTCGTTACGCCAAGCATTTCCTAGCTTAATTTTAATGAGTTAAACCAGCCGATGTGAGCTCTTCCTTTGAAGCTTTCATGAGTAATTGAAATTCATTATTCTTAAGTAGCTCATTCGCAACTAAGGCGCCTAAAACTTGGCCGCCGGATACATCGGATGGAAAATGAGCCCCGCAGTTAATTCTATTCTCACCATACAAACGGCTTCTTTCCATAATTTCTTTTGCCTTTTCCGGGATAAGATTCGCGAGAATAATGCCCATCGCGTACCCTAGTGTTGTGTGTCCGCTTGGATAGCTTCGATTTAAATTATCAGGGACAGGCGGAACACACGCTTTGATAT
>CAINIH010000122.1 GCA_903849185.1 uncultured Methylophilaceae bacterium
GACTGCAGTCGTAGATATTTTTTTTAAATGATCTTTAAACATATATTTATTTATGACCAAAAATTCTTGGTTGCGTAAGACTATCTATGAGAGGTGCGCAAATATTGAAAAGCAATACAGCAAATGCAATACCTTCGGGGTAGCCACCAAAAATTCGAATAATGAAAACCAATAAGGCTATACCTATACCAAAATAAATTTTTCCTTTAGGCGTTGTGGGCGCGCTAACTGGATCGGTAATGATAAAGAAAGCACAAAGCATGCTTCCGCCACTCATAATATGGAAAAATGGAGATGCGAATGTATCTGGCGCTGCAAGATTAAAGATTAGTGCCGTTAAAAATAAAGTAAATAAAAAGGCAGCAGGTAAATGCCATGAAATAATTTTCTCTTTAAGTAAATAGAGGCCTCCAGCAAGATAACCCAAATTAATTAACTCAAGTCCTCTGCCTCCAATGAAGCCAAATATTTTGTCTTGTTCAATTGTGCTGAGTGGTTGATGCAAAGTTAACTGTGTTTTAATGTAATCAAGAGGTGTGGCAGAACTCATTGCATCGAGCGTTTCTTTTGGGAATAAGTTGCTATTAAAAATAATTCTAATCTGATCAAGCCAGTTCATATGATTAGCCATAAGATTAGTAGGTATTTGCCAATGAGTCATGATGGAAGGAAAGGAGATTAGTAAGATAGCGTATCCCACCATAGCTGGATTAAATAAGTTGTAACCTAATCCACCATAAAGATGTTTACCAAAAATAATACAAAGTAATGTACCCAAAACAATAATCCACCAAGGCGCTATTGATGGGATAGATATCGCCAGAAGCCATGCAGTGACAAGTCCGCTGCCATCTAAAATGAATGGCTTAATAGGTAGTTTTCTTATGGCAAGAATTACACTTTCAGTCAGTATGACGGTAAGGGAAGCCAAAAGAATATTAATGATGACGCCTAAACCAAATACATAAACATACAAAGCTATGCCAGGAATGAGCGCGAGCAATACTTTGAGCATAATGACGCTTACTGAAGGTGCGTTAACAATATAAGGCGATCTATTTTCCATATTAGTTTTTTATATTTTCTTGTTGGTTTTGTTTGACTCTTTCCATCGCTGCAGCAATGGTTGATTTTTTCTCATCCTCAGTTTGCTTATCTTGAGCCCCTAAAGCTTTTTGTGCATGCCTCTCAGCACGCTCTTTCTTTTCTCTTTCTATTCTTGCAAGTCTAAATTCATTTCTTTCTCTTGCTGTATTTGCAGCTTCTTTTGATTTGTCTTGGGCAATAATTTCACTTTTTGCATATCTGTAAAATTGAACGAGTGGAATATTGCTTGGGCAGACATAAGTGCAGCATCCACATTCAATACAATCGAATAAATTGTACTCCCTAGCTTTTTCAAGCTGAGAAGATTTTGAGAACCAATATAATTCTTGAGGTTGTAAGTTAACTGGGCAGGCATCTGCACATCGTGCACAACGAATACAAGGCATTACAGGTTTTGGAGCAGGAAATAATTCTGGCGAACTCTCGATGACACAATTCATTGCTTTTGTGACTGGTACATGAATTGATGGTAAATCAAATCCCATCATAGGACCGCCCATGATAAATTTTTTTGTTTTATTCGAAGAGCCGCCTGCAGCTTTAATTAATTCTGATAGAGGTGTTCCAAATAAGACCTCGTAATTTTGAGGTGTTTTGACAGCCCCTGTAATAGTTACAATTCGACTGATCGATGGTTCACCTAACTCAAGATATCTATAAATAGCCGCTACCGTAGCTACGTTAAATACTTGAATACCTAGATCTACAGAACGCTTTTCTTTCGGAACTTCTATGCCCATTAAGAGATAAATGAGTCTTTTTGCGTCGCCACTTGGATAAAGTGTGGGTACCACTTTAATTTCAACCGCCGTTTTTTGAGCAGCTTTTTTTAAAGCTTCGTAAGCTTCAATTTTATTGTCCTCGATGCCAACTACACACTTTTCTGCGCCAAGTATAGTTTGCGCAATGAGTGAGCCTTGGATAATTTCATCAGCTCTTTCCCTCATTAACATATCATCACAAGTAATAAATGGCTCACACTCTGCTGCATTAATCACTAATGTATGGATGGTTTGATTTTGATTAATCTTTAATTTCATGTGCGTAGGAAAAACTGCGCCACCTAAGCCGACAATTCCCGACTGTGATAATGCTGCAATTAATTGAGTCTTATCTATTTTTTTCCATGAGATAGGTTTTTTTTCAATCCAAGTATCTTTAAAGTCTGGTTCGATCGTGATACAAAAATCAGGTAGACCTGATGGATGGGGAAGAATTTCCTCGCTGATTTTTAAGATCTTTCCTGATGTGGGCGCATGGATAGAGGCGGAAATATTGCCATCAGCTTCGGCAATTATTTGACCTTTGAGCACTTGATCGCCGGGTTTAACTTTAACTTTTGCAACATGACCAACATGCTGTCTAAGTGGCAGTACTAATTTTTTTGGAATAGCTAACTTTGCAATGGGAAGGCGTGTAGATGCGATTTTATTTTCATCTGGATGAACCCCACCATTAAATTTAAAAATATTTTTTAATTGCATAATAAAAGCTTAAGCCTTTTGAGCTTTTTGAATATTATAGATAGGATATTTCCATTTCCATGATTCTGAATTTTCAAGAACAGGTTCCATCGTTATGCAATCTACCGGACACGGTGGTAAACATAATTCACAGCCTGTACACTCGCTTGCAATAATCGTATGCATTTGTTTTGCAGCACCTAAGATAGCGTCCACAGGGCAAGCTTGAATGCATAAAGTACATCCGATGCAAGTTAACTCATCAATTAAAGCGACTGATTTTGGCTTTTGAATCCCATGCTCTTCATTAACTGGTTTAAACTCCATCCCCATTAATTCTGCTAAAGCTTTGGCGCCCGTGTCGCCTCCTGGCGGACATTGATTGATATCAGCTTCACCTTTCGCAATGGCAGTAGCATATGGTTTACAACCGGGATAACCACATTGACCACATTGTGTTTGCGGAAGAATGGCATCAATTCTCGCAACCATAGGGTCGCCATCCACTTTAAATTTAATTGCGGAATAGCCTAAGACCAGCCCTAAAAGGATGGCAAGAAAAATCATAACAAGTAATGCAGTAATCATTTAACGATCTAACCCCGCGAATCCCATGAAAGCGAGACTCATGATTGAGGCCGTAACAAGTGCTATTGCTGTACCCTTAAATGGCGCAGGAATTTCTGCACCCTCTAAACGCTCCCTTAAAGATGCAAATAAAATTAATACGAGTGAAAAACCAATACCACCCCCAAAACCGAATAGCGCAGATTCAAGAAGGGTGTGACTTGATTGTGCATTCAAAAGAGGAATACCTAATACGGCACAATTAGTGGTAATCAGAGGCAAGAAAATACCCAGCAATTGATAAAGTAGTGGAAAGTTTTTTTCCATCAACATTTCAGTAAATTGCACAACGCCCGCGATCACTACAATGAATGAAAGCGTTCTTAAATATACAAGGTCATTAGGCTCAAGAAGATAATGATTAATAGCCCAGCTTGTCATTGATCCTATAGTCAATACAAAAGCGGTAGCCGCAGACATACTGATCGATGTTTCTAACTTTTTAGATACGCCCATGAAAGGGCATAGCCCTAAAATTTTCACTAAAACGATATTGTTAACCAATACCGTACTGATGATAATTAAGAAATAGTGTTGAATCATAAAGTTAAATTATACGTTTAAAATTGCCGAAAATATTTACAGCTCAAACCTCTGTCAATGGAGCCTTTTGAAAGTTCAAGATCTTTTTTGTAGTTGAAATATATCAATAATTCTATATTACTTCAAA
>CAINIH010000123.1 GCA_903849185.1 uncultured Methylophilaceae bacterium
AAAATAAATTGCCCGTAACACTAGCTAGCTTAATTACAGATTTAATCCATTAGAGGTCACCATGAGTAAAAATATTATCCATTTATCAGACGCAACATTCGAAACTGAAGTACTTCAATCTACTGTGCCTGTTCTTGTCGACTATTGGGCAGAATGGTGTGGCCCTTGCAAAATGATTGCACCGATTCTTGATGAGATATGTAAAGACTACGACGGCAAATTAAAGATTGCTAAACTGAATATTGATGAGAATGCTCAAACGCCAGCTAAATTTGGTATCAGAGGCATTCCTACTTTAATGATTTTTAAAAATGGTAATGTCGAAGCGACTAAAGTTGGTGCCTTATCAAAATCCCAATTAACCACATTTATCGATAGCAACATCTAAAGTTAATACCCCTCCTTAAAAACCCCTCAACGTAAGACTAATCGGAAGCCCCCAAACATGCATTTATCTGAATTAAAACACCTCCCCATTGCACAACTCGTAGAAATGGCGATCACAGACGAAATCGAAAATGCGAGCCGCATGAGAAAGCAAGATCTGATCTTCGCGATCTTAAAAAATAAGGCAAAAAAGGGGGACAGCATTTTTGGAGATGGTACTTTAGAAGTGCTTCAAGATGGTTTTGGATTCTTAAGATCACCGGATACTTCATACCTAGCAGGTCCTGATGATATTTATGTATCACCTTCACAAATTCGCCGCTTCAATCTTCATACAGGGGACACAATTCAAGGTGAAATTAGAACGCCTAAAGATGGTGAACGTTATTTTGCACTAGTCAAAGTTGATCAAGTAAATAACGAAGCGCCAGAAAATACAAAACACAAAATTCTTTTTGAAAACTTAACACCTCTTTTCCCAACCATACCTCTTACATTAGAAAGAGATATCAATGGTGAAGAAAATATTACAAGCCGTGTGATTGATATGATCGCACCCATTGGTAAAGGCCAACGCGGTTTGATTGTTGCGAGTCCTAAGAGCGGTAAGACTGTCATGATGCAAAATATTGCACATGCGATTACTGCGAACCATCCCGATGTTTCTTTGATCGTGCTTCTGATTGACGAAAGACCAGAAGAAGTGACTGAAATGACAAGATCTGTGAAGGGCGAAGTAGTTGCATCTACATTTGATGAGCCTGCGACACGTCACGTTCAAGTCGCTGAAATGGTACTTGAAAAAGCGAAGCGTCTTGTTGAACATAAAAAAGATGTAGTCATCCTTTTAGATTCCATTACAAGATTAGCAAGAGCTTATAACACGGTCATTCCTTCATCAGGCAAAGTGCTCACCGGCGGTGTGGATGCCAATGCACTTCAAAAACCAAAACGTTTCTTTGGTGCAGCACGAAATATTGAAGAAGGCGGCTCACTCACTATCTTAGCCACTGCTCTGATTGATACAGGCTCTCGTATGGATGATGTGATTTACGAAGAATTTAAGGGTACCGGCAATATGGAAATTCACTTAGATCGTAAGATGGCTGAAAAACGCCTCTATCCTGCAATTAATGTGAATAAATCAGGCACCCGTAAGGAAGAACTCCTTATTCCTAAAGATAATTTACAGAAAATCTGGGTACTTAGAAAACTTCTACATCCAATGGATGATCTGGAAGCGATGGAATTCTTGCTGGACAAGATTAAAGCTACTAAAAATAACAATGACTTCTTTGACAGTATGCGAAGAGGTTAAGGCGTAAAATTGATTGATTTTTGGTCCTAAATCATTGATAATGCGCATCTATTGAACGAAAGTTGGAAAAATTATGAAAGCTGATACACACCCAAATTACCCTGAAATTAATATCACATGTAGCTGTGGTAATAAATTCAAGACACATTCAACCGTTGGTAAAGATATGAACATTGAAGTTTGCTCACAATGTCATCCTTTCTACACAGGTAAACAAAAGATTTTAGATACTGCAGGCCGTGTTGAGAAATTCAAACAAAAATATGGCATGTAAGGATTTATTCTTATATCAAAAGGCAGCATAGGCTGCCTTTTTTTTTATAAATTATGCGATTTCAACTCGAACACGACTGGCAAGATAACATGGCCACCCCTCGAAGCCGATTAGGCGAGCGGGCCAAAATTCATTCTTTTGTGGTGTTATGTCTGATCTGGGTATTTGCAGGTCTTTTTGGTCATGCGCCTTGGAAAGGTTATGAGACCCAGAGTATAAGTGCGATTCATGCTGTATTAAATGGTCATGTATTAGCACCTCTGGCTGCAAGCGAAGATAAGCTTACGAATCCACCCCTTTACTATTGGACTGGGGCCATCCTTGGCAAACTCCTCACACCCTTCATATCACTCCATGATGCTAGTCGCCTCATTAATGCTTTATGGATGGGACTTACTATTTTGATGGTCGGTATGGTAAATCGAGAATTATGGGGTATCGGTTTTGGAAGACAAGCAGCGCTTATTTTTATAGGATCAGTTGGTCTCATCTTTAATGTTCATACATTAATGCCCGGTATTGCAACATTGACAGGTCTCACGATGGGATTTTATGGCTTGGCTCTTTCTAAAAGACGTCCCTTTAGATCGGCCATACTTCTAGGGGTTGGTTTAGGCTTAAGTTTTTTATCAGGGGGCGTCATACCGCTTCTTAGTCTTGTGCTTTCAGCACTACTTTTACCAGCATTTTTTGAAATATGGCGAACGCGTCGCTATGGGCTTGTTTTAAGTTTAAGTCTTCTTGTGAGCTTACCTTTTTTAATGGTATGGCCAATACTTCTTTGGTGGCACCAACACGACATATTTATGACATGGATAAATAGCTTCCATTTATTCCAAACGCAAAATTATATTTTTTACATTAAGAATCTTTCTTGGTTTGCTTGGCCAGCACTTCCTCTAGCCGCCTGGGGTTTATGGAAATTCAAACATAAAATGTGGTCTCAAGCCAAATTTCAATTACCGATTATTTTTTTCGTATCAACACTCATCATTACTGCTTCTTATGCAAAAACGAATCAATCGCTCTTGATGCCATTTCTGATTCCATTATCAACCATTGCGGCAGGAAGCATTGAGACATTAAGAAGAGGTGCTGCGAGCGCATTGAATTGGTTTGGGATTATTTTATTTTCAACGATCCTGTTTCTTATTTGGCTAGGATGGAATGCGATGCTTACAGGCTTTCCACAAAAGACATATGAGCGTATGCAATTTTTAGCGCAAACAAATGAATCTCATTTCAATATTTTTATCTTAATCATTGCAATCCTTCTGACAGTCATTTGGATTTTCTCTATGATTAAAACAAGAATTACAAATCGCTCATGTACGACTAATTGGTCAATTGGCCTCACAGTCAGCTGGGCCCTTCTGATGGCTTTATGGCTCCCATGGATTAATCACAAAAAAGACTTTAGCCCACTTTTTTTATCTATGGAAAAAGTGATTCAAGATAAAACTTGCCTCACAACACACAATATCAATGACGCACAAATTGATTTGATTGATTATTATTTAAATATCAAAGCGACCAGAGAGGGTGATCGAAGCAATTGTCATTACTTACTTGTTTATCAATTACACAAAAAAGATCTTCCACCGATGAGTGAAAGTTGGAAATTGGTATGGAATGAAAAACAACCCGGTGATAAAAATAATTACAAACTATTCTATAAAGAATAAAAACTCAAAGATGCTTTTTGATTGCATCAATCACGATGACTTCTAAGCCCTTGCCCGCATCTTTTGCAACGTGTTCTTTAATTTGATTACGCATAGGAGGTGCCCAGAATTTCTTTAAATGATTTGCAATCTCTTCTTTGGCTTTTTCTTGATCCGGATAGGATTTAAAAAAAGAGCCGATCTGATTAGCCATGGTAACAAGTTGATCAATATTCATAATTAATTTTTTGTAATTCTTTCAGCGTAAGTATAAATCACATAATGGGGGGCTCTTGCAAACCCAACCAAACATACACCATATTTTAACGCAGATCGTATGGCAAGTCCCGTAGGTGCCGATATCGCAACCAACATCGAAGCGCCTAACATCACTGTTTTTTGGACCATCTCATAGCTTGCTCGACTTGTAGTGATCACAAAGCCCTGGTCAGCGATGTTTTTTGTTTTAATTGCGCCAATCAATTTATCCAAAGCATTATGTCGACCCACATCTTCCCGCACCATTTGAATGTCACCTTGTTCGTTGGCCCATGCGCATGCATGTGTCGCCCCTGTTTTCTTTTGTAGCGTTTGTGTGGCATGCATTGACTCAAGTGCTTTAATTATCGCACTCTCTTTAATTGTTAAAAGATGATCTATCTTTTTTTCTGGCATTCTTAACGCTTGGTCTAAATTTTCAGCCCCACATAACCCACAGCCTGTTCTGCCAAGAAGATTTCTGCGTTTATTTTTGAGTGATTGAAAACATTCTGCTGCAATATCAATTTGAAGTTCGATACCATTAGCTTGATTAATAATTTCAATGCCGTAGACATCGCTTTTATTTTCTACAATACCTTCTGAAATAGAAAAGCCTAAGGCAAAATCTTCAAGATCTGATGGGGAAGCTAGCATGACAGCATGTGAGATGCCGTTATAGACAAATGCGATCGGCACTTCTTCTGCAATGTTATCTTTTTCTATTTTATTTACATGGCTTTTTAAAACTTCATAAGTCTTAAAACTATGCTCTGTATCAATAAAAAGATTTTGTGCCACTGATTAAATCTAATGAATTTTTAATGCGTTAGATTTACCTGCAAATTCAATTTGCTCTTCACTGAAATGTTGATATTGTTTCTGCCAGTCAGATAATTGTGTCACTTTGCTGACTTGCACCGCTGTCACTTTAAACTCAGGACAGTTTGTCGCCCAATCTGAGTTATCTGTCGTAATCACATTGGCACCTGATTCAGGATGATGGAATGTTGTGTAAATCACACCGGGCTGAACGCGTTCTGTGATGTGAGCTCTTAATACAGTCTCTCCTGCTCGACTTACAATCCCCACCCAATCACCTGATTGAATCCCTCTTTCTTCAGCATCATGCGGATGAATCTCAACCACATCTTCTTCATGCCACGCGACATTCTTTGTTCTTCTTGTTTGTGCGCCGACATTGTATTGAGAAAGTATTCTGCCTGTTGTTAAAATGAGTGGGAACTTCTGTGTCACTTTTTCTGAAGTGGGCACATACTCAGTAATAATAAATTTACCTTTGCCACGCACAAATTCATCGATATGCATGGTCGGTGTTCCAAGCGGATGTTCTTCATTACAAGGCCATTGAATACTACCTAATTCATCTAGCTTCTGATAACTTACACCGGTAAATGTAGGAGTAAGTTTTGCAATCTCATCCATGATGTCTGAGGCATGCTTATAATCCATCTTGTAACCTAGCGCATTGCAAAGCATCTGTGTGATTTCCCAGTCTTCATAACCATTCTTAGGAGACATTACTTTTCTTACTCTTGAAATACGTCGCTCTGCATTGGTAAATGTGCCATTCTTTTCTAAGAATGAAGAGCCTGGTAAGAATACGTGCGCATACATCGCGGTTTCATTTAAAAATAAATCTTGCACAATGACGCATTCCATCGATTCCAAAGCATGCGTCACATGTTGCGTATTTGGATCTGATTGTGCGATGTCTTCACCCTCACAATAGAGTGCTTTAAATTGGCCATCGATTGCGACATCTAACATATTTGGAATTCTTAAACCGGGTTCATTTTGCAATTTCACATCCCATGCTTTTTCAAATAAAGCTAAAGTCGCTTTATCAGATACATGTCGATATCCTGGGAATTCATGCGGGAAGGATCCCATATCACAAGAACCTTGTACGTTATTTTGTCCTCTTAAAGGATTCACTCCGACACCTTCTCGACCAATATTACCTGTAAGCATCGCAAGATTCGCAATTCCCATGACCATGGTTGAACCTTGACTATGTTCTGTCACACCCAATCCATAATAGATCGCAGCATTACCGCCCGTCGCATAAAGTCTTGCGGCGGCTCTCACCTCTTTCGCATCCACGCCTGTGAATGCACTCATTGCTTCAGGTGAGTTTTCTGATTTAACAATAAAATCTTTCCATGCCTTAAAAGCTTCATCTTCACATCGCGCTTTTACAAAAGATTCATCCATAAGTTTTTCTGTCACGATCGTATGTGCTAATGCATTCACCATAGCCACGTTGGAACCAGGTTTAAGTTTTAAATGATGATCGGCTCTGATATGAGGTGAGTTATCGACAAGATCAATCGCACGTGGATCTACAATAATTAATTTTGCGCCTTCTCTTAAACGTCTTTTCATTTGTGATGCAAATACAGGGTGACCATCTGTAGGATTCGCACCAATAATTACAATCACATCGGCATGCATCACTGAATCAAAATTTTGTGTGCCTGCTGATTCACCTAACGTTTGTTTGAGTCCATATCCTGTCGGTGAATGACATACGCGAGCACAAGTATCCACATTATTATTTCCTAATGCTGCACGAACTAATTTTTGTACGACATACACTTCTTCATTCGTACAACGTGAAGATGAAATCGCACCCACTGAATCGCGACCGTATTTTTTTTGAATGCGCTTAATTTCACTTGCTGCATAATTAATCGCGACATCCCATGTTACTTTTTCCCAAGGATCATGAATGCTTTTACGAATCATAGGTGTCGTAATACGATCTTTATGAGTGGCGTACCCCCATGCAAATCTTCCCTTCACACACGAGTGTCCATGATTAGCCCCGCCATCTTTATTAGGCGTCATACGAACCACTTCTTCACCTTTCATTTCTGCATGGAATGAGCAACCAACACCACAATAAGCACAAGTTGTTGTGACACTATGTTCAGGAACGCCTGCTTCAATAATCGTATTTTCAATTAATGTAGCGGTTGGGCAAGCCTGCACACATGCACCACATGAGACACACTCTGAATCTTTAAAGTCTTTATTGCCTGCTGAAACTTTAGAATCAAATCCTCGACCTTGAATCGTGAGCGCAAAAGTGCCTTGCACTTCTTCACACGCCCTCACACATCTCGAACATACAATGCACTTTGAAGGATCGAACGTGAAATAAGGATTTGAAGTATCCTTCTCGCTCTTTAAATGATTTTCACCTTCATAGCCGTAGCGCACATCTCGAAGACCTACAGCGCCTGCCATATCTTGCAATTCACAATCACCATTCGTCGCACAAGTTAAACAATCGAGCGGATGGTCAGAAATATAAAGCTCCATTACCCCACGTCTAATATCAGCGAGCTTAGGTGTTTGAGTGTGCACCTTAATACCTTCTGCAACAGGAGTAGTACATGAAGCTGGGTAGCCTCGACGACCTTCAATTTCAACCAGGCAAAGGCGGCATGAACCGAATGGTTCTAAGCTATCTGTGGCACATAATTTAGGTACAGTCACACCCGAAACGGATGCAGCATGCATAATGGATGTGCCCTCAGGCACAGATACAGACACACCATCAATCGTTAAATTGATCGTCTTATCAGAAGTTCTTTTTGGGGTTCCAAAATCTTTTACATCATCCATATATTGTCTCGAAATAAATCACCAAATCAACGTATTAGTCTATGCCTTGGGCTCTTTTGCATCAACCCCAAAGTCTTTAGGGAAATGATTTAAAGCGCTCAAAACGGGGTAAGGTGTCATGCCACCTAATGCACATAAAGAACCATTTAGCATGGTGTCTGAAAGGTCTCTAATCAATGCGATGTGTTTCTTAACATCATGACCTTGCATAATATGATCTATCACTTCGACACCGCGGGTCGATCCAATCCGACACGGTGTACATTTTCCGCATGATTCAATCGCACAAAAATCAAATGCGTAACGCGCCATCTTTGCCATATTGACTGTTTCATCAAACGCCACAATACCCCCATGACCTAAGACCGCCCAGATTTCAGAAAATTTTTCATAATCAAGTGGGGTATCAAATTGTGACTCAGGTAAATATGCACCCAAAGGTCCGCCTACTTGAACCGCTTTAATAGGTTTACCTGATAAAGAGCCTCCACCAAAATCGTAAAGAAGTTCTCTTAAGGTAATACCAAATGCCTTCTCAATAAGGCCTGTGCGTTTTAAATTACCTGCAAGCTGAATAGGCAGCGTGCCTCTTGATTTACCCATGCCAAAGTCTTGATAATACTTAGCGCCTTTAGCCAAAATAATAGGCACGGTTGCTAATGAAATGACGTTATTTACAACTGTTGGTTTACCGAATAAACCTTCAATCGCGGGAAGTGGCGGCTTAAATCGCACCAATCCTCTTTTACCTTCTAAACTCTCTAATAGCGAAGTTTCTTCACCACAAATATATGCCCCTGCTGCGCGTCTTACTTCTAAATGAAAAGCTTTGCCCGATTTCAAAATATCTTCGCCTAAATAACCAGCCTTTGTCGCTTGGTGAATGGCTTCATTTAAAGTCTTTAGTGCGTGAGGATATTCAGAACGTAAATAGATATAACCTTGTGTGGCCCCAACAGCAAGGCCTGCGATAATCATGCCTTCAATCAAGACGAAAGGGTCGCCTTCCATGATCATGCGATCTGAATAGGTGCCTGAGTCGCCTTCATCTGCATTACATACAATATATTTTTGTGTGGCTTTGGTATCTAATACCGTTTTCCATTTAATCCCTGTCGGGAAAGCTGCACCGCCTCGACCACGTAAGCCAGAAGCGGTCACCGTTTCTACAATCGCTTCTGGTTTTAAATTCAGTGCATTTTTTAAGCCTTGAAATCCATCATGCGCCATGTATTGATCAATATTGGTGGGCTCGGTGATGCCCATGCGTGCAAAAGTTAAGCGTTCTTGTTTTTTTAACCAATCGATCTCTGCGACAATGCCTAATGCGAGAGGATGCTTACCACTATTTATAAAATCTGCATCAAATAAAGATTTCACATCGTTTGGATTGACAGGGCCAAATCCTATTCGACCTTGAGGCGTTTCTACTTCAACTAAAGTTTCTAACCAAAATAATCCGCGCGAACTATTGCGAATGATTTGAATATCTAATTTTCGAGCTTGTGCTTCTTTTAAGATTGCTTCTGCGACTTCATTGGCACCAAGAGATAGGGCTGTTGAATCGATGGGGACGAAAATTTTAATACTCATGACGCACTCTTTAAATCTGAAATCAGTTGATCTATTTTTTTATTATCTACACGACCATAGACTTCTTCATTAATCATCACACTTGGAGAACATGCACAATTTCCTAAACAGTAAATAGGCTCTAAAGTGATGGCACCATCAGCAGTGGTTTCGTGAAATTCTACGCCGAGCTTCTTTTTAATGTGAGCTTCAAGTGCATCACTTCCCATAGCCTGGCAAGATTCTGCAAGACAAACTTGAAGAATGTGACGGCCGGGTTGATGTGTTCTGAAATGATGATAAAAAGTCACGACGCCATGGACTTCAGCCACGGATAAACTCAAAGCTTTTGAAATTAAAGGGTAAGCCAATTCTGGCACATAGCCTATGTCATCTTGAATGGCATGTAAAAGAGGTATTAATGCGCCAGGCATGGATTGAAATGCCGCAATATGCTTTTCAATAGCCTGATAATCTTGCGGTTTTAAGACAGCCTCAGTCAACTTAAATGTACTCCAAAAAATATTGTTTATGCTTAAATTGGTCACTATATTATACTTAAATCATGCGACAAAACACCGTAAAACCATGAACTTATCCACATCTAAAGAAGCGATGATTCAGCCTCTTATTGATCAGTTTCAACGCAAAATTAATTACCTTCGTTTGTCTATTACAGACCGATGTGATTTCAGATGCGTTTACTGCATGAATGAGGATATGACTTTCCTTCCTCGCGATGAAGTTTTAAGCTTAGAAGAATCCTTAAGGCTTGTAAAAATTTTTACATCTTTAGGTGTGACTAAATTAAGGGTGACAGGTGGTGAACCCTTGGTGAGAAAAAATATTGGCTGGCTTTTTAAAGAATTAGGTCAAATTGAGGCTTTAAAAGAAGTTGTTCTGACGACCAATGGCAGTCAATTAGTGCAGCATGCGTCTATGCTAAAAAATGCTCGTGTCAATCGCATTAATATTAGCCTCGATAGTCTTGATCCTATTATCTTTAAAAAAATTACACGCACCGGCGACTTAAATAAAGTGCTCTTGGGTATTGATGAAGCTATCCAACAAGGTTTTTCAAATCTGAAGCTTAATACCGTTTTAATGAAAGGGATCAACGATCACGAAGCTATTGATTTAGTGCATTTTGCAATCAACAAAAAAATAGATATTTCATTTATAGAAGAAATGCCTTTAGGCGATATAGATCACACGAGAAAAGATACTTACATTAGTAATGACGAAGTATTAAAAAATTTACAGAATCATTTTAATTTAATCCCAACCACCTTTACTTCAGGTGGCCCTGCAAAATACTGGCAGTTAGCCAATCAATCGACTAAAGTAGGTTTCATTTCTCCGCATAGCCATAATTTCTGCGACACCTGCAATCGGGTCAGAGTCTCATCAAAAGGCGAATTATTTTTATGCTTAGGACAAGAAGAAAAAATAGAACTCATGCCTCTTTTACGACAATACCCGAATGAAGATTGGCCTATTCAAAAAGCTATTATAGAAAGTATGATGATTAAACCGGAAGCGCACGATTTTAATCTTGAGATCAATAAACCTGCAGTTGTGCGATTTATGTCGCATACCGGGGGTTAAATTTAATTGAACGAAAGAGTCACGGTCGTCATTTTAGCGGGCGGCCAATCAAAACGTATGCAGGTTCAAAATAAGGCGACTGTTTTATTTAAAGGCAAGTCTTTAATTACTCATGTCATTGACCGCATGAAATCTCAAGCAAAACATATTGTGATTAATACACATCAAAATCAAAATGATTTTGAAAAATTTAATTTACCTCTCATAGATGATGCATTATCTATTCAAGAAGGTCCTCTTTTAGGAATATTAACTAGCTTACAAAAAATAAAAACTGATTGGGTTCAATTCGTGCCTTGCGATACACCCAATCTACCGAATAATCTTATTGCAAATTTAATGAAAGAGGTTGAAGCGCAAAAAACTTTAGCTGCAGTGCCTGAAACGAATGATGGCTTACAATCAGCATGTCTTTTATGTCACACATCTACATTAAAAAATCTTCAAGATTTTTTTAATCAAGGAGGGCGTAAGATTGAAGATTGGGTGAGGCAATTGCCCTTTTCTATTGTGCGATTTCATGATCAGTCACAATTTATCAATATCAACACACAAAAAGAATTAGAGAATACATGTCTATGAAAAAAGATGTCAGTTTAAGCGACTTAATTTCTAAATCTAATATTGAGCACGATTACGATCCTAATGCGATGTCTGTTGAAAAAGCCAAAACATGGATCGCCAATTTTCTAAGTCCTCTCGAACAACAAGAAACCTTAAATATCAAAGATGCCTTGCATCGCATTGTCGCAGAATCTGTCATAGCGAATATTAACGTCCCAAATCATGACAATTCAGCCATGGATGGTTATGCAATTAATATAGATTCACTTAAGGGCGATGGACCTTTTACTCTCCAAATCACCGGCAAAGTATTTGCAGGCAATCAATTAGAAGGTAATGCAAATGAGGCCGTGCGAATTATGACAGGGGCCACTATTCCTTCTGGATTAAATGCTGTCATTCCACAAGAACATACTGAAGCTCATCAGGATGTTATAACATTCAAAACAAAGCCCTCTATCAATCAAAACATTCGACGCTTAGGTGAAGATATCAAAAGCGGGCAAATAGTATTTCAAAGTGGCCGAAAGATAGAGTCTTGTGATTTAGGTTTACTTGCTTCACTTGGTATAGATTCCATCAAAGTTTACCGAAAAATTAAAGTGGCTTTTTTTTCGACAGGTGACGAAATTATTTCGCTTGGAAATCCTTTGTTGCCTGGCCAAGTTTACGATAGCAATCGCTATAGTCTCATCGGTCTTTTAAAACGTCTTGATGTGGAGGCGATCGATCTTGGTGTCGTCCCTGATAATAAAAAAATTATTGAAGATACATTAAAAAAAGCAAGTGATATGGCTGATGTCATTATTACGACAGGTGGCGTTTCTGTAGGTGAAGCAGATTACATGAAAGAAATATTAAAAAAAATAGGCGAAATTTTATTTTGGAAAATTTCTATGAAGCCAGGACGACCGCTCGCTTATGGAAAAATTGGTCATTGCCATTATTTTGGACTTCCAGGAAATCCTGTGTCGACTATGGTAACTTTCTATCAATTTGTAAGGGAAGCTATTCTTACTTTATCGGGCCAAACGCCCATTCCTAAAATACCTCTTATTAAAGCAAAGCTTTTATTACCTACTAAAAAAATACCTGGCAGGACAGAATTTCAGAGGGGTATTTATGAGCAAGATGATGAAGGCATTTTTAAAGTCAGTCCTCTAAAGGATCAAGGTTCTGGTATTCTCAGATCTATGAGTGAAGCGAATTGCTTTATCGTACTTCATGAAGACATGGCTCATTTAGAAAAAGATATGTGGGTGGATATCCAGTTATTTACTAGCCTTTTTTAAAGCCCAAAAAAAGTAATTTTCTTCAAGCAAAAGTTCCTTAAACCACTCAATTTTTTTATAAAATCCCATCACTTTTTTATTAAAAATCGCTTAATATAGAGACGTGGAAATCAATAAAAAAGTCCCTTCATTTAAGCTTCCTGGCACGAGTGGTCTTCAATTTAATCTATCAGATTACAAAGGTCGTTATCTCGTCATTTATTTTTACCCTAAAGATGCAACTCCTGGGTGCACAACGCAAGGCGTTGACTTTAGAGATGCTTATAAAAAATTCCAAGCGCTTGATACTGATATATTTGGCATCTCTCGCGATACTTTAAAATCCCATGAAAGCTTCAAAGCAAAATTTACCTTTCCCTTCGAACTTTTAAGTGACGAAGAAGAAAAAGCATGCGAATTATTTGGTGTCATCAAAATGAAAAATATGTATGGTAAACAGGTAAGAGGTATTGAGCGCAGCACTTTTATCATTGATCCTAATGGTAAATTGATTCAGGCTTGGCGAGGTGTCAAAGTCGAAGGTCATATCAAGGAAGTTTTACAATTTATTAAACAATACAACTCTATTTAACTATGGCCAAAAAAAATAGTACGACCAAACTCTTTGTATTAGATACCAATGTATTGATGCACGACCCCTCGAGTATTTTCCGTTTTGAAGAACATGATATATACCTTCCTATGGTGACTTTGGAAGAACTCGATAACAATAAAAAAGGTGTCAGTGAGGTTGCACGAAATGCCAGACAAACAAGTCGAAATTTAGAAGAAATTATAGGAACGAATGAAGAGAGTTTAGAAAAAGGACGTTCACTTGGCATTAAAGGTAATACGCATGTTACAGGAAAGCTTTTCTTACAAACGACAGCGCTCCCTCATGATTTACCTATGCTCGCAGGAAGTAAGGCCGATAATCAAATTTTAGGTATTGTAGCTTACCTAAAAAACAAGCACCCTGAACGTCAAGTGATTCTTGTTAGTAAAGATATCAATATTCGTATTAAAGCGAGAGCTTTAGGCATCGCTGCCGAAGATTACTTTAACGATAAGGTGCTTGAAGATACTGAGATGCTTTATACCGGCATCACAGAACTCCCTGAAGATTTCTGGGAGAAACACAGTAAAGATATGGGGTCTTGGCAAGAAAATGGCAGAATGTTTTATCGACTGACAGGTCCTATGTGCCCTAACTTTTCGATTAATGAATTTATCTTTTACGAATTCGATAAACCCTTTCACGCAATCGTCAGAAAAATATCTGGTAAAACAGCCACACTTGAAGTCACCAAAGATTTTATTAATGGCAAACATAATATTTGGGGCATTAATGCTAGAAATCGAGAGCAAAATTTTGCACTTAATCTTTTGATGGATCCTGATATCGATTTTGTAACTCTTTTAGGTCAAGCAGGCACAGGCAAAACACTTTTGACACTGGCAGCAGGCTTAGCACAAACACTTGATAAAAAAATCTACAACGAGATTATTATGACACGTGTCACGGTTCCTGTAGGCGAGGATATCGGTTTCTTACCAGGCACTGAAGAAGAAAAAATGACGCCTTGGATGGGCGCATTAGAAGATAACTTAGATGTTTTAAATAAAACAGATGAAGAAGCGGGGGAATGGGGAAGAGCAGCTACACAAGATCTAATTCGTTCACGTATCAAAGTAAAATCGCTTAATTTTATGCGTGGTCGCACATTTCTTCATAAATATCTCATTATTGATGAAGCACAAAATCTAACGCCTAAGCAAATGAAAACGCTCATTACGCGCGCAGGTCCAGGCACTAAAGTCGTGTGCTTAGGTAATATTGCACAGATTGATACACCATATTTAACAGAAGGCAGTTCAGGTTTAACTTATGTCGTCGATCGCTTTAAAGGTTGGGATCATAATGGTCACATCACCCTTGTACGCGGTGAACGTTCACGCTTAGCTGATTATGCTGCTGAAACTCTTTAAATTAAAAGCTTCAAAAGGATTTATTCCTTTACTGATCGCGCAATTTTTATCAGCGCTTGCTGACAATGCACTTTTGTTCGCGGCGATTGCATTACTGGCTCAACTCAATTCTCCTCATTGGCATCAGCCACTTTTGCTTCAATTTTTTGTGATTTCATACATTATTTTGGCACCCTTCGTAGGCGGCATTGCAGATGCCTATCCTAAGGGTCGTGTGATGTTTTATTCCAACGCTATTAAATTTATTGGGAGTTTATCTATGTTGCTTGGGATGCAACCCCTCTATGCTTATGCAATCGTAGGTGTCGGTGCAGCTGCATACTCTCCTGCTAAATATGGGATTTTGACTGAACTTCTTCCACCTAAAGAGCTTGTGATGGCGAATGGATGGATGGAAGGCTCAACAGTCGTAGCTATTATTTTAGGTTCAATTATAGGTGGTGCTCTCGCTCAGTTTGATCCTTTAGTTGCCATCATTATCATCACAGGGCTTTATTTGCTCGCTGCAATTTTTAACCGCTATATTCCATCAGTACCCATTGATCATCAGTTACCAGAAAAAAATCCCTTATTTATGATGAAAGATTTTTGGCATGCATTTAAAATCTTATGGAAAGATCCTGAAGGTCAATTATCTCTTGCTGTCACTACTCTCTTTTGGGGTGCGGGTGCTTCTTTAAGATTAATTGTCATTGCATGGGCAGGTTATGCATTGCAATTTAATTTAGAAGAATCAACGCGCTTAACTGCCATGGTTGCTTTTGGAATTGCGATTGGTTCCGTCATAGCAGCTCGCTATATTAGTCTCAAAGATTCTGTGAGAGTACTTCCTGCTGGCGTCCTGATGGGTGGGTTTGTGATGAGTATGATTGTGATTCACGACTGGTATATTGCAAGTCTTATCTTTTTACTGATTGGTGCATTAAGCGGATTCTTTATTGTGCCATTGAATGCACTTTTGCAGCATCGCGGCCACTTACTTATTGGTGCAGGTCATTCAATTGCTGTTCAGAATTTCAATGAGAATATTGGTATTCTTTTATTAAGCGGAACTTACACCTGGATGGTCCGAGAAGAATTCTCAATCAACACCATCATCATTCTTCTAGGTTTATTTGTCAGCGTGACAATGCTGGCAATTTACAAACACTACAAAAAAATTATTTAGTGTAATTTAACTTGTGCTTCAGTGCGTCTGGTAATAATGCGAGCCAGTGTTTGAAGCGCAGTACTCATAAATCCATGAAGTGCCATCAAATGCATTTTATAAAGTGATTGGTACATCAACCTTGCAACAAATCCTTCGATGAACATTGATCCGCCCATTAATGAACCCATTAAATTTCCCACAGTTGAATATTCACCCATATTCACGAGTGAGCCGTAATCTTTATAAGTGTATTGAGGTAAATTCGCTTTACCTTTCACACGTAATTTCATCGATTTAAAAAGCAATGATGCTTGTTGATGAGCCGCTTGCGCTCTTGGTGGTACAAATTGATCAGTGCCAACGATTGGGCATGCTGCACAATCGCCAAATGCAAAAATGGAATCATCACGTGTGGTTTGAAGTGTTGTATGAACCAACAACTGATTAATACGATTCGTTTCTAATCCATCTATTTTCTTTAAGAAATCCGGGGCCTTCACACCTGCAGCCCATACTACCAAAGCTGAAGGAATAAAACGTTTGCTATGCGTCTTCACGCCTTTAGCAGAAACTTCGGTCACACGCTCACCCATATAAAGATGAACACGTAATTTTCTTAATTCTAACTCTACAGAGTGTGATAACTTTTGTGGGAGTGCTGGAAGTAAGCGAGGGCTTGCTTCAATAATAGAAATCTTAATATCACGATCAGGATTAACCCGATCAATGCCATAAGCTGTCATCTCGCGTGTCGCTTTATGAAGTTCTGCTGCGAGTTCAACACCTGTAGCACCCGCACCTACAATCACAACCTCTAATTGACCTGGCTGAATTGCTTTCTTTTGAGTTTGTGCTTTTAAAATAGCATGGTGTAATTTTTGATGAAACACTTCAGCTTGCTCTTGCGTATCTAAAGCAATCGAATGTTCTGCCGCACCTTTGATGCCGAAGTCATTCGTTGTGCTGCCTACTGAAATAATTAATGTGTCGTACTGAAAACTTCTTCTCGGAATAATTTCTTTACCATCTTCATCTACATAAGGTGCAATTGAAACTTCTTTTTTACGACGATTCAATCTATCCATGCGGCCTAAGCGAAAACGAAAATGATGCCAATGTGCTTGCGCCATGTACTCTAGCTCATGTTTATCAGGATTCATGCTCCCTGCAGCGATTTCGTGAAGCAGCGGTTTCCATACATGTGTTTTGGTACAATCAATAAGTGTAATTTCGGCTTTTTTCTTTTTGCCTAACGTATCACCGAGTTTTGTTGCAAGCTCCAGACCGCCTGCGCCGCCGCCTACAATCACAATCTTATGCATCTTCATTCCTTAATCAACAGACAATAAAAAAACCACTGCTGCAATTATACAGGAGTGGTTTTATTATTTTTTCTAGGAATTAACTAGAAGTAATTCTGCTTACTCGTTACCAGTAACTGTTCCGTTACTACGAATCCAAGAAATCACTTTGAGTAATTCATCAGGTGTAATGCCATTTTTTGGATCTGTTGCATCCATTAAACCAATACCTTTAGCGCCCATACCGCCATTTGTACCATTCCATACTGTTTCAAACATACCTTTGTTTGTTGCATCTTTTGGATAACGGAATGTTGGACCTACTAAGCCTGGACCTACTTGGCCTTTAGCTTCAGGGCCATGGCATTGTGTACATGAATACATACCAAAAATCTTTTTACCTTTTGCAATCGCTTCTGCATTACCGATGTAAGGATTTTTTCCAGTAGCTAAAAATTCTTTTGCTGCAGGTGTATCAAAAAGCGCTGAATCAATTTTTAATGCGCTTCCATCTGTTGTTTTCACGAATGACATATCAGCGGATGCAACGCCTGCAATTGTCATCATAGAAACTAAAAGTGATGACATAAGTACTTTTTTTACTAACATAATTTCTCCTAAAAATTGCGTGAATTTTGAAGGCTATTTTCTTCAAAATATAAATTCTAAAAAAACCGTTTTATCTACAAAAAAACTGAAAATCAGACATTAATCTTACTCATTTTTTGTTATAAAGTCACCCATTTAGGGTGACTTTTTTAACTTTAATTACCTATCTTATCACCTAGAACCACGGGCACATGAGGGATACCGTAATCATCTAAAATCTTCATGATTTTAGCTTGGTTGCGATCAAGTGCGCCTTGAATCATTTCCATACGCTCTTTATCTTTTTTACGGACCGCCACAGAAATATTCCACTCTTCTTTGCCTTTTACATTCACTGATTTATATTCAGGAACAGGCACAACTACAAGCGGCTCTTTCGATTGTTTTGCAAAATAACCGCCGATTGGACCCCATACAATTGCAATATCAATTTTGCCTGCGATTAAATCATCCACAATAAAACTTGGTGGTAAATTTAAATCACGCTGAAGTCGATATGGTCTCGCATTAGCCATAAGATTATGGTCATTTAAAGGGATAGTTGGAGGGCTTTGTCCCACGATACCAATAATCCCTTTTTTAAGATCTTCTGAATCCCAATCTTTAATGTTGTAATTACTTGATTTGCGATATACAAATACATAGCCTGAACGATAATAAGGTTTAGAAGTGCGTAAATTATCTACATCGCTTCCCATCCCAATAATTACGTCGCAACGTTGCGCGTTAATTGTATTTCTTAAGTAGCCTTGACGATCAAGCCAAAATTCATAAGTTAAAGTTTTACCTAAATCTTTCGCCAAAACTTCTGCAATCTTATTTTCAAAACCTTCGCCCTTTTGAGTTGAATAAGGCATGTTGTCTGGATCAGCGCAGACTTTAAATTCTTTTACATCAGTTTGTTGATAAGGCATGCCAGGTAATCCGTCTTCACGGTCTTGTCCTGCAGCAAACACGGTGCCTATAAAAGCTAAATTCATTACATATAAAAACATTACAATTTTTTTAAACATTTTTTTTCCTTACCAGTTAAACATCTATGAATCCTATAAAAAAACACCCCGCTCGAAAGCGGGGTGTTTATAGGACATACTAACTAACAGTTAGTTCTATAAAAAATCTTTCGATTAATTATAGGCTAAATACTGTTAAAGCACCGCCGCCAGGAGCAGCATTGTATTTAGTAAGTTCAGCATAACCACCAGCAGCGCCAAGAGCGTCTGTTGGGTTA
>CAINIH010000124.1 GCA_903849185.1 uncultured Methylophilaceae bacterium
TAAAAAAAGCCAGCTTTAGCTGGCATTTTTATTGTCTTGATTTAAAGCTTAAAAATTATTTGATTTTAGCTTCTTTGTAAACAACATGTTTTCTAACAACAGGATCAAACTTTTTGATTTCCATTTTGTCAGGCATCGTTCTTTTATTTTTTGTTGTTGTGTAGAAATGCCCAGTACCAGCACTAGACTCTAATTTGATTTTTTCACGCATATATATTCCTTAAATTTTCTGGCCAGCCGCACGCATTTTTTTAACAATAGCATCAATGCCTAGCTTGTCGATTGTTCTTAGCGCAGCATTAGTAATTCTCATTGAAACCCAACGATTCTCAGTTTCAACCCAAAATTTACGGTTTTGTAAATTAGGTAAAAAGCGTCTTTTGGTCTTGTTATTGGCATGAGATACGTTGTTTCCTGACATTGGTTTTTTGCCGGTTAATTGACATACGCGAGCCATAATTTAAATCCTTTATTTGTTACAATAATTTCGAAAAAGAGTGCTATTAAACCACATAACCCACTGTCTTTTCAAGTGAATTCGTTAGTTTTTACCTGTACTTCCAAAGCCACCTTCGCCTCGTTCAGTCTCGGGAAATTCGGCTACCAGGTTAAATTTGGCCTGGATAACGGGGACAATCACAAGTTGGGCGATACGTTCCATAGGATTGAGCAGAAAGGCATTCTCGCCACGATTCCAGCAAGAAACTAGCAATTGACCTTGGTAATCTGAGTCAATTAAGCCCACCAAATTACCTAAAACAATCCCGTGTTTGTGACCCAAACCCGATCTGGGAAGAATAAGGGCTGCATAAGCAGGGTCTTTAATAAAAATAGAAATACCAGTGGGTATAAGAAAGGTTTCCCCAGGATTAATCGTTTGTACGTGTTCAGTACATGCACGAAGATCGAGACCTGCTGAGCCTGGTGATGCATAATTAGGTAACATTTCCTCGATACGTTTATCCAAAATTTTAAAATCAATAATTAGGCTCATATTATTTATCCGAATGTATACGATGAGCTATTTCTTTCAAAATAGCTTTTGCTGCAACTATTTTATTTGATTTTGGTACATCAATAACATTGTTTTTATCAATTATTGAAATCTTTGTATCTTCAAGACCCATAGATTCATGAATTAAATTTGCCACAATTAAATCTAAATTTTTTGCCTTCAATTTTTTTTGTGCATTCTCAATGAGGTTTTCATTTTCTGCTGCAAAGCCTACTTTAAAGATTTTATTTTTAGATAATCCTATCTCTTTAAGAATATCGATCGTAGGGGTGAGTTGAAGCGTCATGTCTGAATCACTCTTTTTTAATTTACCCTTAAATTTTTCTTTTGGCTTGTAATCAGAAACAGCTGCAACACTAATAAAAACATCTTGATTGTTGATATGCTCTAGAACTGCTTGATGCATCGAGTGTGCATCGCTTGTATGAATGACTTTTATATTTTCTGAAAAATTTTGATGTGTTGATGTGATTAAAGTGACTGATGCACCCATAGACGCAGCTGTATTGGCGATAGCAAAACCCATATTCCCTGAGCTAAGATTTGTAATACCTCTTACGTCATCTATCATTTCAATTGTGCCACCAGAAGTTATTAACAATTTTTTATTATTAAGTATTTTTGGGGTGAGATGATTTTGAATTGATTTAAATAACTCTTCAGCATCCGTCATTCTTCCAAGTCCTATATCACCACAAGCTTGCTCTCCTGAGTCCGGACCAAAAAATAAGACACCATCTTTCTTCAACTGAGAAACATTGCGTTGAGTAGCTTCATTGGTCCACATATGAACATTCATAGCTGGTGCTACAGCAATTGGACAAGTTCTCGCTAAACATAAAGAGGATAAAAGATCGTCAGCAAGACCATGAGTTAATTTTGCTAGGAAATTAGCGCTGGCAGGAGCAATAATTATGAGGTCGTAATTTCTTGATAGTTCTATATGCGACATACCATTACTAGCATTACTTTTCCATAAACTTGTTAGCACTTCTTTGCCCGATAAAGCTTGGAACGTAAGCGGTGTTATGAAATGACAAGCAGACTCGGTCATCACAACTTGAACATCAAAATCGTTTTTAACGAGAAGGCGAGTTAATTCAGCAGCTTTGTAAGCAGCTATACCTCCAGTAACGCCAAGAATAATTTTATGAGATGCCAAGATAAGATTTACGCGGTCAAAATGAATTTAGTTATTTTAATTTTTAGTAATTGCATATAATTAAAGAATAAATGGGAAATAAGTATATCAAAGATATATAAGGCAATAAATTAATTTAGAGATCAAATTCGGAAACATCATGATTAAAAAATATTTAAAAAATATAATTTGGATTTTAGTGGCTTTGTTGGGAGCTCTTGCATTTTCTACAATTGCATTGAGCCGTCATGAGAGTATCAATGCAGTTTGGTTTATTACTGCTGCTGTATGTATTTACATGATTGCTTATAGATTTTATGCAAGCTGGATCGCAGCAAAAGTTTTAGTTATTGATGAACATAGAAAAACGCCAGCTTTAAGACTTAGAAATGACAAAGACTTTATTCCTACAGATAAATGGATTGTATTTGGCCACCACTTTGCTGCGATTGCTGGGCCGGGGCCACTAGTCGGCCCTACATTAGCGGCACAGTTTGGCTATCTTCCCGGAATGCTATGGATACTTATAGGGGCTGTGTTAGGCGGCGCTGTGCAAGATATGACTACATTATTTTTTTCAATGAGGCGCAATGGAAAAAGTTTAGGACAGATGGCTAGAGATGAAATTGGTGTAATCGGTGGGACTGCTTCATTGATCGGCACTTTTTTAATCATGGTTATTTTGATTGCCGTTTTAGGGTTGGTAGTTGTGAATGCTATGAAACACAGTCCTTGGGCAACATAAACAGTTGCTGCAACTATACCGATAGCAATTTTTATTGGTATTTATTTGCGATCTATCAGGTCGGGAAGAGTGCTTGAAGCGTCGTTAATTGGATTTGGATTATTGCTTTTGGCTGTTTTTGCTGGAGGAATGATTGATCATTCGCAAACGTTAAGGACCTATTTTGATCATGACAGCTTAACACTGGCATGGGTTGTTATTTTTTATGGTTTTGCAGCTGCAGTTCTCCCAGTCTGGCTATTGTTAGCCCCGAGAGATTATCTATCTACATTTGTAAAATTAGGCACAGTGATTGTTTTGGCTGTTGCAATTATGACCCTGCAGCCAGAAATTAAAATGCCAGCATTAACGCAATTTACTAATGGTACAGGACCTATTTTTGGCGGCAGTGTGTTTCCTTTTGTTTTTATTACCATCGCTTGCGGATCAATTTCTGGATTCCATTCTTTAATTGCTTCGGGTACAACACCTAAATTATTAGACAATGAAAAATATATTCCTATGATTGGTTATGGCGCGATGCTTCTAGAGTCCTTTGTAGCTATTATGGCTTTGATAGCCGCAACAGTCTTAGAGCCAGGAGTCTTTTTTGCAATCAATAGCCCTATAGGCGTTGTTGGGGCAGAGGCCGCAGGCGCAATTCAAAAAATTAACGCATGGGGGTTTAAAGTCACAGCTGAGGAAATGGAATTGCTTGCAAAAAATATGGGCGAAACTTCCCTATTCGCGAGAACAGGTGGCGCGCCCTCATTAGCAGTGGGTATGGCAAATATATTTGGTAAAGCTTTTGGTACAAACTTATTAGCGATGTGGTATCACTTTGCCATTATGTTCGAGGCAATATTTATTCTTACCACACTGGATGCAGGCACTCGTGTTGGAAGGTTTATGTTGCAAGATATGATTGGCAACATTTATCCGAAATTTGGTCAAACATCATGGATGCCATCTATTATTTTAAGTAGTGCAATTGTTGTGAGTTGCTGGGGATATTTTTTATATATTGGCGTGATAGATCCAAATGGTGGCGTAAATATTTTATGGCCTTTGTTTGGTATCGCAAATCAGATGCTTGCAGCAATTGCTTTATCTGTGGGTACTGGCATTCTTATCAAATCGAATAAATTAAAATACGCTTGGGTTACAGGACTGCCTTTAATCTGGCTGATTATTGTAACGACGACAGCTGCTTACCAAAAAATATTTAGCCAAGATATTAGAGTTGGATTTATTGCGGCAGCAAGAGATCTGACAGAAAAAATAAATGCTGGACTCATTGAAGACAGTAAAATTTCTATTACATACCAATTAATTTTTAATCAAAAATTAGATGCTTTTATTACTTTATTCTTGCTGATTATTTTATGGACAGTTGTTGTTGATATGTTAAGAATTTCATTTTTCAAAAAGAATTAATAAGCCATGTTAAAAGTAATTAAATCAATATATGAATTCATGCGCAGAATATCAGGAGATGATCTATATGATTTATATCTGATGAACCATAAGCAATGTTCAAAAAAACATAAATTGATGAGTAAGCAAAAATTTTATCAAGCTACACTCGATAAAAAATGGAGCGGTATAAAACGCTGTTGTTAGTTTTTCTTAAAAAGATAAATACCAGCTAAGAACATGGGAATGGACAACCATTGCCCCATCGAAAGATTAAAGATGAGCAAGCCCAAGAACGAATCAGGCTCTCTTGTAAACTCAATTAAAAATCTAAATGTTCCGTATAGTATTAAAAATAAAGCAGCTATCTGACCTGTTTGCCTTTTTTGTTTTGAATAAAACCAAAGCAATACAAAGAGAACCAAGCCTTCAAAGAAACTTTCGTAAAGTTGAGATGGGTGTCTTGGAACATCGTCCACATTAGGAAAAATCATGCCCAAGAAGAATTGGGTAGGTCTTCCCCATAATTCTGCATTAATAAAATTTCCAATGCGACCAAAAGCAAGCCCCAAGGGAACCAAAGGAGCAATGAAATCTAAAATCGAGAGTAGTGATATTTTATATTTCTTAGCCAAAAGAATCATGGCAATAACTACACCTAAAAATCCGCCATGAAATGACATTCCGCCTTTCCATAATGCAATAATTTCATTCGGCTCCTGCAAATAATATTGCAGTTGATAAAATAAGATATAACCTAAACGACCGCCTGCAATAACACCGATAGCCCCATAAAAAAAAGCATCATCCAGCATCTTTTCATTCCAAAACAGCCATGGACGAGTTCTGATTTGAACTTTGCCTAACTGAAGGAATCCTATAAAAGCAAAAAGATACATGATTCCGTACCAATGAATTTGAAACGGCCCAAGATTAAGCGCTACAGGGTCTATTTGCGGATGAATAAGCATAAGTTTGTAGTCATTATAAGTTAAAATAATTGTTTAAATTGATTGTAATTGTAAGAGGTCATTATGCCCGCATATCGCTCTAAAACGACAACGCATGGAAGAAATCAAGCTGGTGCACGCGCATTATGGCGAGCCACAGGCATGAAGGACGAGGATTTTACAAAACCAATTATTGCAGTTTGTAATTCATTTACTCAATTTGTTCCGGGACATGTTCATTTAAAAGATATAGGACAGCTTGTAGCAAGAGAAATTGAAAAACATGGCGGTGTTGCGAAAGAATTTAATACCATTGCAGTGGATGATGGGATAGCTATGGGCCATGACGGCATGCTATATAGCCTACCAAGCCGAGATCTTATCGCAGATAGCGTTGAGTATATGGTAAATGCCCACTGTGCAGATGCCATCGTTTGTATATCGAACTGCGACAAGATAACACCGGGTATGCTCATGGCGGCGCTCAGAATTAATATTCCCGTAGTTTTTGTATCAGGCGGTCCCATGGAGGCTGGTAAGGTTAATTGGAATAATGAAATTAAGAAATTAGATTTAGTGGATGCTATGGTGGCCGGTGCCGACACAAGAGTTTCTGATAAAAACTCTGATGAAATTGAACGATCAGCTTGTCCAACTTGTGGTTCATGTTCAGGAATGTTTACAGCAAATTCAATGAACTGTCTTACGGAAGCTCTAGGATTAAGCTTACCCGGCAATGGCAGTACTTTAGCCACACATGCGGCTAGAAAAAAGTTATTCCAAAACGCCGGAAAACTAATTGTTGATTTATCAAAACGATATTATGAACAAGATGATGAAAATGTCTTACCTAGAAATATTGCAAATTTTAAAGCTTTTGAAAATGCAATGAGCTTAGATGTTTCTATGGGAGGCTCTACAAACACCGTGCTTCACTTACTGGCTGCCGCCAACGAAGCTAAAGTAAATTTCACGATGAAGGATATAGATCGCATTTCAAGAAAAGTACCTTGCTTAGCAAAAGTAGCCCCTGCTACGGCTAAATTCCATATGGAAGATGTTCATAGAGCTGGTGGTGTGATGGGAATTTTAGGAGAGCTTGATCGCGCATCATTAATTCATAGAGATGTTTCGACAGTACACTCTAAAAATTTGGGTGAAGCAATAGATCATTGGGATATTGTCACAACCAAAGATGAGGAAGTAAAAAACTTTTATCGCGCTGCGCCAGGAGGAATACCTACAACGATAGCATTTAGTCAGAGTATGCTTTACCCAACTTTAGATGACGACAGATCTTCTGGATGTATTCGTAACAAAGAAAATGCATACAGCCAAGATGGTGGTCTTGCAGTACTTTTTGGAAATATTGCACGCAATGGTTGCATCGTTAAAACGGCGGGCGTTGATGAAAGTATATTGAAATTTAATGGACGCGCGCGCGTTTTTGAATCTCAAGACGAAGCTGTTGCAGCTATTTTAGGAGACAAGATTGTTGCCGGCGATATTGTTGTAATCATATATGAAGGACCAAGAGGTGGCCCTGGCATGCAAGAAATGCTTTATCCCACGACTTATTTAAAATCAAAAGATCTTGGCAAGGTTTGTGCACTTCTAACTGACGGCAGATTTTCTGGAGGAACATCAGGATTAAGTATTGGACATGTGTCACCTGAGGCTGCAGAACAGGGAGAGATTGCACTGATTGAAGAAAACGATCAAATTGAAATCGATATTCCAAATAGAACAATTAATTTAATAATTGATGATACGACACTTACTCAAAGAAAAAATAAGATGAATGCTAAAGGAAAAAACGGTTGGAAACCAAAACCAAGAGAAAGAAAAGTGTCCCAAGCATTAAAAGCATATGCGTTAATGACTACAAGTGCAGATAAAGGCGCTATTCGAGATATTTCAAAGTTAGAGGAAATTTAATTTTTAAAATGATAACCGAGAAAAATATATCAGCTGCTCAAAGCTACAAGATTACGCAAAATGAAATTGGATTAAAATTTATCACAATTAATAATGAGCTAGCTTCAGCAAAAATTGCCCTGCAGGGAGCTCATGTCATGCAGTGGAAGCCGCACAATGTAAAAAATGAAGTGTTGTGGCTTTCAAGCAACGCGAGGTATTTGCATGGAAGATCCATTCGAGGTGGCGTACCTATATGTTGGCCTTGGTTTGGCGCACACCCTACTGATGGAAGTTTTTGTCCGCATGGATTTGCTAGAGTCATTCCATGGCGCATTAATGAAGTTATTGACTTAGAAAATGGGGCCACCAAAGTTACATTGGTGATGCTTCCAACTCCTGAAGTGAATAGACAGCTTTCATATCAATTTAATTTAGAATTTTCTATCACAATTGGCAATTCAATTCATCTAGACCTCAAAACAACAAATCTTTCTGAACAGCCTTTTTTGATTGGTGAGGGATATCACACTTATTTTGAAGTAAGCGATATAGAAAATATTAAGGTGACTGGGTTAGAAAATAAAATCTATTCAGACAAGGTTAGAGGATATAAAAAATTTACTCAAGAAGATCAAATTAAATTTGACGCTGAGTTCGATAGAGTTTATTTAAATACAAGAGATACATGTGTGATCCATGATGAAGGGTTTAATCGAAAAATTACTGTTCAAAAGCAAAATAGTGAATCAACAGTTATTTGGACGCCCTGGGATAAAAAAGTTAAAACCATGGTTGATATGGGCACTGAACATGAATGGAAAAAAATGATCTGTGTAGAAAGTGTTAATGCTCTCGAAAATAGTGTCATGGTTTATCCAAATCAGTCTCATAACCTAATAGCTGAGTATTTAGTTCAAGAATATTAGGGGCCTAATTTTATTTAAATTACTTTTAATTTAAATAAGTTTAGGAGTATCATAACTATCGCAAAATCAATTTAAGGGTGGAAATAATATGAAATCAGTAATTTTAAGTATTGCAATGGTTGGTGCGTTTGTGGCAAATCAAGCTCAAGCTGCTGATGCTAAAGCTGCTGAAGCATTAGCTCAAAAAAGCGGATGCTTAGCTTGTCATAGCGTTCAAAACAAAGTGGTTGGACCAGCTTATAAAGATGTTGCTGCTAAATATAAAAATGACAAAGGCGCTGAAGCAAGATTAGTCGCTAAAGTTAAAGCAGGTGGTAGCGGTGTTTGGGGCCCAGTTCCAATGCCAGCAAATAGCCCGCAAGTTAAAGACGAAGACATTAAAACAATCGTTCAATGGGTTCTTTCTCTTTAATCAAGTAATAACGTAATAAAAAACCGGCTTAGGCCGGTTTTTTATTTAGATGACTATGCTTTATAGAGTAAATAAAGTAGAAAACAATACCAATTAATACCCAGATTAAAAATCTTATCCAAGTTTCAGCCGGTAAGAAAAACATTAAAGCGCTACATGAAAAAATTCCTAAGACAGGAATAAGTGGATGCCATTTATTTTTAAATGTGGCTTTATTGTTTGTATGAAGTTTCCTTATAAAAATTACACCTAATGAAACAATCACAAAAGCTGCTAACGTTCCAATATTAACAATTTCAGCTAATGTGCCGAGCGGTATAAAGCCCGCAATTAATGAGATGATAAGACCACAGAAAACGATAACTCTCACAGGGGTATTGGTAGTTTTATTTACTTCACTTAAAGTATGCGGTAACAATCCATCTCTACTCATCGCAAAAATAATTCTTGTTAAAGCATAATAAAGTACAAGCATTACTGTTGTGAGGCCAGCAATAACACCAGTAGCTACAACTGCAGAGGCACCTTGAAAGCCTATTTTTTGTAGTGCATAAGCTACAGGGGAAGATACATTAAGTTCTTGGTAAGGAACAACACCTGTAAGTAATAACGATACGATGATGTATATCACCGTACAAAAGGCGAGCGAAAAAATAATCCCTCTAGGCAAATCTCTTTGCGGATTGATTGCTTCCTCAGCAGCAGTTGAGACCGCATCGAAACCAACGTAGGCAAAAAATACTAATGAGGCCCCTGCAAGAACACCTACAGTTTTTCCATCAGGTAAAGTTGCAAACCATCCATAAGGCATAAAAGGATGCCAATTTGCTGGATTAACATTAAACATAGCGACCGAAATAAATAATGTAATAGTTAGGAGCTTAATAAAAACCATTGCAGCATTAAATTTGGCACTTTGTTTTGCACCTATGATGAGTAAAGACATAATGATTAAAATAATGACCATTGCTGGTAGATTTACTATGCCACCTAATGACGGTGCTTTTGATAATGATTCTGGAAGGCCGATGCCCATAGCGGTAAGCGCATTATTAAAATATCCAGACCATCCATTAGCAACTGCCGCAATAGACATGCCATATTCCATCAGTAGAATCCAACCGATAATCCATGCGAAAAATTCTCCAAATGCAACATAACTATAACCATATGCACTTCCACAGCCACCAATTGATGACGAAAGTTCTGCATAAGCTAATGCCGCAAAAGCACATGCAAAGCCTGAAACTATAAAAGATAAAATGACTGCTGGACCTGCTTGATTTGCTGCAGCAATACCGGTTAATACAAATATACCTGTACCAATAATACAACCAATACCAAGTAGTGTTAAATCTAGTGCACTCAGGCATTTTTTTAGATGAGCCGGATGTTTATGGTTAATATGTTTTTTTCTAAAAATTTTTGCAAATAGATTATTCATGACCTAACCAATCTTTATTTGTTAAAAAATATGTGTATAACTTTTCCTCTTTGCTTCCTGATTCTGGTTTCCAATCATATTTCCATTGAACCAATGGGGGCATCGACATTAAAATTGATTCAGTTCGTCCATTAGATTGCAAACCAAACAAAGTGCCACGATCAAATATTAAATTAAATTCTACGTAACGGCCACGTCTATAGAGTTGAAAGTCTCTTTCTTTCTCTGTGTAATGGTTATCTTTTCTTCTCTGAAGGATAGGTAGATAAGCATTTAAAAAAACATCGCCCACTGATTTGTTTAAATTAAAAGATTTATCAAAGCCTAATTGATTAAAATCATCGTAAAAAATACCACCAATACCTCTAGGTTCATTACGATGTTTTAGATAAAAGTATTCATCACAATTTTTTTTAAATTCTGGATAAAGTTTTTTATCATAGGGATCGAGCATTGTTTTCAGTGTTTGGTGAAAATGAATCGCATCTTCGTCGAATCCATAATAAGGCGTTAAATCCATACCACCGCCAAACCACCAAATATCATCAAGGCCTAATTTTTTTGCAATAAAAAATCTTACATTCATATGCACTGTCGGCGCGTAAGGGTTTTTAGGATGCAATACAAGTGAAAGCCCCATTGCTTCCCATTTTCTATCTGCCGCTTCTGGATGAGCAACGCTTGCTGAGCGAGGCAACTTATCACCTAAAACATGTGAAAATCCAACGCCAGCTCTCTCAAATACATTTCCATTTTCTAAAAGGCAAGAAGTGCCACCACCACCTTCTTTTCGTTGCCATGAATCATTAATAAAGTTTTTTCCATCAACAATCTGAAGTGTTTCAACAATATTTGTTTGAAGGTTATTAAAGTACTCATAAACTATATTTGAATTAATCATATTATTTTCTAATTATTTTTTTACTAACAAAATCTTGAATAGTTGTAGGTTTTTTTTCAGTACCAATTCTTCCATCAATAATTTTTACTTCATTTTTAAAAAGATTTTTACATGCCCTGAGAGTCTTGATAGATTTTTTATGAGTTAAGTTTGCACTTGTTGAAGTGATTGGAAAGTTAATTGAATTTAATAAATTTAAAGTGCTATTAACTTTGGGAAGTCTTATAGCAATATTTTGACTTCCGCCTCTTAGCCATGGAGGACAGTAGTCAGATGCAGGAACCAACCAAGTATGAGGGCCGGGCCATTTAGCCATCATTTCTTTTTTCTCCGTAGTTGAAAAATCTTGCATATATGTTCGCAAAAAATCTATTTTGGAACTAATTAAAATAAAACCCTTCGCTCTAGGCCGTTTTTTTAAATGCAAGATTTTTTCTATTGCACGTTTATTTTTTGGATCACACCCCAATCCAAAACACGATTCGGTAGGGTAGGCGATAACACCACCTTTTTTTAGATACCGAATTAAGCGTTGATTGGCCAATTTAATTGTTATTTAATGCTCTGAAACCTATATCTTTTCGATATTGAGCGCCATTGAATTTGACAGTATTGATAGCTTCATAAACTCTTGATTGGGCTTCTTTGACAGAGTGACCAAGTGCCGTGACAGCTAAAACTCTTCCGCCTGAAGTGAGGAGTTTGTTGTCTTTGTACACCGTACCTGCATGAAAAATATAACTGTCAGCAATGAGATGATCTTCAATATGAATTTCATCATTTAACTTTGGAGCTTCAGGATAGCCTGCTGATGCTAAAACGACTGCCAGTGCTGTTCTTTTATCCCATTCAATTTCTGTTGAATCGAGTTGTCCAAGTGATGCTTTGTATAACACTTCAAACAAATCACTTTTGAGTCTCATGAGAATGGGTTGCGTTTCAGGATCGCCCATTCGACAATTGTATTCTAATGTTTTTATATCGCCCTTTTTGGTGATCATTAAACCTGCATAAAGGAATCCAGTAAATGGAATGCCATCTTTAGCCATGCCATCAATAGTAGGACAGATAATTTCTTTCATCACTTTGGAATAAATTTCCTCAGTAACCACAGGCGCGGGTGAATAAGCTCCCATCCCACCCGTGTTTGGACCTAGGTCAGCATCTAAAAGCCTTTTATGGTCTTGGCTTGTAGCAAGCGGCAGAATTGTTTTTCCGTCACATATCACCATAAAGCTAGCTTCTTCACCCTCAAGAAATTCTTCAATAACAACCTTGGCCCCAGCATCGCCAAATTTATTGTCTACAAGCATAAAATCGATTGCATCATGAGCTTCTTTTTCTGTCATGGCAACGATGACACCTTTTCCAGAAGCTAATCCATCTGCTTTAATTACAATAGGTGCGCCTTGCTCATCAATATAGCGATGAGCATCATTAGGCATTTTAAATGTTTTATATTTTGCAGTAGGAATGTTGTGCCTATACATGAAATCTTTAGCAAAATCTTTAGAGCTTTCAAGTTGAGCAGCTTTTTGAGTGGGCCCAAAAACATTTAAATGTTTAGATCGAAATAAATCAACAATACCTTTAGAAAGAGGAAGCTCTGGGCCAATGACAGTCAGGTCAATTTTTTCTTCAATTGCGAAATCTGCAAGAAGATTAATATCAATCAGATCAATATTTTTGAATTTTGGATTGAGGTGAGTTCCACCATTGCCTGGAGCAATAAAAACTGAATTTACTTTGTTACTTTGAGAAAGTTTCCATGCCATCGCATGTTCTCTGCCGCCACTTCCAATGACTAGAACTTTCATAAATTAATGCCTAAAGTGACGATATCCAGTAAATAACATGACAAGACCTAATTCATCGGCAGCAGAGATGACTTCTTCATCTCTTAAGCTTCCGCCAGGCTGAATAACGCATTTTGCGCCAGCCGCGGCCAGTACATCAATGCCATCTCTAAAAGGGAAGAATGCGTCAGAAGCAACCACTGAATTTGTCAAATCAAGATTTGCATTTTGAGCTTTGATGGAAGCAATCTTAGTGCTATCTACTCTGCTCATTTGGCCTGCGCCAATACCTAGAGTTTGATTATTTTTACAAAATACAATTGCATTTGATTTGACATACTTAGCGACACGCCATGCAAAAAGCATATCAGCCATTTGCTCCTCGTTAGGTTTGAGTTTAGAAACTATTTTGCAATGATTCATATCGATATTGAAATTATCTGGCGACTGAACTAATAAACCACCACCAATTTTTTTTAATTCAAAAGCATTAAAGTTGTTATCCAATGTAACTTCTAACAATCTGATGTTTGGTTTTGATTCAAATATTTTAAATGACTCAGGATCGTAAGATGGGGCAATTACAACCTCTACAAATTGGGTAATAATTTGAGATGCAGTATTTTTGTCTAGTGTTGTATTGCAAGCAATAATGCCTCCAAATGCTGAAGTTGGATCAGTTGAAAATGCTTTTTTATAAGCATTTAATAGGTCTTCAGAAGAGCCTACACCGCAAGGATTTGCATGTTTTACGATGACGCAAGAAGGAAGCTTAAAGCTTTTAACACATTCCCATGCTGTATCTGCATCATTTAAGTTGTTGTATGAAAGTTCTTTACCCTGTAATTGTTTAAAGCTTGCCAATGAACTTTTATTAGCTATTTCATCAACATAGAAAGATGCGCTTTGATGCGGATTCTCGCCGTAACGTAAATCCATTTTTTTGTTAAATGCGAGATTAAGTTTATTGGGGTAAGTTACATTTTTATTTGTATCTAATCCATTAAGATAATTTGAAATGGCTGAATCATACTTCGCAGTATGTTCAAAAGCTTTTTTAGCCAAATTAAATCTGCATTCCAGATTAAGTGCACCATCATTTTGCTTTAAGGCATCTTCAATCATTTTATAATCCGAGGCATCAGTGACCACAGCTACACCATTATAATTTTTAGCTGACGATCTAATCATTGCTGGACCACCGATATCTATATTTTCAATAGCTTCAGAGAGCGGACAATTTTCTTTGGATATGGTTGCTTCGAATGGATATAAGTTCACGACCACCAAATCAATTAAAGGAATGTCAGACTTAATCATCGTTTGTAGATGTTTTTCGTCATCTCTTTTTCCGAGGATGCCGCCATGTATCTTTGGATGAAGTGTTTTTACTCTCCCATCAAGCATTTCAGGGAAGCCTGTATAATCACTGACCTCGATGACAGGAATATTATTGTCAGCAAATAATTTTGCCGTACCTCCAGTAGATAAAATTTCAACGTTAAACTTAATTAGCGTCTTAGCGAAATCGATAATGCCTTTTTTGTCTGATACGCTTATAAGAGCTCTTTTTATTTTAATCATGACTAGATATCAATCTTATGTTGTTTTAATTTTTTTCTGAGCGTGTTCCTATTAAGACCAAGAATTTCTGCAGCTTTACTCTGGTTGCCTTTTGAAATGCCCATAATATAAGTTAATAGAGGCTTCTCTACTATACCAATGACCATATCGTAAACATTCGTTGGATGTTCGCCATCCAAGTCTTTGAAGTATTGATCTAAAGATTCGTTTACACAATCCGGGATATCTGTTTTCTTTTCCATTAAGCTACCAACATTTCTTCTTCGTACTTTATATATGGGGATTCGATTGAAAGAAAATTAAAATAATCTTCGATCGTTTTAATTTGTTCATCTATTGCTTCAATTGTGTTCATATGGTGTCTAAAATTCGCAGAATTTTTTAATCCTTTTGTGTACCAAGAAATATGTTTTCTGGCAATTTTTAATCCTGCATTTTCACCATAAAAATCATAAAGCTCATTCACATGAGCAATCGTAATATTTTTGATTTCATCAGTAGATGGATTATCTAAATGCTTTCCTGTTTTAAGATAGTGGTCAATTTCTCTAAAAATCCAAGGTTTGCCTTGGGCGGCTCTTCCGATCATTACCCCATCTACACCCGTGTAATCTAAAACAAATTTAGCTTTTTCTGGTGAAGTGATATCACCATTCGCGATAACGGGAATTTTGACTGACTGTTTTACTTCAGCGATGGTGTCATATTCAGCATCACCCATGTATAAACAAGCCCTTGTTCTGCCATGAATAGCCAATGCTTTAATACCAATGTCTTCGGCAATTTTTGCAATTTCTATAGCATTACGATTTTTAGTGTCCCAACCAGTTCTTATTTTTAATGTGACAGGAACATCTACAGATTTAACCACGGAAGATAATATTTTTTGGACAAGCGGTTCATCTTTGAGAAGCGCTGATCCTGCCATAACATTACATATTTTTTTTGCAGGACAGCCCATATTGATATCGATAATTTGAGCACCATGATCCACATTAAACTGAGCTGCTTCAGCCATCATTTTTGGATCAGCGCCAGCAATTTGAACTGAGATTGGATCTACTTCACCTTCGTGATTGGCGCGACGAAGTGTTTTTTGACTGCCATATAAAAGTGAGTTTGATGTCACCATTTCACTTACCGCCATGCCAGCACCAAACTTTTTACAAAGTTGACGGAAAGGACGGTCTGTAACGCCTGCCATGGGAGCGACTACGAGATTATTTTTAATGGAAATGGAACCTATTTGCACTGTCTTAATATTTACTTAGGGAAAGTTGCCTATTTTATAGGCAAATAGCTTTTTATAAAAGTGAAGACTTCAAATTACTTATGCCATTCATAGCCCAAATTGGCTATTTTGACTTGTATTTCTAATATGGCTTCATTAACTAATTTTGATGAGCCTTTAACGCCAAGCTCAATAGTCTTTACCGGGTTTAATTTTGGCAGACTAAAAAGTTTAATTTCTGGATATTTTTTTACAATTTCATTCATTAAATCAATTAATTTACTTTCACTCACATCATTAATCCAAATTGAAGCTTCGACGAAATCATTTTGATTTAATAATTCCTGGTAGTGTGTATTAAGAACCCATTCAACCATCGGCCATGCCATTTCTGGAAAGCCCGGCAAAAAATGATGATTGTTAATTTTAAATCCAGGTATTTTATTAATTTCATTTGGAATTAATAATGCATCTTGTGGAATGTCTGCCATTAAAACCCTTTTAGGATAAGCTCCTTCACCAAACTGTTCTTCAATGCGCGTCACGGCTTCATTATTTCTCGTTAATTGAAGATCAAAAGCTTTTGCTGCAGCCTGTCTTGTAAAGTCATCTGGAGTTGCACCAATACCCCCAAAAGAGAAAACCACTGTATCCGGTTTTATGGATTCTTTAATAGATTGAATAATGTCTTTCGAATCATCTTGAATATATTTCACCCAAGACAATGAAAGCTCATATTTTTTTAATGTTTTTTGTAAATATTCGAAATGTTTATCTTGTCTTTTGCCAGATAAAATTTCATCGCCAATAATTAAAGCACCAAATTCCATTTTAATGTGCCGCATCCCAGTTAAGTCCAACACCGATATCGACGATAAGAGGAATATCTAGTTTTGCAACACCCTCCATTAAGCGAGGCAATTCTTTTTGTAATATTTCAATTTCATTTTGGGGCACTTCAAATACAAGCTCATCGTGTACTTGCATAATCATTTTTGTTTTTAAATGTACATTTTTAGAAAGCCATTGATCAACGGCAATCATTGCTAATTTAATGAGGTCGGCTGCAGTGCCTTGCATAGGCGCATTGATTGCCGCTCTTTCTGCCGCAGCTCTTCTAATACCATTCGAACCATTAATTTCTGGAATCCATAATCGTCTTCCAAAAAATGTTTCTACATAACCTTTATCTTTAGCAAATAATTTTGCATCTTCCATGTATTTTTTAACACCAGGATATCGGGCAAAATAAGTTTCTATGTAATTTGAGGCGGCGCTGCGTTCAATACCTAGTGATTTCGATAAACCAAAAACACTCATTCCATAAATCAAGCCAAAATTAATGACTTTGGCATAACGCCTTTGTTCTTGGGAGACACTATTAAGATCAGATCCGAAGATTTCAGCTGCTGTGGATTTATGAATATCTTCATTGTTCTTGAATGCATCAAGCAATCTTTTATCTTGAGATAAGTGAGCCATAATTCTTAGTTCGATTTGTGAATAGTCTGCAGATAAAATAGATGACCCCTCGTTTGCAATAAATGCTTCCCTTATTTTTCTACCCTCTAATGTTCTGATAGGGATATTTTGTAAATTAGGATCCGAACTTGCAAGGCGTCCTGTAATTGCGACCGCTTGGTTGTAGCTGGTATGAATGCGCCCAGTATTAGGATTAATCATTTTTGGCAATTTATCTGTGTAAGTTGATTTAAGTTTAGATAAACTTCGATGTTCAAGTAGTAGTTTAGGTAAAGGATAATCAAGGGCTAATTCTTGCAAGACATCTTCATCGGTAGAGTGCGCTCCCGAAGGCGTTTTTTTCAAAGACTTAATACCTAATTTATTAAATAAAATATCTTGTAACTGTTTGGGTGATGCGAGGTTAAAAGGTTGCCCCGCTAATTGATAAGCCTCTTCTTCAAGTAGCAGAATTTTTTTACCAATTTCATGGCTTTGTTCATTCAATTTTTTGTCATCTACAAGCACACCATTTCTTTCAATCTTTAAAAGAACTTCAGCTGTGGGCATTTCAATATTTTCATAAATAAATTTTAGTGGCGCATCATTTTCAATCGCAGGATTAAAAAATTGATTTAATTGCAATGTAATATCAGCATCTTCAGATGAATAATGGGATGCCACATCAATATCGACTTCATTAAATTTCAGCTGATTCACACCTTTGCCCGCAACTTCTTCATAACTTATGCACGTATGACCTAAATGTCTCAAGCTTAAATTATCCATGCCATGACTTTGATGACTTTCTGTCACATAGCTTTGTAGCATCGTATCGTGCTTAATGCCTTTAAGATGTATATTGTGATTTAAAAAAACATGCGCATCATATTTTATGTTTTGCCCAATTTTTTTTATTTTTTCATCTTCTAATATAGGCTTCAGTAAATTTAATATAGCATTAAGCGATAACTGTTGAGGGACGCCAGGATAATCATGCGCTAAAGGAATGTAAGCCGCTTCCCCTGGAGTCACTGACATTGATATACCTACAATTTTTGCTTGCATTGGGTCGAGTGAATTTGTTTCCGTATCGACACATAAATATTTTTTTTCTTTAATTTTTTCTAGCCATATATGTAATGTAGTTTCTTCAAATATTGTGTCGTATTTAATTTTAGAAATAAAATGACTTGGCAATTGAATAGATACTTTTTCTTCGCTACTTTTATTTGGTGAAATTATTTGAGGACTACCTTCTTTAATTTCATTAAGCCAATTCTTAAACTCAAACCTTTGGTATAAGTTTTCTAACGCGGATGAGTCTTGTTCTTTAGGTTTCAAATTGTCCCAATTTTTATCGATATCTAAATCACATCGAATCGTAATAAGATCTTTAGCTTTAGGAATCCAATCGAGTGCTTTCCTTAAGTTTTCACCGACTACCCCTGAGAATTGAGAGGCATGTGTTACGATATTGTCGAGCGTTTGATATTCATTAAGCCATTTCAATGCAGTTTTAGGACCTACTTTTTCAACGCCGGGTACATTATCTGACGTATCTCCAATAAGCGTTAGATAATCAATAATTTGGCTCGGCATTAATCCAAATTTATTTTTGACGCCTTCGATATCGAGTTTTTCATTCGTCATCGTATTAATTAAAGTGACATGGTCATTTACAAGCTGTGCTAAATCTTTGTCGCCTGTAGAAACAATGACATTAAATTGATGTTGGGTAGCTTCTTTGCATAACGTGCCAATTACATCATCAGCCTCAACACCTTCTTGAATAATAATAGGCCAGCCCATCGCAGTAATTGCTTCATGGAGTGGTTGGATTTGAGCTCTTAAGTCATCAGGCATCGCTGAACGATTAGCTTTATACTCGGGGTAAAGATCATTTCTGAAAGTTTTTCCTTTTGCATCAAAAACGCAAGCGCTATAATCAGAAGGAAACTCTTTATGAAGTTTTCGGAGCATATTTAAGACACCGTAAATAGCCCCGGTAGGTTCTTGGCGACTGTTTCGAAGATCAGGCAATCCGTGAAATGCCCGATAGAGATAAGAAGAGCCATCGACCAATAATAGTGTTTTCATTGTTTAACTTTGAAAGTTTTTATGTCAGCAGATAAAAAGATACCTAAATTTAACGGCCCAGAATTGTTTGATGAAACTCATAATGAAAGTGAATCCTGGTATGCATTTGAAATTATGTCAGAATTTGTTGGCGCTACCGAAAAACTTAAAAAAATAACCCCAGCTGTATCTGTGTTTGGAAGTGCTAGGGTGAGTGAGGACCATCCTTACTACAAACTTACCGTTGATATAGCAGAGGCGTTATCCAGCGCCGGTTTTAGCGTAATTTCTGGCGGCGGTCCTGGCCTTATGGAAGCCGTTAACAAAGGAGCCTCTTTAGGCAAGGGCCCCAGCATTGGCCTTAATATCAGCTTACCTCATGAACAAAAGCCGAATGAATACCAAGATATTTCAATTAATTTTAAATATTTCTTTATGCGTAAAGTGATGTTTATTAAGTACGCTTCAGCATACGTGGTTTTACCTGGTGGATTTGGAACTTTGGATGAATTAATGGAAGTGATTACGCTTATTCAAACGGGTAAATCAAGAAAAATCCCTATTATTTTAGTAGGGAAAGAGTTCTGGTCTGGGTTGCTAGGCTGGTTAAAAGACAAGATTGTAAAAGAGGGTATGGCGCAAGAAAAAGACTTGGATTTGATTCAAATTCTTGAGGAGCCCAAAGAGATAGTGGATGCAATATTTAATCATTATGAATCAATTGGTTTTACGCTAACGCCGGCGGAACGAAAAGCCCAGCTTTACTTATAAATTGTCAAATAAACCATACCATCTATAGGTTTTTTGCTAGAATCTTGTCTATGAAAATACAAAATACAATCAAAGCTTTTTTATTTGCAACCGCTTTCATGAGTTTAAATGCCATGGCTGAAAAAAAACTCGAGCCATTAGAAGAAGTGAAGCCGCCGCCAAAGAATTTTGAAGGTGATGTTGTAGATGAACCTCAAATTACTATCACTAAAAAAGGTGGAGACACTGTTGAGGAATACCGTATTAATGGTGAGCTTTATATGATGAAAGTTACACCCGCTGCTGGCGGCCCTTCATATTATTTATTGAAGGAAGATCAAGATGGTGGTTGGGCAAAATATGACGGCCCTAGCCAACCTCTGACAGTGCCTAAATGGGTAATATTTAGATTCTAAATTTTTTTTGAAAGGGCTTTTAGGCCCTTTTTTTATGTCCGTCTATACATCAGTTAATATTGAAGAATTAAAAATCTGGCTTCAAGATTATGCTTTGGATGATCTCACTGATTATCAAGGCATTAAATCTGGCATCACGAATACCAACTATTTTTTGATGACAGCGCATGATCGTTTTGTATTAACCCTCTTTGAAAAAAATACGATAGAAGACCTCCCTTATTTTGTAGACCTTATGGCTCATTTAGCAGAGCATTCGTTTTTATGTCCTAGGCCAATTTTTAAAAAAAATGGTACAGCTTTAAGCATTTTAAAAAATAAACCTGCTTTAATCGTGACATGCTTAAAGGGGAAAGAACTTACAAAGCCTGAAGTCAATCATTGTGCGGCTGTAGGTAAAAGCTTGGCCGAACTCCATGTGAAATCAGCTAATTTTGAAGCTCAACATCAAAACACAAGGGATCTTAACTGGATTAAAAAAACAGCTAACTCTTTATTTGATGCATTGCCTCAAGATGAGAATCAATTATTAAAAGAAGAAATTCTTTATCAAGAAAAACAAAATTATAAACTCCCTATAGCCACGATTCATGGAGATTTATTCAGGGACAACGTACTCTTTTTAAATGATGAGGTAACAGGCTTTATAGATTTCTATTATGCATGCACAGATTATCTTGTTTTAGATGTGGCAATTGCTGTGAATGATTGGTGTGTGAATGATGACGGTTCTTTTGATAAAGCTAGATTGAATGCTTTCTTAGATGCCTATAAAAAGATAAGATCATTTAATGATGATGAAGATCAAGCTTGGAATGATATGTTGAGATTGGCGTCACTAAGATTTTGGGTTTCAAGACTCAACGATTTCTATCACGTAGAAGAAGGCGAGCTTACTTATACAAAAGACCCCAATCATTTTAAGAAAATTTTAAAACAACGCATTGGTTCATAAATTTTAAGGTCAATTAATATGAAAAAAATTACATTCCGAGATTCTATTCGTTGGAATAAAGAAAGTTTTATGCTCTTCAAAAAAACACCCAATCAATCGTTGATGCTGAGCTTAGCTTATCTCTTTATTTTTATGTTGCTGCCTTCAATGCCTATGGTTCAAGTTTTTTCAATTGCATCTATTTTGATTTGGCCAATATTTTTAGTATTCGCAGTGAACTTTTACAAAATTCATGACAAGAATAAGGCTGAAAAATTTTTAGCAGTATATGAAAAAATTAAACCTAGGCTAGCTACATTATTAACACTCGGCCTTATCTGTTTAACTTATGCTGGCTTAGTGACGATAGTCTTAAATTCTGAAATGCAAGAATTTATTAAATTATCAGAAAATAATAATGAGCTGGTCAGTGTAATCAATAATTTTGTACCGATGATAGGAAAATTAATCTTACTTTTACTTCCATTGCTTATGGCGACTTGGTTTTCACCAATGCTAATCGTTTACAACCATTACTCACTCTTTAAATCGATCAAATCAAGTATCGCAGGATGCTTAATGTATATCGCCCCATTAGGCCTTTCATGGCTTATTTTTTCAACAACAGCGATATTATTTATGTTGTCGTGTGGGTTGTTGATCGGGTCTCTAGCTTCGTTCTTTCCTTCGATAGGACCTTCATTGATGGGTGCGATTATTTTCTTTGCATTACTTGTAATCACATCAGTAATGTTTGCATTTCAATATATCAGTTACCGAGATATTTTTAAATCCGCCAAAAGCTATTAGCGTTTAAAGAGTTTTGCATATTCCATCGCAAGCCATTTCGTGCCTGCTTTATTAAATTTAATTTGAATTCTTAAGTCGTCGGAGTTACCTTCATAGCCTAGAACAGTTCCTTGGCCGAATTTTTCATGCATGACAGACTCGCCAATACGCCAAGTATGTTTCTGTTGAGTAGGTTGCGAATAATTCTCCTCAATTTGATCCACATTATTTTTAAAATTAATAGTATTAATGTTTTTAATAAGATTTTCAGGAATCTCTTCTAAGAATCTTGAAGGCATTCCATATCTTGTTTGGCCATGTAGCATTCTAGATAGCGCATAACTTAAATATAATTTTGAACGAGCTCTTGTTACAGCAACATACATTAGCCTTCTTTCCTCTTCAAGACCTTTGGATTCGAACAAACTTTGTTCGTGAGGACATAAGCCTTCTTCGAGACCAGAAATAAATACTACGTCAAATTCCAAGCCTTTCGATGAGTGAATCGTCATGAGCTGGATGGCATCTGAACCTTCACTGGCTTGCATATCACCACTTTCTAAAGAAGAATAATTTAAAAAATCTCCAAGTGGGTTTGAAGATTCATTGTTGTCATTATTTAGAAAAGTTGCGGCAGCAGAAACTAATTCATTTAAGTTGGAGACTCTATCAAGACCATCTTTTTCATTGGTATAGTGATCTTTAAGTCCTGATTCATTAATAATAAGATCAATCATTTGAGGAAGCGTTAGCCCTTCAAAACCACTTTCAATATGTTTTATGAGATGAATGAAATAAGGTAAGCCCTTTTTGATTGAAGGCACGTGATCTGATGATTTCTGTGCGGCATCCCATAAACTACAATTATCGCGCCTAGAAATGTCTTGAAGGCTTTCTAATGATCGACTACCAATGCCGCGCGTCGGAAAATTTACAATTCTTAAAAACGCGCTGTCATCATTTTTATTTGCAATGAGTCTTAGATAAGCGATAGCGTGTTTAATTTCGGCGCGCTCAAAGAAACGCAACCCGCCATAGACACGATAAGGTAGGTTAGATGAAAAAATGTTATGTTCAAGAACGCGAGACTGAGCATTGCTTCTGTAAAGAATAGCAATATGATTAAGTGAAACACCCTCTCTATGAAGCATTTTGATTTCATCTACAATAAATTTAGCTTCATCAATATCGGTATGGCCGGTATATATTCTAATAGGGTCACCTTCTCCAGCTGAAGTCCACAAGTTCTTGCCCAATCTATTTTTATTGTGATCAATAATGGCATTTGCTGTATTGAGGATATTACTTTTAGATCTGTAGTTTTGTTCGAGCTTAATAATTTGTTTAACATGAAAGTCTCTTTCCATGTCTTTCATATTTCCAACTCTTGCACCTCTAAAGCTATAGATAGATTGATCATCGTCACCTACAGCAAATACAAAACTACTATTACCCGCAAGAAGTTTTAACCACTTATATTGAAGTTCGCTTGTGTCTTGAAATTCGTCAATCAGAATATGTTTAAATCGATCTTGATAGTGTTGACGTATTGCTGTATTTTTTTCAAAAAGTTCGTAGCATCTTAAAAGTAATTCACCAAAATCAACTAAGCCTTCTTTTTGACATTGCTTTTCATATTCAAGATATATTTCATTTAATTTTTTTGAATGCGTGTCGTAAGTATCGACATGAGCAGCTCTTAATCCTTCATCTTTGCATCCATTAATATAGTGCTGTACTTGTTTTGGTGCATAAGTCTCATCATCCACATTCATGGTTTTCATAGTTCTCTTGATGAGAGATAACTGGTCCTGACTATCTAGAATTTGAAATGTATCAGGTAAGTCAGCATCTCTTGCGTGCGTTTTAAGAAATCGATTGCATAAACCGTGGAATGTGCCCACCCACATACCTCTTGTATTAATGGGGAGTTGCATGGTTATTCTTTGTAGCATTTCCTTTGCAGCTTTGTTGGTAAATGTCACGGCAATAAGTCCAAAAGGACTCACCACATTTGTTTGGATAAGCCATGAAATTCTAGAAGTTAATACTTTAGTTTTGCCGCTTCCTGCGCCAGCTAAAATGAGCGCAGATTCATTTTGAAGCGTGACAGCTTCAATTTGTTTTTCATTTAGATCTTTGAATTGATTTTGATTGGGAAGGGATGCATTCATGAGGTGTAATGCTATCCTAAATTATTGGAAGATAAAAAAAAGATTAAAAAAAAGACCTCCTAAGAGGCCTTTTCTTATTGATGCTTTTGAGTTACATCATACCGCCCATGCCGCCCATGCCACCCATACCACCCATATCACCTCCGCCCATTGCTGGAGCGTCATCTTTAGGGAGTTCAGCTACCATACAGTCAGTTGTTAACATGAGGCCGGCTATAGATGCTGCATGTTGTAATGCAGAGCGAGTAACTTTAGTAGGATCTAAAACACCCATCTCAACCATGTCGCCATAAGTTTCATTTGCAGCGTTAAAGCCATAGTTGCCTTTACCAGCTACTACGTTATTAACTACTACTGATGGTTCTACACCAGCATTTGCAACGATTTGTCTTAAAGGCTCTTCAACAGCGCGAAGTACGATTCGAATACCTGCTTCTTGGTCTGCATTTTCACCTTTAACTTTAGCAATCGCATCACGAGCTCTAATTAAAGCAACGCCACCGCCAGCTACGATACCTTCTTCAACAGCAGCTCTTGTTGCATGAAGCGCATCTTCAACACGCGCCTTCTTTTCTTTCATTTCAATTTCAGTCGTTGCACCTACTTTAATGACAGCAACACCACCTGCGAGTTTTGCAACTCGTTCTTGAAGTTTTTCTTTATCGTAATCGCTTGTCGCTTCTTCGATTTGTGTTTTGATTTGAGCAATACGTGACTTAATATTTTTTTCGTCACCTGTGCCATCAATGATAATGGTATTTTCTTTACCCACTTCAATTCTTTTTGCTTGACCTAAATCTTCAATTTTAATTGTTTCTAATTTCAAACCTACTTCATCTGAAATCACTGTGCCACCAGTAAGAATTGCAATATCTTCAAGCATTGCTTTTCTTCTGTCACCAAAACCAGGGGCTTTGACTGCAACAGTTTTTAAGATGCCACGAATGTTATTGACTACTAAAGTTGCAAGAGCTTCACCTTCAATATCTTCAGCGATAATAAGAAGAGGACGGCTTGATTTAGCTACTTGTTCAAGTGCTGGAAGCAGATCTCTGATGTTAGAGATTTTTTTGTCATGCAATAAAACGTATGGATTTTCTAATAATGCAATTTGACGATCTGCATTATTAATAAAGTAAGGTGAAAGGTATCCGCGATCGAATTGCATCCCTTCCACAACGTCAAGCTCGTTTGTTAAGCCTGATCCATCTTCTACCGTGATTACACCTTCTTTGCCTACTTTATCCATTGCATCTGCAATGATTTGTCCAATAGAATGATCAGAGTTGGCAGAGATAGAGCCTACTTGAGCAATTTCCTTGCTTGTTGTACATGGCTTACTTAATTTTTTAAGTTCAGCAACTCCGCCTTCAACAGCTTTGTCGATACCTCTTTTAAGATCCATAGGATTCATACCCGCTGCGACTGATTTCATGCCTTCGCGAATAATAGCTTGGGCTAATACAGTTGCAGTGGTTGTTCCGTCACCTGCGATATCAGATGTTTTGGATGCAACTTCTTTAACCATCTGTGCGCCCATATTTTCAAACTTATCTTTAAGTTCGATTTCTTTTGCAACTGATACACCATCTTTAGTGATTGTAGGTGCGCCGAATGAGCGCTCTAAAACAACATTTCTTCCCTTAGGGCCAAGTGTAACTTTCACTGCGTTCGCTAAAATATTTACACCGGTAATCATCTTTTGGCGAACGTCGTCACCAAATCTTACGTCTTTTGCTGCCATTTTTATTTCTCCAAAATATTTATGAATGAATGTTTAAGGCTTTATTCAACAATGCCCATGATGTCTTCTTCACGCATCACAAGTAACTCTTCGCCATCAACTTTAACGGCTTGGCCAGCGTATTTTCCAAATAAAACTTTGTCACCTACTTTGACGTCTAGTTTTTTAACACTGCCATCTTCGAGAATTTTTCCATTACCTACAGCTTGAACTGTGCCTTGGTCTGGTTTTTCTGTTGCGCTGTCAGGGATAACAATGCCTGATGCTGTTGTACGTTCTTCTTCAAGACGCTTTACAATTACGCGGTCATGTAAAGGGCGAATTTTCATTTCATATTCTCCTAATAGTGTATTCTTTGAAAATTAATCAAAATCGAAAACATGAGTGATTAGCACTCAATGTCATAGAGTGCTAATAATAGGGACGAAAGCCTAAAATTTCAAGTGTTATTTCATTAAATACATGAATTTAAACATTATTTTTATATGAGCTATTACATAGAAAAACAAGATTATCGAAGGCTAGGGCAGTCGGATTTGCTTATTTCACCTATCACCTTGGGCACCATGACCTTTGGTGAACAAAACACAGAATCCGAGGCATTTTTACAGCTTGATTGGGCTATATCACGCGGCATTAATTTTATTGATACGGCCGAAATGTATCCTGTTCCCCCCAAAGAAAATACTTTTACGAAAACTGAAACAATTGTAGGTCATTGGTTAAAAAAACAAAAAAGGGAAGACGTTGTCTTGGCAACTAAAGCTGCAGGCCCAAGAAGGGCGCTTAATTGGATTCGTAATGGCCCTAAAGCCTTCGATGAGAAAAATTTACGTGAGGCAGTAGAAGGGTCTTTAAAAAGACTTCAAACAGATTATATCGATCTATATCAACTTCATTGGCCCGAAAGAAATGTGCCTATGTTTGGCCAATATAAATTTGATCCTAATGCTGAAATGGAAGGCTCAAAATTAAAAGAGTGGGTATCAATTCATGAACAACTAGAAGCATTGGGCAAGCTTGTGCAAGAAGGCAAGATTAAATATATCGGTATCTCAAATGAACAATCTTGGGGTGTGATGGAATTTATTCGCATTGCAAGAGAAAAGAAATTACCTCTCATAGCTTCGATTCAAAATTGTTACAACCTAATCAATAGAGGGTTGGAGTTTGGTATGACGGAAATTTTATACCGAGAAAAAATTGGATTCTTAGCATACTCACCATTGGCTTTTGGACATCTCACCGGAAAGTATTTAAAAGATATCGATGCAAAAGGACGTGTGACACTCTTCAAAGGCTTTGCGCAAAGATATGATAAGCCTAACGTTTTTCCTGCTGTAAAAGCATACGAAACCTTAGCAACGAAATATGGCATGACTTTAACGGAGATGGCTTTGGCATTTACCTATCATCAGTGGTTTGTTACATCAACTATCATAGGAGCCACATCGCTTGATCAGTTAAAAGAAAATATTGAGGCCTACAGCATCACTCTCTCTAAAGAGTTGTTAGATGAAATTGAAATCATTCATCTCACGCATATGAACCCAGCACCTTAATATATGAAGAATCAGTATTACATTGATAGAAGCTTAAAAAGTTTGTGGAATCCATGTACGCAAATGAAAATTCAACAGGCGCAATCTATCATTCCTATTAGGCGCGGCGATGGTATTTGGTTATTTGACTATGATGACAAAAAATATTTAGATGCAATTAGTTCGTGGTGGGTCAATTTATTCGGCCACAATCAAAGCGAAATTAAAAAATACATCACAGATCAACTTGATCTCGTTGAGCACGTCATGCTCGCAGGTTTAACGCATGAACCAGCTATACAGCTTTCTGAAAAATTAAGTAACCTCACAAGTCTAAGCCACGCTTTCTATGGCAGCGATGGATCTAATGCGATTGAAATTGCTATTAAGATGAGCGTGCATTATTGGAAGAATAAAGGGCATCCTAAGAAAA
>CAINIH010000125.1 GCA_903849185.1 uncultured Methylophilaceae bacterium
GGCTATGAATATTGGAGTAATAACCCCGATCTCAATAGAATGTTTTTTGTTAAGGGCATGCCTCCCTATGGAGAACAACGAACACATCATGTCCACATATTTGAATATAATTCCGACCATTGGTGTAATAAACTGATTTTCAGGTGTAAGCATCCCTTAAAATAAGACCATTTAAAAGTAGAGTTTCTCCGGCATAATATTGAGCCAGAGGAGAAATGTAATGAAAAAATCAAAATTTAGTGAAGCACAAATAATAACCATATTAAAGCAGGTTGAGACGGGTCGTTTGGTTAAGGATGTATGCCGCGAACATGGTGTTGGTGAATCAACCTACTTTAAATGGAAGTCAAAATATGGTGGGCTCGAGTTATCCGAAGTTAAACGGCTAAAAGGCTTGGAGGATGAAAATCGTAAATTAAAGCGTATGTATGCTGATTTGGCGCTTGAAAATCATGCTTTAAAAGATTTGATAGAAAAAAAGCTTTAAAGCCGTCAGACAAAAGAGAAGCGATTGATTATTTGGTCGCGACACATGAGTTGAGTATTCGAAAGGCATGCTCTGGATTAAAGATGAGCCGCACGACTTATTATTATGAACCGGATGCCACGAAGGACCAGCTTGTTGTGGATGCATTGCTGGCGGCAGTAGAACGGTACCCACGATATGGGTTTAAAAAACTCTTTGTCAAACTGAGGCAGCTTGGTTTTGCTTGGAACCATAAGCGTGTTCATCGAATTTATTGTATGTTGAAACTGAACTTGAAGCGTAAAGGTAAAAAGCGATTGCCTACGAGAATGGCCATTTCTTTAGTGATTCCTAATGCAATTAACAAAACATGGTCAGCTGATTTCATGAGTGATGGATTAATGTGTGGTCGAAAATTTAGAACATTTAACGTCGTTGATGACTTTAATCGAGAGGCCTTAGCCATTGAGGTTGACCTAAGTTTACCAGCTCAACGTGTTATACGTGTTTTGGATAACATTGCTTCAAGTCGAGGCTACCCCGACGCTGTAAGGCTTGATAATGGCCCTGAGTTTATCTCTGAAGCTTTAGCTAATTGGGCTGTTCTACATGGTGTTAAACTGCAATTTATTCAGCCAGGGAAACCAACACAAAATTCATTTATAGAACGGTTTAACAGAACGTTTCGTGAGGAGGTGCTGGATTTTTACTTGTTTAAAAATCTCAATGAAATAAGACAAATTAGTGAACAATGGTTAATGCAGTATAACGAAGAAAGACCTCATGAGTCGCTTGGAAATATGTCGCCAAACCAGTACAAATTGAAATATAGTCAGTCGGTAGACTCTACTAATTTATGGCACTAATTAAGGGGGGGTTACAGGACGATAAAGTAGTTATGGATTGAGGTAAACGAGTCGCTTACGATGGTATTGAAACATCTAGAGACCATCCCTTTCAATGATATGCACCAAATAGGACCGCTCCGTGATGAGGGCCGCTTGATACAGAAATTTTTCTAACCATTGCACACACATATATACACCAATATTTGCTTGGCTCATCTCTTAATAAACGGATCATTCAAATTTCACCTAAGATGGCTTTTGGGAAGATTCCTAAACAACTTTCATTTTTTAAACTATACTTATTTCATAAAATGAACCAATAATGCCAAATAGTAGGCATGATGCCTATTAAAATACGCAATCATTCGTGTTCTTTAATGAAGGTGGACAATTATTGCATCTTGAAAAAAAAGCCACTGTAAAAATGCCCACATATTTATTTTTTAATTTTGATAAGCTCTGTAGTAGATGATTGCTGCGTGTTCTAGTATTAGTAAAAGGGGACAGATGGATAACGGCTTAGAGGATAATTTTAGGCGTCAAATAATGTGCTAAAGAATTTAACATGGAATGATCTTTTATCTAGAGTATGTCTATGGCTAAAATTTTATTTGTCTTTGGTGGGACAGGACAAACCAAAGAAGAGCTATTGAGTCACTATGAGGCCACGGGGAAAGCCTTTTCAGAAGACGTTGTTCGTGTTTATTTTAATGGTTGCCAAGATGCGATTATGGGTGGTCAGTATTTTTCTGAATTGGGTAGAGCC
>CAINIH010000126.1 GCA_903849185.1 uncultured Methylophilaceae bacterium
AACTTGTGTACTGAGTCTTTAATGGATGTTTGAAATTCCCTTGCACATAATATGCGTAAGGTAGATTTGCACCCCAAAATAAGCAATGCCCTAGCAACACCCCAGCTTTTAGCACCGCCTCGGCCTCCGTAAAGTACCTTGTATCGAGCTTTGTCGAAAAGTATGGATAACTTCTCAGGGAACTCAGCATTGGCAATATTAGGTTCATTCATCTGGTTTCTTAAAAGTTACTGCAATACCATCTACAGCACCTGTTAATTCTGTTACCTGAGTTTCTTTCCAACCAGCCCTAGTTTTTAACCAAAATATAGCTGCCGTTGTATTACCTTTTTTAGCCTGCTGAAACAAAGTATTGGCTATTTGTGCATTAGCATCAATTCTGCCACTTTCTAAATCTTCTCTGTAATGTTTTCTAAGAGTTTCATCATTAATATCTAATTTATGAGCTATATCAACATAACGCACTCCCATAGCAGCTAAGTTTTTAACTAGCTTTCTGCTATCTTCACTTGGTATATGTTCTTTACCCTGACTCATTTTCCTTTTCTAACTCCCAAAGTTAACCAATAAACTCAAAAGATGTAGTTAATCTAGCCAATGAATATGCTTTAATTATGGCATTTTTGCCTTCTTTATGCACTCTACTAGGTTTTCTTATCATTGCCCATCTTTTATTTTTAATCAATGAAAATACTATTGCTGGCTGACTTGTTGATATAGTAAAGCGATTCTTTTCTTTTTTGTATATATCAGCTATACAATCTAAAAACTTTGCTCCTAAGCCTATCCCTTGATAATCTGGTTTGACTACTAATCTATGTACTTTCTTCATATTCTTTACTAAAGGATGAGGAAAATGCAATACACTACACCAAGCAACACTTTGACCATTTATTTCAGCTACATATCTATGTGCAGCATTGTTATGATTAGCATCTAAATAATGAAACTGCTTATATTCTTTCCATTCACTTGAGTTTGCTTTTCTGATATTGACTTCAATAGATGGTCGCCTGGGTAACCCCCAAGAAAACTCTTGTAAATCAACATTATACACCCAATCAGGCTCTAACCATTCTTCTACATCATAATGACAAGTAACTGCTATCATTTGTTTATTTTCTTTTTTTAAGAATTTAGAAATGGCAAAACTTCCAATCTTAGCCACTTGTCTATCTACTAAAGATGTAAATTCATCATAAATAAATGGTTTATTTGATTCCAATATAATTCTTGCAAGTTCAACTCTCATTTTTTGACCATTAGAAAGTACATTAAATGGCTTTAACCAATCAGGTGGTGATGAAAATCCTACTTTAGATAATGATTCTATTATTTTAGTTGGGCTTAAATCTTCTTTAAAATCATCTAAAAATGATTCTTTTGACCATTCATAACCTGTAAAAAATAAATAATCTTTAAATAAATTCTTTGCTATTGTTGTTTTGCCTGAGCCTGATGCTCCTACTATTAGGCCAACATTCCATTTTTTAGCTTCTATTGGAATATTAATATCAAATTCTTTAATAATTTCATCTTTATCTACATCAAACATACCCTTTACTTTCTCAACTCTGAAAGTTTTAGGCACTTTAGTAATAATTACAAACTTTGAACTCGGCATTTATAGCCCTTAGTATCTAATTCATTAAAGATTTTTTCTTGTTCTTGTTCATCTTTACAATCTACAACTATAGAAAATGCTGCTTGATAATCTAAATCAGTAATTGGAGCTTCTTTTAATTCATCAAATAAATTAGCTAATTCACTTTCATTAAAGCCTAATATGCTTAAATTAAAATCTTCTAAACTACCAATTTCTAATTTCAATATTTCATTATCCCAATCAGCATTTAAAGCCAATTTATTGTCGGCAATGATTAAAGCCTTTTTCTGTATTTCAGATAAATGTGCAAGTTCAATAACTGGTATTTTATCCATATTGAGCTTACGAGCAGCCAATAAACGACCATGACCAGCAATAAGCCCATTATTCCCATCAACAAGTATAGGATTAGTCCAACCAAACTCTTTAATACTAGCAGCAATTTGAGCCACTTGTTCATCAGAGTGGGTTCGACTATTGTTAATATAAGGAATTAAATCCTTAATTG
>CAINIH010000127.1 GCA_903849185.1 uncultured Methylophilaceae bacterium
CATACCTGATGGCACTCTCAAACTTGTATCTTTTACATCAGAGGCTTTTTCACCAAAGATTGCTCTTAAAAGTTTTTCTTCAGGTGTTAGTTGTGTTTCACCTTTAGGTGTAACTTTACCTACAAGCACATCACCTGATTCAACTTCAGCACCGATATAAATAATGCCGGATTCATCAAGTCTTCCAAGCATTCTTTCTGAAAGATTTGAAATATCGCGTGTAATTTCTTCTGGGCCTAATTTTGTATCTCTAGATACTACAGATAACTCTTCAATATGAATTGATGTATATCGATCTTCAGCTACTACGCGCTCTGAAATTAAAATCGAATCCTCGAAGTTATAACCATTCCATGGCATAAATCCAACAAGCATATTTTGACCAAGCGCTAATTCACCCACATCAGTCGATGCGCCGTCAGCAATCACATCACCTCTTGCAATCTTGTTGCCAATTCTTACGAGTGGCCTTTGATTGATATTAGTATTTTGATTTGATCTTGTGTATTTAGTTAGATTGTAAATATCAACGCCAACTTCTCCATCTGCAGCTTCATCGTCGTTTACGCGAATCACAATACGTCTTGAATCAACATAATCAACAACACCGCCTCGTTTGGCTTGAACTGTTGTGCCAGAGTCAGTTGCTACTGTTCTTTCAATACCTGTACCTACAACAGCTTTCTCTGCTCTTAAGCAAGGTACTGCTTGACGTTGCATGTTTGCACCCATAAGCGCACGGTTTGCATCGTCATGTTCTAGGAATGGAATAAGTGCAGCGGCTACAGAAACAATTTGCCCGGGCGCCACATCCATATATTGAATAGGATCTACTGATGACATCGTAAATTCATTACGGTGACGACATGAAATTAAGTCGTCTTGAAAGTGTCCTTTATTATCAAGCTCAGTATTTGCCTGGGCGATTACAAATTCACTTTCTTCAATTGCAGAAAGGTAATCTATCTTCGCAGTGACTTTTCCATTTTCAACACGTCTATAAGGTGTCTCTAAGAATCCGTATTGATTTGTTCTGGCATAAAGTGCGAGCGAATTAATCAATCCGATGTTTGGACCTTCTGGTGTTTCAATTGGACATACACGGCCATAATGTGTTGAGTGAACGTCACGCACTTCAAAGCCAGCACGCTCTCTTGTTAAACCACCAGGGCCTAATGCTGACACTCTGCGTTTATGTGTAATCTCAGATAATGGGTTAGTTTGATCCATGAATTGAGATAATTGTGACGAACCAAAAAACTCTCTAATCGCGCTTGAGATAGGTTTTGAATTAATTAAATCGTGCGGCATTAAATTATCTGCCTCAGCTTGACTTAATCTTTCCTTAACAGCTCGTTCAACACGAACAAGTCCTGTTCTAAATTGATTCTCCACAAGCTCACCCACTGAACGAATTCTTCGATTACCTAAATGATCGATATCATCTATTTCACCGCGACCATTACGCAACTCGATAAGTACACCGATCACAGCCAAGATATCGTCGTTTGATAAAATGTTTGCACCAGTTTCACCTTGAGGGCCAACGCGCTTATAAAATCTTTGTAACCAATTTGCATGTTGCTCGTAAACTTTTGGATGTGCTCTTCGATTAAATTTCATACGACCTACATTAGATAAGTCATATCGATCTTCATTAAAGAATAATCCTTTAAATAAAGCCTCAACTGCGTCTTCAGTTGGTGGTTCACCAGGTCGCATCATTCGATAAATAGCAACTTTAGCGCTGTATTGATCAGGCACTTCATCTGAAGTAAGTGTTTGAGAAATATAATCGCCATGATCTAAATCATTTGAATAGAGCGTATGAATTTGTCCTACGCCTACTTCAATAAATTTATCTAACACTGATTCTGTGATTTCATCGTTTGCATTGGCTATAACTTCGCCTGTATTTTTATCTACGATTGCTTTTGAAATCTTACGGCCTAAAATAAAATCTTTATCTACTGTGATTTTATTTACGCCTGCTTTTTCCATATCGCGAATATGTTTAACAGTAATGCGTTTGTCTTTTTGAACAATTACATTTCCTCTTTTATCAGCGATATCAAATTTAGCAATTTCACCTCTTAAACGATCAGGAACTAATTCAAACTCAATTGATTTTGCAGTCACATTGAATGAATCAAAGTCATAATATGTTTCTAGAATTTGTTCTGGTGAATAGCCTAAAGCTTTTAACAAAATTGTGACCGGCATTTTTCTGCGACGATCTACGCGGAAATATAAATAATCTTTGGGGTCAAATTCGAAATCTAACCAAGAACCACGATAAGGGATGATTCTTGCAGAAAATAATAATTTGCCTGAGCTGTGTGTTTTACCTCGATCATGCTCAAAGAATACGCCAGGGCTTCTATGGAGTTGAGATACGATAACTCGCTCAGTACCGTTAATAACAAACGAGCCGTTATCTGTCATAAGCGGAATCTCGCCCATGTACACTTCTTGTTCTTTAATTTCTTTAACTGTTGGTTTTGATGCTTCTTTATCCATAAGAGTTAAACGAACTTTGACTCTTAATGGAACACCGTATGTTAATCCGCGTTGTTGACATTCTTTAACATCAAACGCTTCTTCACCTAAATTGTAAGTAACAAAATCGAGTCTTGCATTGCCAGAGTGGCTTACGATAGGAAATACTGAATTGAATGTAGACTGTAAACCTTCACTTAGTCTTTGTTCAGGATGCGTATTTTTTTGTAAAAAAGCTGCGTAAGATTCAAGCTGCATGGTGAGCAAATATGGAATATCTTGCACACGCTCTCTTTTAGCAAAACTTTTTCTAATACGTTTTTTTTCAG
>CAINIH010000128.1 GCA_903849185.1 uncultured Methylophilaceae bacterium
CTTAAATCAATTATTGCTTAAACTATTCCCTCATTTGTCTTCAGAATTATTAGAAAAAGTCGCTGAAGGTTATCGTTCGCATTATCATGCAAACGAAGGCAATTCATATCTTTTTGATGGCGTAAGAGAGGGTATTGAGCGACTTTATCAACATAAATGTAAGCTAGCAGTTGCTACAGGTAAAAGTAGAAAAGGTCTAAAGTTTGCATTACAAGATACTGAATTAAATAGATATTTTTCTTCAACTAAAACAGTAGATGAATGCTTTTCTAAGCCCCATCCACATATGGTAGAGGCTATTTTAGAAGAAACCCAGATTCCAGCTGATCGCGCAGTGATTGTTGGCGATACTCACTACGATCTTGAAATGGGAAAGAATGCACATATTCAAACCATTGCAGTTACTTATGGGGCTCAGCCAAAAGATGTGTTGATAAGTTTTGAGCCTTTGGCATGTTTTGATTCATTTAAAGAAGTTGTAGATTTTTTATTACCATGAGCACAGACACAAAAATTGAAATAGATAAAAAGGCTTTTCAAGGCGATGGCTCAACGATCAAATTTGAATATCAAAAAGAAGCCACGATCAAATCTGGTTTTGTAGTTTTTTTTGAGGGCAAGTACCACGCGTATATTAATCAATGTAAGCACTTGCCGATTGAGCTTGATTACAAACCTAATGAATTTATGGATGATCAAAAACAATGGATTATATGCTCTACACATGGCGCCATCTACCATCCGGCTTCTGGTGAATGTATTTCAGGGCCTTGTCGTGGTGAAATTTTAGAAAAATTAAATGTAACAGAATCAAACGATGTATTATGGGTTGAAATTTATTAAAGCATTTACGGAGCAAAAAAATGGCAGTAAGAAAAAAAACAGAAAAGAAATCCACCGAAAATTGGGAAAGGGAAGCCTTAGAAAAAATTGCACTTTCGGCTTTAGGCGAGCAAAAAATTGCCAGGCGTTGGAGCATATTTTTCAAATCAATTACATTTTTTTACCTCTTTGCGCTTTTATTTTTAGCATTTGGTGCAATGCATACCAAAGGTGGATCGGGCAATCATACTGCGTTGATTGAAATTAATGGCGTCATTGGCGAGAAAGATGAAGTTAATGCAAAAGACTTTTTCGAAAGCATACAGAGGGCTTATGACAGTCACGGTACAAAGGGGATTGTTTTAAAAATTAACAGTCCTGGTGGAAGTCCTGTTCAAGCTGGCATGATTAATGATGAAATTAAACGGCAGAAAAAATTACATCCACATATTCCGGTATATGCAGTTGTAGAAGATATCTGTGCTTCGGGTGGCTATTATATTGCTGTCGCTGCCGATGAAATTTTTGTAGATAAAGCTAGTATCGTTGGTTCAATCGGCGTCTTAATGGATGGATTTGGTTTTACGGATACTATGAAAAAAGTTGGTGTAGAAAGAAGGCTTATGACAGCAGGATCGAATAAAGCCATGCTTGACCCTTTTTCACCGATCAATGCAAAACAACAAGCTTTTGTTCAAGAAATGTTAAATGAAGTTCATCAGCAATTTATTACGGTCGTTAAAGAAGGCCGTGGTAATCGCCTTAAGGAATCACCAGAAATGTTTAGCGGACTTTTTTGGAACGGTGAAGCGGCTGTCAAACTAGGTTTGGCTGATGGTTTTGGTAATTACGATTATGTTGCTCGCGAAATTGTTAAGGCTGAAGAAGTGGTTGATTTTACAACTTACGAAGGTTTTGCTGATCGCTTTGCTCGAAAATTTGGAGCTAGTTTAGGATCTTCTATGAATGAATCTTTAAAGACTGCTATATTAAATCAGAAATTAATTATTAAATAATATCAATAAGTTATTGATATTTTTTAATGTAATTAATTAATCCATTTGTAGAGCTGTCAAAGTTATCTGTAGGTGTTTTTTCAGATAATTTAGGTAAAACTTGTTTTGCAATTTGTTTGCCGTATTCTACGCCCCATTGATCAAATGAATTGATATTCCAAATAATTCCTTGGGTAAAGATTTTATGTTCATACATTGCAATAATTTGACCTAAAGTTTTTGGAGTTAATTTTTTGAAAAGTATGGAGGAGGTTGGTCGATTACCTTCAAATGTTTTTTGCGGGATAAAGCTTTCAATATCTTCGCCTTCATAACCCTGTTTTTCAATTTCAGTGCGGGCTTCATTGTATGTTTTTCCCAGCATGAGAGATTGAGTTTGCGCGATAAAGTTTGAAAGTAAGATTTTATGATGTTCATTACCATCTTTACCTAATGCATATTGAGATTCAATTGGCATGATAAAGTCTGCAGGCACAATTTCAGTGCCTTGATGAAGAAGTTGATAGAAAGCGTGCTGACCATTTGTGCCAACTTCTCCCCAAATAACAGGACCTGTATGAAAATCAATGTGTTCGCCATCGCGATTGATAAATTTACCATTACTTTCCATATCTGCTTGCTGGAGATAGGGTGCTAGTTTAGATAAGCCTTGGTCATAAGCCAAGATTGCATGAGTTGGAAAATTAAAGAAATTAATATACCAGACGCCTAATAACCCCATCATCATCGGGATATTTTGTTCTATAGGTGCTGTCTTGAAATGCTCATCCATTTCAAAACCCCCTTTAAGTAACTCTTCGAAACCATCCATACCAATATAAAGAGCAATAGAAAGTCCAATTGCCGACCAAAGAGAATAGCGTCCGCCTACCCAATCCCAAAACTCAAACATATTTTCCGTGTCAATACCGAATTGCGACACCACATGTTGATTTGTTGATAAAGCAACAAAGTGTTTTTTAATATGTTGATTGTCTTTTGCTGCTTTAAGGAACCAATCTCTTGCTGAGAAAGCATTGGTCATTGTTTCTTGCGTGGTGAATGTTTTAGAAGCGATAATAAAAAGGGTCGTTTCAGGATTGCATTTTTCCAAAGCTTGGGAGAGATCAGCACCATCCACATTAGATACGAAATAAGGCGTAATAGTTTTTGAACCGTAAGCTTTTAAAGCTTGGCAAACCATTGCAGGACCTAAATCAGAACCACCTATGCCGATATTAATGACACTTGTAATTGCTTTACCAGTAAAACCTTTCCATTGGCCTGATCTTACTTCCTCACTAAAACGACGCATTTTTTTGAGTACACTTTTAACTTTAGGCATAACGTCTTCACCATCAGAAATGATAGGTGATATGTTTTGATTGCGAAGTGCAGTGTGAAGAACTGCGCGATGTTCGGTAGAGTTTATTTTTTCACCTTCAAACATGCGATTTCTCCAACCTTCTACATCAGCTTCTTTTGCAAGCTTAACCAGAAGGCTAATGGTTTCTTTAGAGATACGATGTTTTGAGTAGTCTAAAAGTAAATCATTAAATTGAATGTGAAATTGATTAAAACGATTGGGGTCTGATTTAAACATCTCACGAAGTGAGATCGATTCGATATCTTTTTTATGTTGATTTAGAGATTGCCAGATGGGCGATTGATTAATTTGCGACATGTATAACGTTCAATTCAAGGATTTAATAATGAAAAATTCTATGTAACTCGACATTATAGCAAAGACATACTTAATTTATATGAAAATTATGTTGTGTGAGGGCCCATGAAATATGCTCTTTAACAAGCGCAGAAGCCTCGTGGTATCTGTTTTTAAGAGCATTCACAATAATTTCTGATGTTTTGGCGTTACCGAGTCCAATTGCAATATTTCTCAACCATTGATCGTAACCGATACGAAGAATTGCGCTGCCTTCCATGCGTTTTAGGAACTCTGCTTCGGTCCATAAAAAACATTCCACGAGCTCGATATCATCTAAACCATGTCTTACCTTAAAGTCATCTTCTTTAGAGATTTGACCAAACTTATTCCAGGGGCAATACAATTGACAATCATCGCAGCCATACACACGATTGCCAATTTGCTTACGATATTCCAAGGGTATTGAAGATTTATGTTCAATAGTGAGATAAGAAATGCATTTTCTTGCATCGAGTTTATAGGGCCCTATAATAGCCTTAGTTGGACATACTTCTATACAACTTGTACACGTGCCACAATGATTTTCGACTTTCTTATCAACAGGCAAAGGTAGATTAATATAAATTTCACCTAGGAAAAACCAAGAGCCATGTTCCTTGTTAATAAGCAAGGTATGCTTTCCTCTCCAACCAAGCCCAGATTTCTCGGCAAGCTCTACTTCCATTACGGGAGCGCTATCTGTAAATAATCTAAATTCAAATGTGTGATCTAAAGTTTTATGGGCTTCTTTTTGAATTTTTTCTGAAAGCTTTTTTAATTTAGAGCGCATGACTTTATGATAATCACGGCCTAGTGCGTAACGTGAAATAAAAGCTTTCTGATCATTCTGCAAGATAGCTTCTGAATTCTGAGAATGCGGAAAATAGTTAAGTCTGGCCGTGATAATTCGAACGGTATGCGGCACAAGTTCATCTGGCTTATATCGCCGAGAACCATGTTTTACCATATAATGCATTTCACCATGGAATCCTTGCTTAATCCACTCTAAATAATGATCTTTCGTATGATTGAGATCTATATCAGCAATGCCAATTTGATCAAAACCAAATTCTCGACCCCAGTCTTTAATTTGCAATGCTAATTGATCCCAAATTTCTGCCATGTTTTAATTATTTTTTTATATAAATTATATCTATGATGTTTGATTCTAATTATGACTTAAAAGATGAAGGTGAGACACTTCGTTTGGCAGAAAACATGGCAAGCCATTTACGTCCTGGCATGAATTTATACCTAAAGGGTGAATTAGGCGCTGGCAAAACAACATTTGTGAGAGGTCTTCTTCGCGGACTTAGCTATCAAGATAAAGTTAAAAGCCCAACCTATACGCTCGTAGAGCCTTATAACTTCGATAAATTTACTATTTATCATTTTGATCTTTATCGCTTCAAAGATGAAAATGAATGGGATGCTGCTGGATTTAGAGAGTACTTTAACAATTTATCTATTTGCTTAGTTGAATGGCCAGAAAAAGCAGGGCATATTCTTCCTAAACCTGACATTTCAATTGAGCTTAGTCACGCAACCCTTGGCCGACATCTTCATTTGATTGGTTATTCATCAATAGGAGCCGAATGTTTAAAAGCTATTATCTAAAAGTTTTTTTTGTATTAATGTGGGCAATTTTCCCTCATCATGTTTTTGCAAAAAATTCGATTGAATCAGCACGAGTTTGGCCTGCAAGAGAGTACACGCGAGTAACGCTCGAATCTCTCAAGCCCATTAGTAATGATCAAATGATTTTAAAAAATCCAGATCGCTTAGTGATTGATCTGCACGACATTGAGCTGAATGATGATTTAAAAAATTTAAGCACAAAAATATTATCAAGCGATCCTAATATTAAACAAATTCGTGTTGCTAAATTTAATAACCAAGTATCTCGAGTCGTTATTGAGCTAAGAGCTGAATCTAAAATTAATATTTTTTCTCTAAAGCCTGCAGGGGGTTATAAGCATCGTTTAGTAATTGATGTTTATCCAAGAGTCGATGAATTGATGGCGTTTGTTCAAGACAAGGAAAAAAAAGATTTAATACCCCCTAAAAAAGAGATTGTTTTATCGCCTCCCTCAGAAGCTAAAAAAGAAAAAGCAGTTCAAGAAGCCCCATCATTACAAACCAATAAAAGTCCAACTAAAAAAATCGTGATTGCTATTGACGCGGGACATGGGGGAGAGGATTCCGGAGCAAGAGGGGCTTCTGGCAGTTTGGAAAAAAATATTACTTTATCGATTGCTAGAAAACTTAAAAAGGAAATTGATAATGACGAACAATTAAGAGCGGTGCTAACACGAGATGATGACTATTTCGTTCCGCTGCATGGACGTGTTATTAAAGCAAGAAAATTAAAGGCGGATATTTTTGTTTCTATTCATGCAGACGCTTTTACCAATCCCGATGCCAAAGGTTCTTCTGTATTTGCATTATCCGAGAGTGGAGCCACTTCTGCTTCAGCAAGATATTTAGCCAATAAAGAAAATGAGTCTGATTTAATCGGCGGCGTCAGTTTAGATGACAAAGATCCGATGTTAGCAAAAACTTTGCTTGATTTATCTCAATCAGCAACTATCAATGACAGTGTAAAACTTGGAAATTTTGTTTTGGATCAGCTAGGCGATATCAATGACCTGCATAAGTCCAATGTTGAACAAGCAGGTTTTGCAGTTCTTAAATCACCTGACATTCCATCTATTCTTGTTGAAACAGCTTTTATTAGCAATCCAAAAGAAGAGCAGGTCTTAAATAATGATGAGCACCAAGAAATTTTAGCTAAAAATATTTTAATTGGTATAAAAAAATATTTATCTTCCAATCCCAATATCGCTAAAAATTTTTAAAGTTATGGCAATGGTTAAGCCAACTATTTTCTTTTTGATTGGTCCTACTGCATCTGGCAAGACAAAACTTGCTGTTGATCTTGTGAATGCTTTCCCATTTGAAATCATTAGTGTTGATTCAGCGCAAATATATCAAGATATGAACATTGGTGTAGCTAAGCCATCTCAAGATGTCCTAGATGTTGCGCCGCACCATCTCATTAATATCATTAAGCCAGATGAAACATATTCTGTAGCGCAATTTTTACAAGATACTCTGAGTCTTGTTGATGCAATTCTATTGCGAGGTCATATTCCACTTTTGGTCGGAGGCACAATGATGTATTTCAACGCTCTTGAAAAAGGGATTAATCAAATGCCGAAAACTGATTATCAAATAAGAAAAGATATAGAAAAAGAAGCCAATCAATTTGGATGGCCAAAACTTTACGAGAAACTCAAATCTGTTGATAAAGAAACAGCAGAAAAGCTAAATCCTAACGATGCTCAGCGCATCAGTCGCGCTTTAGAAGTCTTTTATTCTTCTGGAAAACCTCTATCTTATTTCCACACATCAAAAAACAAAAATGAATTTCCTTTTACTATTTGTAAATTAGGATTAATGCCCAGTAATAGAAAAATTCTTCATCAGCGCATTGAATTTAGAGTTAATGAAATGATAGAGAATGGCTTATTCAAAGAAGTGGAACTTTTACGTAAAAAATATCCTAAGCTTCAGAATCACATGCCATCTATGAGATCAATTGGCTATCGTCAAGTCCTTGAGTATTTTAATGGTGATTTTCAAGAAAAAGAATGTATCGATAAGATTGTCTTCGCAACTCGGCAACTTGCAAAAAGACAAATGACTTGGATGAGGAGTATGGAAAATCTTCATGTATTCGATTGTGTAAATGATGACTTAAATAAAGAGGTTGTAGCTTTCATAAAAGAAGTATTGTTATGAAGATAAAATCTTACCTTCCTATGCTTTCTTTACTTTTCGGAGCTTTTGTTTGGGGAGTTATTTGGTATCCGTATCGATTGATGGCGCAAGCTGGAGTTTCAGGCATTTATTCAAGCTTTTACGTATTTATACTAACGCTTGCTATTGCACTTCCTTATTTTTTTATAGCCAAAAAAAAGATTTCTATATGGTCAAAAGATTTCTGGATTCTTTCTTTTGTGGCTGGCTATACCAATATTAGTTATGTATTGGCCGTCATTGATGGTGAAGTTGTTCGAGTTATGCTTCTATTTTACCTCTCCCCAGTTTGGACTATTTTTTTATCTCATTTTATGCTCAATGAAAATACGCAAAAAAGACATTATGTCGCTGCATTTATTTCACTTTTTGGTGCATTCGTTATGTTATGGCAGCCAAATTATTTTATTCATTTAGATTCAAAGAGTGATTGGCTAGCATTAAGCTCAGGCTTAGGTTTTGCAATGACTAATGTGATGACACGAAAACATCAGCATATGACAATCAATCAGAAGGCTTTAGCAATTTGGATAGGTGTCATCATGGTTGCCATAATATGCATTATGTTTGATAAAGATACTATGCCGTCATTAGATTTTTTTAAACCTCTGGATGCTTTGATTGCGATAGTGATTGCACTATGTTTATTTTTTTCAACCTTGCTTGTTCAATTTGGAGTTACACAAATTAAAGCGGTTGAAGCTTCTAGTTTTTTTCTTTTTGAAATTGTGGTTGCTGCAATTTCATCATACCTACTTGTAGGTGAAACTATTGCAATTAAAGAATGGCTTGGCGGAATCATGATTATTGTTGGCGTTATTCTTGCTGCACAAAATTAAATTAGATTTTGATAAACACTCTCCAATGTTTTTACGAATAATTGTGGTTGGAATATGGGCGAAGTTTTTTTAGCTTCATTCAATCTACAAATAACATCTTGTCGGTATTTAAAGTCTTCGGTGAGTCGACTAGCGCAATGAATATAATTTTCGATATCTTCAGTAATGAGTTCATCCAAATTTAAGCTATGAAGCAAACTTCCCGCCACTCTCGAAGCGAAAGTATCTCCCTTGAGTGTGACTATAGGTAAATTCATAGATAAGGCATCACTTGCTGATGTATGTGCGTTATATGGCAATGTGTCTAAATAAACATCCGCTAAAGCATGACGAGCTATATGTTCATCGTTAGGTACCCGTGTTGCAAAAATGATTCTTTCTGGGTTAACGCTATGCTTATCTGCATAATCTCTCAAATTATCAGTTGCCCAGGTATTTGAGTAGGTTAACCAAAGGATGCTCTTTGGATATTTTTCAAGAAGTGTGAGCCAGGCTTTAAATATGAGCTCGGTAATTTTAAAAGATTGGTTAAAAGCGCAGTACACAAAAGCATTTTCAGGAATACCGTAATCTTTTCTATTTTTTTGTTTTAAGTGGGCGCGATTTTCTATATTGGGCTGATAAGCAAATGGAAGTCTTAGAATGGTTTCTGCATAATATTTTTCATCATTTTTAGGAATAATGAAGTCATCAGCGAGGATGTAATCATAAAGTGGTTTTTCTTGTGTTAAGCCCATCGTGCCAGGATAACCCAGCCAATTAATAGTGGTTGTATTTTTAAGCTGCGGTGCAATAAAAGCACGACTATTATTGGTATAGCCTGTGAGATCAATAAAAATATCAATTTCGTCATTATTAATAAGGTCCACAGCTTTTTCATCGTTGAGGCTTGAGATGTCCCGATAATAATCAAATAAACTAATAAGTGTATTTCGCTCATTAGTATTTTCATGCGGACTTGCGTCATAGGCATAAATATCAAAAATATCCCGATTGTGATATTTGATAACATCACGAATTAAAAAATATAGCGGGTGAAGTTTAAAATCTGACGATAAATACCCGATACGAATTTTATTTTTTTGTCTCCATTTTTCTTTTTTAAAAGGCCGGTCTTTAAAATGATTTTGTGTCCATTGATTTGCACATATTAGTTGATCTTGAGCGGACGATAGGGGATTTGCAACGAAAGCAAAAGGTGAAATAAGTGCTTCCGTCTTTGTGTTTACAATAGTACATATTTTTTGGAAATATTTATTAATGTCATGCCAGTTACACATATGCTGTTTTTGATGGGTCAAGTGGACCAAGCTATGAAATAGATCAGGTTTGATCTTCAAGGCATTTTGGTAGGATATTACAGCTTTATCTAAATAGCCCAGTTTGCGTTCTGAATTGCCAATGTTATTCCAAAGATCAGCATCATTCGGATTTAGTTGGATAGCTTTTTGATAGCTCTCGTAAGCTTTAGAAATTTTATTAAGCTTATCTTGTGTGTTTGCTAAATTGTAGTAATAAACCCAATTATTTTTTTCATATTCTAAAACCTCTTCAAAGCACTCCTCTGATAATTGGAATTTTGATTCTAAATAATACTCATTACCGAATGATGTAAGAGAAAAACAGAGTGCATTTTTAATATCTACATTATCTTTAAATTGATACAAGCATCTTCTAAAATAACCTGCAGCTTCTTCGAATTGTTTGTTTGAAGTACAAAGATTTCC
>CAINIH010000129.1 GCA_903849185.1 uncultured Methylophilaceae bacterium
AATTAAATTAAAACGGCTTTAATAATTGCTTCTGAGAGAAGTTTTAGAAATATAGAGATAATCTCTTTATTAGATCGATCCGGCTTTCAAGTCGATTTACTGTCTTCTCGTTATTTTCACTCCATTTATAAACAGGTTAGAAAATTTATTTTTTACAAGAAAATAAATAATTTGCCTTATGTGGCATCGAAGATTCATCGCCACTATGACCTGATTGTTTCTGCTGGTGATTTTGAGCTTAAGATTATTAAAGATTCAAATCTGGCAAAACCCTTAAAATTAAAATTACTCCCTGTGACTCAAGCTCAATTTTTTAATCATTTATGTTCAAAAATAGAGCTATCAAAAATACTCAAAAAGAATCAGATAGTTTCCCCGGCATTTAAGATAGTGAATAAATATGAAAATATCGATTCTTTAGCAAAAGAGCTTGGTTATCCTGTAATCTTAAAAATTGATTATTCAGGGGGTGGAGCAGGTGTGGTTAAATTAAATACGCCTTATGATATTTTAAATATCCCAAAACATTTCAAGGGAGAAAAGCTTTTTTTGCATAAATTTATTGATGGTAAATTACTGGATCTTTCAGGATTTTATCAAGAAGGAAAACTCATTCATTTTAGTTGTAGTGAGTTTATTGAGACAAATAGAGATCCATTTGGACCCTCTATTTTAAGACGATTTGATAAGAATATTTTTTCTGATAAAAATATTATTCAAGAACTGTCTACAATTGGCATTGCCTTAGGCCTTAATGGATTTACAAATGCAGGTTGTGTGGAGTCAAAATTAGATGGCAAACGTTATTATTTTGAAGTTGATGTAAGGCCTAATGACTGGATTAATTACCCAAGTTATTTTGGCGACGATCCTGCATTACATATTAAAAATTATTTTGATAAAAAAGGTTTTTTTAAACCTTTAAAAATGACATACAAAAATCAACAGGACACCTATCTATTTGCAAACCCATCTCGAATTAATTTTTATGAGCTGATCATAAATAAATATCATTGGATGTCTTATTCAAGTTTTTATAGTGTCGCAATGCATAAATTTTCTCTTTTTGTATTTAATCCTATAGAGAAATTTAAAATTTTTTCAGTGCGTTATATCAAGCCTTATATTTCAATTAGACACTGGAAAAAGCTTAAAAAGCTAGCCTTAAAATTTTCTTTTTAAAGTCTTAGGTTAATGATAAGACTCGGCTTGCAATTTTGTGATTCAGGACGTTAATATTTATGCGCTCTTTATAAAAGGATACCCAATATATGATATTTTTTAGAGTTATTTTTAATGAAAATTTTTCGTAAAATAAAGTATTAATGTCAGCGCGCTTATTGATAGTTGGTCTCGATGCCGCAGATGCCAGTCTGGTAGAGCATTGGATGAATGAGGGAAGCATGCCTCATTTATCCAAATTAAAAGATCGCGGAATAATGAAGCAACTAATTTCGCCAGTTGGCAGCAACGATGATGGTTTATGGGCTTCTTTTCAGTATGGTACAAGCCTTGCTGAACATGGGCGTTATCATTGGTGTACTCCTCTTCCAGACAAATTATTGGTAATGTCTTACAAAAATGAAGTTGAACAAAAACCTTTCTGGAATAATCTTATTGAAGATCGCTTTCGAAAAGCCATTATAGATATTCCGAAATGTGCCGCACCACAAACTTTAAATGGGATTCATCTTGCTGATTGGCTTGTTCACGGTCGTTATTTCGATCAGCCGTGTAGCTATCCACCAGAACTCGCAACAGAGGTTGTCGATCGTTTCGGATCTTCCTTACCAAGCCGCTGCGGCTATTATCAAGGGCCCTATGACGATATGAATATAGCTGAAATTACAGCAAACCTGCTGGAGTCAGTTGCACGAAAACAAGCTGCAGGACTTCATTTTTTAAATGCAGAATCTTGGGATCTTTTTTTGATTGGATTTAAGGAGGCACACTGCGGATGCCATAGTCTTTGGGATCTTACAGATAAACAACATGTTAATTACGATGAATTGCGTAATTTAAAATTAGGGGAGCCTATTAAATCTATTTTTTCTAATCTTGATAATGCCATCGGAGAGCTTGTTAAGGCTGCGGGACCTCACGCTGAAATAGTTATTTTCTCAACGACGGATATGAAACCTAATGGTACTTTAGACCATCTATTACCAAAAATTATTGATAAAATAAATCAGCAACTAGGTGCGAAATTTTGCAGTATTCTTCCCTATAACGATAACTATGGGGCATTGCGCATCGATGCTTCATATATGGAAAAAAAGCGAATTGCTAAATTAGTATCACAGAGGCTAAGTGAATTAACTGACGTAGAAAGTAAAAAGTATGTAACTGGAAAAATCACCTTTCCTTCTACCGAAAATATTGGGAATCGAGCTAGCTTATTACCGGATGTGTTATTTGCTTATACGCCTAACCTTAATCCACAGACTATAGAGTCAGCACTATTAGGTCGTATTAAAGGTAAAGTCCGCAATATTCGAGCTGGTAATCATTCTGAAGGTGGTTTTTTAATTGCGGCAGGAAATAAAATTCAAAAGTTAGCAGATGATATTAATGCGCTGGAAGATTTTGCTGAAGTAGCAGCAACGATAATGGATTAATAAGATTACGCTATGAAAATTTTTTAAGGCAATTGAAAGCTAAAATTTTTTTGCTATAAGTTTTTTGGAATTTTTAATATCACTGATAGCCTAAAAAACAAACGGCTATAAATTTTCACGGACAAGAGAGAAATAGCCTTAAAAAAGGAAGGGGGCGGAAATTTTAAAGTCAATGCAAATGATTCAAAATAAGATTTACGGTTATACCCTGCTACCATTAGAGGCTCAATGATGTGTGTGCAAATACCAGACTTTATCCATGAATATTGTTTTCTATAATCAGAAAAAACTACATTAGGCCTTGGTTTTTGATTGTAAAAATAGCTTAGTAAATTATTTGCTGGTGTAATGTTTCTTGATATCTCTCTCAATGCCTTTTTATCAATCAGAGTTTCGGATTTTATATTTTCGATAATGAGATCGATGCCATATTTTATTTTCGAGGGGAGACTAAAATCTTTTACAAAGTCTAGGAATACTTCGGTATCAATCTTTTGTTTTTTAGTCAGTAAATCAATTGTATCCATCACCCATCTTGCATCATAGGTTAATGTTGGAGCAAGAACCCCATGCACTATGACGTGAGCTAATTGGTGTTCGAAGCAAGGCACTAATATTTCATTGCCGCAATAGTTAATCGTTTCTGCTCTGTCCACGATCTTATTTATTGTTATTTTTTTCAAAGCCCCGTGGGCAAGATACCAGTGAATATCAAATTCAGCTTTTTTATCGTTAACGATAGAAACCTCCCTTAGACCTGAGGAGGCAATCGTATAGCCGCCATTTTTGATAAATGACATTGCCTTTTCAAAATCGTCAGAAAATTCGGGGACTAGCACATCAATATCAGCCATAGGCCTCTGCCCAAAGTTTTTTTGTTCTGAAAGTATTTGAGCAATTCCTTTTAAGAAAATGACTTTTTTGTAACCATGCGCATCTAGTTCTTTTTTAAATTGAACTGCTTTGGCTAATAAAGCGTAATTTCTACATAGTGTATGTTTATACATGCCCCTGATTCTTGACTTTGAGAATGCGGAAAATCCTTCCAAAGAGGATTTGGCGTAAACAAATGGAAGCATCCTAATTTGCTCCCCTGACAGTTGGTCCTCACTGATTGCGGCGTCAATCAAGGGGATAGAAGAAGGGTCTTTGAAAAAACAGAGATCTATTAATGCCTTTTGTAACTTAGGATTCGATGTGCCGAAGAATGCAATCAATTTTTTACTCGCCTTCTTAAAATAGTCTCCCTTAATGCGGGGATGTAAGATTTTAAATCCTTAAATTTATGTGAATTATTTGCTTCATGAATACGACGACTATAAAAGATGATATCTAACTCGACAATTTTTGGGTGACATATTAGAAGTCTTGACATGAAGTCTATCCACTCACCTCGCTCTCTATAGGAAGGATTAAAGCCACCAACTTTTATGACTAAAGATCTCTTAATGACAAGTGAAGCGCTAAAATTTCCTCTTGAGATGGGGGGTAGTTTATATCGTTTTTCTAATTGACATTTAATTTCGGGGCTGAAAAAATTTTCTACGAGCCCAGATAGAATATCTATATCAGGGTTGGCCGTTAATGATTTATTGATGAGTGGGTAAATATCTTCCCTCCAAAGGTCGTCAGAATCTAGGAAAACAACGTAATCTGACTTGGCTAATTTTAAACCTTCGTTTCTGGCCCCAGCAGCACCAATATTATTGGGTAGATTAATAAGTTTAATTTGTTCGCTTTTAATTTTTTCTAAAATAAGCTGCGTATTGTCTGTAGATTTATCATTTACAACAATAATTTCATCTTCAGCAGAGATTTGCGTTTTTACGGAATGAATGGCTTCTTTGATATATCTCGACCCATTGAAGGTGGCCATGATAAATGAATAACTCATATTTATTAACTACCCAATGCAAAGATATTGCGAATATATTTCATGTTACTTGATAAAGAAGATACACCCTCATTAAAATTCATAAGATGCTTTGGCGTAGATTGGAAAATTTTTTCAGCGATCTTATTAGATTTATTTAACCAAAAAGGTATTTGTGAAAGTGTACTTAGTGAAAAGTACGTAAAACTAAAGTCCTTGGGTGGGCTATTTCTTATTGAAATATTCTTTACTAAGTGCATACCAATATTCATTATTATCTCAAAGGAAGGTACGAAAGCACCCCCCTTATCTTGGCTACATAGATAAACTTTTTTACCCGTCAGATGAATTGTATGTTTTTCATATTGATTAAAAAAGTCAGGCAATGCAAAAATGTCTGATTCATAAGATTTGACAGTTCGATAAACTGCGAACGCAATATTTTTCTCAGGCATGTGTTGGATAATAACGTAGTCATCACCCACAGTTTTTAAGTGGCCTTTGATCCCCGCCAATGTCGTTGTTGATTTTCCATTACCACCCGGACCAAACAAAAGAACACCCTTACCATTTTTTGCAATTGATCCTGCATGTGCTAACCAGCAACCGCTTTTTAAGGCGATGATATGAATAAACTCTTTTAAAGGGGAGTATATTTCCCAATCAGGCAAGGAATCAAAGTCCTTATAAAAAAATAAGAAAGTGTTATGATCTGCGGCAAATATTTTTAGTAGGCCTCTTTCGTAATCGTAATGAATAAAACTTTTCTGTGAAGAAAGGCGTGATTTAAATTCGATTTCATTAAGTTCTTTTTTTAAAAAATTGAACTGGGGTAGCTGGCCTAAAAAACTCTCTTCGAGGCAGTAAATAGTAGGGTACTTATGTTCGACTTCATCGGCTTTATTTAGCGCATAAAATGACTGAAGGGCTTTTGAAAATTTTGAATGCTCTGGTAAGGCAATATTTAAATGAATTGGCCCAACCTCTAATTTATAGATATTAAATGCATTGTTTCTTAGAATATTAGTCAATGAGTCACAAAGTGTTTCAACCCATCCTTCTAATTTCAGATCTATTTCTTTTTTGGCCATCCAACCGTCTCGTCTGCATCATGAATCGGATCCAGCTCAAGCATTTCCTTCATATCTGTATATATTTCCAAATGTAGGTCTTTAGTCTCATCAATAATATTTAGTTTATTAGGTTTTGTTTTGTTTTTATGTATTTTGCCCACTATAAATATATCTTCACTCAATACCTGCTGAATAAGCAAAGAAATTTTATTTTCTATGTCCTTATCTAGCTGGTTAAATTGAAAAATTTCTTCTAGGGTAAAGCCGTCAAGCAGTGATTCAATGATTAAAGTTGCTTGTGGAGTCAGGCTGTAGTAGGAGCCTTTATCTGAATTTATGATAATAGCCTCACCTTCTATAATCTCTATAACGCATAAGGGTTCGTTGAGGGTCCATTGAGATTTTTTAAACTGATCTGACATATTTAGACTTCCTGTAATTTTCGTTTTCTTTGAATGGAGGCATGTAGTAATCTGGCTAGCGTATTTATATTATTAAAGTCACTGCTAGACGTCATATTTTTACCATGAATGCGGTATCGAAGTGATACGTTTTCATCTTGATAGATGGGATCTATTTTTTCTTGTAGCCTAAAA
>CAINIH010000130.1 GCA_903849185.1 uncultured Methylophilaceae bacterium
ATGAGGTTTCGTATTTTGATGTTGTAATCACCATCATCTGTTCCCGGTCTAAACTTCACTTCTTTAATCTTGACCTGCTTTTGTTTTAAGCGGGTTTCGTGTTGCTTTTTACTTTCTGCATATTTAAATTTACCGTAATCGAGCAACCGACATACGGGGGGGAGAGCTTGTGGAGCAATTTCCACTAAATCAATATCTATCTCTTCTGCTTTTGCAAATGCCTCAGCTAGTGTCACTATGCCAAGCGCTTCGCCGTTTACGCCAATTAATCGAATTTCTGGAGCTGTAATATCCCCGTTAATTCTGACTTCTTTCTCTTGAGCGATAACAAATCCCCTGTAAATATAAAAGAAAAACCGCGCTACCTTGTTGCTAGACTTTAGTTTGAACTTCCTGATTTAGTCGATCAATCAATGACTTAATCGACATAGATCCTAAGTCTTCGCCTTTTCGGGTTCGCACGGCAACTTGCCCAGCTTCCATTTCCTTTTCTCCTACAATTAAGAGATAAGGAACCTTTTGTAAGCTATGTTCGCGTATTTTATAGGTTATTTTCTCATTTCTCAAGTCAGAATCGCATCGGATGTGGTTTTTCTTGAGTTCATCCATGACTTTTGAGGCATAGTCTGCATGCGCATCGGCAATATTGAGGATAACCGCTTGTGTTGGGGCAAGCCAGAGGGGCATGGCACCCGAGTAATGCTCAATCAGAATCCCAATAAAGCGCTCCATAGAGCCTACAATAGCTCGATGAAGCATCACAGGATGCTTGCGGCTGTTGTCTTCCGTTACATATTCAGCACCTAGACGTTCAGGTAAGTTAAAGTCGAGTTGGATCGTACCGCACTGCCAAAGACGGCTTAAGCTATCTTTTAGAGTAAATTCGATCTTAGGGCCATAAAAAGCCCCTTCTCCAGGTTGAAGGTCAAATTCGAGCTTATTTTCGACTAAAGCAGCTTTAAGTGCAGTTTCTGCTTTATCCCAGGTCTCATCTGAACCAACGCGCTTCTCAGGGCGAGTGGATAATTTCACTAAAACATCCTTAAATCCGAAATCTTGATAGGCTTTAAAGAGCATCACGATGAATTGAGCTACCTCATCCTTAATTTGTTCTTCCGTACAAAAAATATGGGCATCGTCTTGAGTAAACCCTCGAACACGCATTAAACCATGCAGAGATCCTGACGGTTCGTTGCGGTGACATGAGCCAAATTCGGCAAGTCTTAAAGGCAGTTCACGGTAGCTATGAAGCGCGTTATTAAAGATTTGAATATGACCAGGGCAATTCATGGGCTTCACTGCATAGTCTCTATTTTCAGATGAAGTCGTAAACATGTTGTCGCGATAATTTTGCCAATGTCCAGATTTTTCCCACAAAGTCTTATCCATAACTGTGGGTGTTTTAACTTCTTGATATCCAAAATCTAAAAACATCTTTCGCATGTAATGTTCGACTTCTTGCCAAATCGACCAACCTTTGGGATGCCAAAATACCATGCCAGGTGCTTCATCTTGCATGTGGAATAAATCGAGCTGCTTACCTAATTTACGATGATCTCTTTTTTCAGCCTCTTCTAACATGAAGAGATAATTTTGTAAGTCTTCTTTATTCGTCCATGCAGTACCGTAAATTCTTTGCAGCATTTCATTTTTAGAATCGCCGCGCCAATAAGCGCCTGCTACTTTCATTAATTTAAATACTTTTAATTTACCAGTCGATGGCACATGAGGGCCTCGACAAAGATCTGTGAATTCACCCTCAGAATATAAAGAAACTTCCTGGTCTGCAGGAATGGATTCAATAATTTCAGCTTTGTAATTTTCTTTAATTGATTTGAAGTATTTCACTGCGTCATTGCGAGGCAATACTTTTCTCGTAATAGGTAAATCGCGATTAGCAATTTCCGTCATCTTCTTTTCAATTTTTTCTAAATCTTCTGGTGTGAAAGGTCGTGTATAAGAAAAGTCATAATAAAAACCATGTTCAATGACAGGGCCAATGGTCACTTGTGCTTCTGGAAACAATTCTTTAACAGCGTATGCCAAAAGATGAGCTGTTGAATGACGAATTACCTCAAGCCCTTCGGGATTTTTATCTGTGATGATTGCAAGATCGCTATCTTCATGAATAACAAATGAAAGATCGACAAGCTGATCATTAACTCGACCTGCGAGTGCCGCACGCGCTAATCCTGCACCAATATTTTGTGCAACTTCTGCAACAGTAACATTACTTTCAAATTGTCGCTTGGATCCGTCTGGTAGTCTTATTTCAGGCATAGTTGAATCAAGTTATTAAGAATTGCATCATTTTATAAGCTTTTCTCTATTCTTGATAGCTTGAGCCATGAGGCAAAAAATTGGTAGGCGCGATTGGAATCGAACCAACGACCCCCACCATGTCAAGGTGGTGCTCTAACCAGCTGAGCTACGCGCCTAAAGAATTTAGGAGTCTGGATTCTATCCTATTGAAGAACCCTAATCAATCATCGCCTCGTACCCATATGTGAAATCGGGATACTTTAATGTAAATCCAGTTTGGTTTAATAGCACAGAATGCAATTGCTTTCCGCCTTCCACAATCGGGAATTCAATCGTATCTGTGGATAATTTAAGACGCTTTCGAATCCACGTTAATACATCATATTGCTTTGTAGGCACGCCGTCCGTGACAAGATAAAGTGGCTCGAGCGATTCTGTCATCACAATTTTCTTCATCAGAAAAACAATAAAGCGAGCAGCATCTTCTTCATGAATTCGATTGGACCAATTATTGGTCGCAGGCCAATTGCCTGGACTACTTTCTGCTAATTGAATCATCCGTGTTCGATTGGGGCCGTAGATCCCAGATAAACGCAATATAGTTGCTTTCTCTTTTAATTGTCGCGCAATCATTTCAGCTTGCATTAAAGCCTCGCCTCCGTAATCAGCAGGCTCAGCAATATCAAGCTCACTTAAAATCTTTGTCGTTTTTTGTCCGTAGACTCTCGTACTTGAAACAAAAAAAAGATGTTTAAATTGATCGAGCTCTAAAATTACTTCGTAAGTTTTTTTTAAACCAGACACGTAATGATCTTGATAACTTTCAACAGATTGTGTGTCAGCGGAAACAGCGTAGATAATAATTTCAGGATTTATTGATTTAATAGCATCAATACTTTCATTTTTTAAAATATCCACTTGATGCATTTCAATGGAAGGAGGTGATTTTTTTAGACTTCGACTAAACCCATACAATTTAAACATATGGGAATCACAATGTTTGACAATGGAGAAGCCAAGTTGGCCGCAGCCTACAATTAAAACTTTAAGAGATTTTATTTCCAAAGCGTTTTAAAAATAAATCCAGGGAAAGAAAAAACTAAAAATAAAAAGAAAGTCACTGTATAGAACTCCCAAGCTTGTGGCTGAATATGCCCCACAACTTTGAGTTCTGTAAAAAGTGCAATGCCTCCAGTCACGAAGTACAAAGCAACCACTTCAAGCAAAGCCCAAGCGAATGGTTTTTTATGGGATGGAAATTTTTTAATAAAAAGAA
>CAINIH010000131.1 GCA_903849185.1 uncultured Methylophilaceae bacterium
CTTGTTGCAATCCAATCTTTACTTCCAAAAAAGTGATAATAATCAAATACTAAAGACTCAATCTTAGAGTTATTTAGATATTTTTGCATTGCTTTCTTGATTGTTATCAAATCATCTTGGTGAATCACCTCATCACCTTCAAGATAAAAAGCCCAATCTCCCGAACAATTAAATTGTGCAATCATTTTTTGCTGTGCGTATACAAAGCCCCTATCCTTCATATTCTCATTCCATTGGGTCTGGATGATTTTTATTTTTTTACTTTTTATTTTCTTAAGACGGGCAAGGGTATCATCTTCGCTGGGACCTACTGCTATAATGAATTCATCACAAATTGGTAGGATAGAATTTATACTTTCAATAAATGGATAGCCTAAAATGGTTCCATTGCGAATAAATGTGAAGCCACTAATTTTCATAAGAAAATATAAATCCTTAAAACCCTAATTATATCAATCAAAAGCTTTAATACTGTTTAAAAATAGAAACATAGACTAGAAATAAAAACAAAATGCATGAATCAACTAATCAAACCGATTGTTTAATTATAGGCGGAGGCATTATGGGCCTTACCCTAGCCTCGCTTATTAAAGAACTAGATTCTTCTATCAAAATTGATTTATATGAGAAGTTACATGATATAGGGCTTGAAAGTTCAGAAGCTCTTAATAATGCAGGAACGGGTCATGCTGGTTATTGCGAGCTTAATTACACCCCAATGGGCAAAGATGGAAAAATGAATATCCAAAAAGCCCTTGAAATTAACTCAAAATATGAAATTACACTCCAATATTGGAGTTATTTGAGCAGAAAATATAAATCTTTCGATCCAAAAAAATTTATTCAGCGAACGCCACATATCAGCCTTGTATTTGGTGATCAGCATATTGATTTCTTAAAAAAAAGATATTTACTCCTTAAAAAACACCATCTATTTAAATCCATTAAATTTTCTCATAATAGAAAAGAAATTTCTCAATGGGCTAATTTAACGATGATAGGAAGAAATCCTCATCAAAAAGTCGCAGCCACAATTGTGAAGGAAGGAACGGATATAGATTTTGGTGCTGCTACAAAAGCACTTTTAAGCACCTTAAAAAACAAAAAAGATTTCCAGATTCACCTCAATCAGGAGATTTTAACTATCAAAGAAGTTAAAAGCAATTTATGGGAAGTGTCTGTCAAAAATAATATTTCTGGTGATATAAAAAAAACTTTTGCGAAATTTATTTTTATTGGCGCCGGTGGCCATGCAATTCGATTGCTTCAAAAAACTGGCATTCACGAACAAAAAGGATATGCTGGATTTCCTGTGAGCGGTCAATGGTTAGTTTGCTCAAATAAAAAAATTGTCAGGCAACATAATGCAAAAGTATATGGAATGGCTCCTGAAGGCTCACCTCCAATGTCAGTCCCTCATCTTGATCTTAGAATTATTAACGGAAAGAAAACATTATTATTTGGACCATATGCAGGGTTTACATTTAAATTTTTAAAAACGGGTTCTTATTTAGATTTAATCAAATCTTTAAAACTTAAGAATTTTTTTCCGATGATTTATGTCTTGGCACATAACTGGAAATTATTTAATTATTTAATTCGAGAGTCTTTTCAGTCAAAACATAGCCGGATGGATTTATTAAAAAACTTTTATCCAGAAGCAAAAGAAAAAGATTGGTCAATTAAAATAGCAGGTCAACGAGTGCAAATCATTAAACCTAGTTCATCAATCACCGGAAAACTAGAATTCGGAACTGAAGTGCTCGTCTCCAAAAATAAGAAATTAGCCGCTCTCCTTGGAGCTTCTCCAGGAGCATCTGTCGCTGTAGACTCGATGATTAAAGTTATAGAGCAATGTTTTTCTGAAAGACTTTTAGAAAGTAGATTTAAAAATAAAATGAAAGAATTGATTCCATCATATGGCCAAGATCTAATCACAAACAGAAGATTGCTTGAAAAAATTAGACTCTCATCACACAAAACTCTTGGTATTAAAGATTAGCTCTCTGACGGCGCACTTCAGATAAACAAATACCGGCTGCAACACTTACATTTAAGCTTTCAACTACCCCTAGCATTGGTATCTTGATTAAGCTATCACAGACTTCTTTTGTGAGCCTTCTAAGGCCATCTCCTTCAGAGCCTAAAACAATTGCTATAGGACCTTTAAGATCAGAATCATACAAAGAATGTTCGCCGTCCTCAGCAGTTCCAATAATAAGAACATTTGCTTCTTTAAGCGCTCGAATAGTTCTAGCTAAATTTGTTACAACAATTAAAGGGACAGATTCTGCAGCGCCAGAAGCAACTTTACGAACTGTCGCATTAAGTCCTACCGCTCTATCCTTAGGAACAATTACAGCATCTACACCCATACAATCTGCAACACGAAGACAGGCACCTAAATTATGCGGATCTTCAACGCCATCTAAAATAAGAAAAAAAACTGGCTCAGATAAATCGCCCTCTAAAATATCTTCAATCGTTAAAAAAGGAATTTTAATTTGTTTAACTATCGCAATAACACCTTGATGATTCTTATTTGAAGCTAAACCATCCAATCTTGATCTGTCAACAGCCAAGACACGTATATTATATTCTTTAGCAAGATTAATAATTTCTTTGCCTCTAGGATCATTTCGATCTTTATCAATTATGATTTCATCGATACTATGTGAAGACTGCCTTAGGCGGCTGATAATTGGATGAAATCCAAAAATGATCTGACTTTGAGACATATTATTTTGCTCTTATATTCTTTTTACTTTTAAGTGATCTCGATGATTTAGATGAGCTTTTATGTTTTGTTTTATGTGATTTCTTTTTATTTGCCGATTTATCTTTGAAAAAATTTTTTGGTTTTATATCCCTCAATGGAGATTTTTGAACTTCCTGATGACTCTCAAGACTAAAATCAATTTTACTAAGCTCTAGATCAACCCGAACTAATTTAACTTTCAGTCGATCACCTAAACGATAAATCGCTTGAGATCTCTCACCCACCATGGCATGTCTTGCTTTGTCATAAGTAAAATAATCGTTACCTAACTCTGTAACATGCAATAAACCTTCAATATAAATACCATCGATCGAAACAAACAAACCAAAACTTGTAACACCTGCGACGGTACCTTCATAGATCTCACCAATTTTATCTTGCATGTAATAGCATTTAAGCCATGAAGATACATCTCGTGTTGCATCATCAGCTCTTCTTTCAGTCATAGAACAATGCTGGCCTAATACATTCCAATTAGTCGCAGGCATTTTCTTATTTTCTAATGTGGCTTTAATTGCACGATGAATTAAAAGATCAGGATATCGACGTATTGGAGAAGTAAAGTGTGCATATGCCTCATAAGCTAAACCAAAGTGGCCAATATTGTCAGGGCTATAGACAGCTTGCTGCATAGATCTTAGTAAAACTGTTTGTAGTAAATGCTCATCGGGCCTATCCTTTATTTTTTCAATGACCGTTGCATAATCCTTAATACTTGGCTTATCTCCCCCACTCAACATAAATCCAAACTCTGCTAAGAATATACGTAAATTTTCAAGCCTTTCTTCCGTAGGTCCTTCGTGAATTCTATATAGCGCCGGGTGCTTATGTTCAATTAAAAAATTAGCTGCACATACGTTTGCCGCAAGCATGCATTCTTCAATAATTCGATGCGCTTCATTTCGAATGACGGGCTCAATACGATCAATTTTCCCCTGGTCATTAAAAATCATGATTGTTTCCGATGAATCGAATTCAATCGCACCGCGCGCATGCCTTTGCTTTGTGAGTATTTTATATACACATTCAAGATTTTTAATTTGTGGAATAATTGCTTTGTATTTTTCTATTAATTCCGGAGATGTCTCATTTAATAAAATGCTGACATCTGTGTAAGTCATGCGTGCTTTTGATTCCATCACAGAAGGGTAAAACTTATAGGATGTTACTTTTCCATTCTGATCAATTATCATGTCACATATCATGCACAATCTATCTACCTGGGGATTGAGTGAGCAAAGACCGTTCGACAAAGCTTCTGGTAACATCGGAATCACGCGTCTAGGGAAATATACAGAGTTGCCTCTATCAAAAGCTTCTTTATCTAAAATATTATCGGGCTGTACGTAATAACTTACATCAGCAATAGCCACAACTAAGCGCCAATTTTTACCAACACTTTCAGCATAAACAGCGTCATCAAAATCTCGTGCTGTTTCTCCATCAATAGTGATGAGTGGTAAATCGCGCAAATCAATTCTTCCTTTAAAATCTTTTTCTGAAACTTTTTTAGAGAAAGATTCGGCAATGCGGATGGTTTCTTCCGAAAAATTATAAGGAAGTTGATGCTTTCTTAAAGCAATCTCGATTTCCATACCGCTATCTGCATAATTGCCAAGAATCTGAATTACTTTACCCATCGGTCTCGATTTAAATGATGGTTGGGCAGTAATTTCAATGACAACAATTTGGCCGGGTTTGGCGCCCATATCTAGATGATATGGAATAAGGAAATCTTGGTTAATACGCTTATCCTCAGCAGCAACAATTGTTACACCCTGTCCCTGAATGACTCTACCCACTAAAGTCTCATTTTTTCTTTCGAGAATCTCAATGACTTTACCTTCAGGACGACCTTTTCTATCTAGGCCTATGGTTTGAACCATGACACGGTCATTATGAAGGACTTGCATCATTTCTCTGGAAGATAAGAAAATGTCATCGCCGCCCTGATCTGGAATCAGAAATCCAAATCCATCTGGGTGACCTTGAATACGCCCTGGGATCAAATTTAATTTTTCTGATATGCAAAAATCATTTTTTCGATTTCGCATAATTTGTCCTTGACGCTCCATAGCCCTAATGCGCTTATTAAAGGCTTCAATCTCGGACTCATCAATATCAAGTAAATTTGTAAGTTGATCAATGGACAGTGGAACACCTTGCTCTGTCATAACAGTGAGAATTAACTCTCTGCTCGGTAGAGGTTTATCATAAAACATGGCTTCACAGTCTTTTTGCGGGTCGTTTAAGCGTAAAGATTTTTTTTTCGACTTAGTCATTGCAGCATTGTGCCATTAAATAATGTGATTGAATGATTTTCATCGCTAATTTATAACATGTAAATCAAGGAGGCTTCTTCCAAAGCCCTTGTAATCAAGACCAAAACCAAAAACAAATTTGTTAGGTACATTTAATGAATGATGATTAGGTAAAATATCTTTCTTTTTATCAATCAATTTATTGAAAAGAACTGCATAAAAAACATTTTTTGCACCAATTTTTTTGCATTTAGAAATAATTTCCAGAAGCGTCACTCCCTCATCGAGAATGTCATCAATAATTAATACATTATGGCCTTTGATTGCTTCATCAGGCTCCTTTACCCAATGAACTTTGCAACCTTGAGTTTCTTTGCCGTAACGTGTGGCGTGAATGTAATCATGATAAATATTATGTTTTAAAAGTGGTGTTAAATGAGATGAAAAAAAGAATCCTCCATTCATTACAGTTAAAACATAGAGGTTTTCGTCCTGAATATCTTGGTTAATATCTTCAGCTATATTTTTTATGGCGCTATGAATTTCTTGATTAGAATAAAGAATTAATGATGCTTTTAAAACGGACTGAAAAGACTCCATAAATTACTTAAGATAAAGATTTTAGATACTGAACAAAATCAGAACCTATTTCAGGATGTTTTTTAGAAAACTCAATATTCGCCTTCATAAAGCCCAATTTATCGCCACAATCGTATCTAATACCTTCGAAGTTATATGCATACACGGATTCATGATTCAAAAGAAGCTGAATAGCATCCGTAAGCTGAATTTCACCGGACTTCCCAGGTTTAACCTTCTCTAAAAGATCAATAATAAGTGGCGAAAAAATATATCTGCCTATAACGCCCATTGTTGAAGGCGCATCTTCAGGCTTCGGTTTTTCTATAATTGTATTAATTTCAATCAATTTATTGTCTAGAGATTTACCATCGACGATACCGTATTGAAAGGTTTTTTCTTTTGGAATATTTTCGATAGCGATTACAGAGGCACTTTTTTTAGTAAATTGATGAATTAATTGTGCCAAAACTGGTTCGACACTATCTGTAAGATCGTCAGCTAATATCACCGCAAATGGCTCATTATTTAATACTGGTTTAGCTTGAAGCACAGCATGTCCTAGACCAAGCGGTTCAGACTGCCTTATATAAATGCATGAAACATGTGATGGAATAATAGAGTTTATTAATTTTAATAATTCAGTTTTGTGTGAATTATTTAAACTTGCTTCTAGTTCGATATTTTTATCAAAATGATCTTCGATAGAACGTTTATTTCTTCCTGTCACAAAAATTAATTCAGTAATACCGGATTTAACAGCTTCTTCAACAGCGTATTGAATTAGAGGCTTATCAACAATAGGAAGCATTTCTTTAGGATTGGCTTTAGTTGCTGGCAAAAATCTAGTGCCCAACCCTGCAACTGGAAAAACAGCTTTTTTAATCATAATCTCACTTCCTCTTTATCATAAATTTTGGTGTTTTAAAGCGAACAATACTCACATAAAGCCAGAGATAGCATAATGAAAAAATGAATGCGAATATCTTAAGGATTTGATGGTATCGCCAAAAAAGAATAGCTGGAATGATAGAAAATAAAGACAAAATCCAAAGGTAAGGCGCTGTCATTGAATTTTTTTTATTTCTTTCATTATTATCAATCGCAATCCATCGCAATACTCTTTTCTAGATTAATTGAAAAATTAGGATATCTAC
>CAINIH010000132.1 GCA_903849185.1 uncultured Methylophilaceae bacterium
AGGTATGGTCGTGCATCCTGCCGTAGGTAATTGGTCGGGCACACTTCTTAATGCGCTTCTTCATCATGTACCAGATATTGCACATGTCCCTCGCTGCGGCATTGTTCATCGATTAGATAAAGAAACCAGCGGGCTTTTAGTAGTAGCTAAAACGTTAAGTGCACAAACACATTTAGTGCAACAACTTCAAGCCAGAACTGTGAAAAGAGAATATCGCGCGATTGTGTGGGGGCAACTATGGAAAAATGGGGTAGTCAACCAACCGATCGGAAGACATCCATCCATTCGAACGCGTATGGCTGTTCATTTATCAGGAAAGCCTGCGATTACTCATTATGAAATCTTAGAGCGATTTGGCGTGCATACTTATTTAAGATGCAATCTTGAAACAGGTCGCACACATCAAATTCGAGTCCACATGCAATATTTAAAGGCACCGATTGTGGGTGATCCTGTGTATGGTTTAAAAAGCATTATGCCGATTAAATCCATGAGCGATAATTTGCGCCAACATATATTGAGTTTTCATCGTCAAGCGCTTCACGCCATTCGATTAGGACTCATTCATCCATTAAGTGGTGAAGCCATGGAATGGTCGATTGATTTACCAGATGACATGAAAGCATTGCTCGAGATCATTAGACTAGAACAATCAGACGATATAGATACAAAAGAAGATTTTATGTTTGATGACTATCTTGATGAATTAAGTGACGACATGGATGACGATATGCTGGAGGAAGATGAGTAATTTTTTTATTCCGGAATGGCCAGCACCTTCTCATATTAAATCGATGCAAACCTTAAGGTCTGGGGGAAAGAGTAAAGGTGTATACAACAGCTTTAATATAGCAACGCATGTGAATGACGATATCAATTTTGTTCAAATGAATCGTGCATCACTAAGTCAACATGTGCCTAATGTACCTTTTTGGCTTAACCAAACACATGGCACCGATGTTATAGAGTTACCATCATCTTTGTTAAATGCGGATGCATCTTATACAAAAGACAAAAATATTGTATGCGTGGTTCAAACAGCAGACTGCTTACCTTTATTGGTCACAAATAAAAAAGGCACCATCGTGGCTGCGATTCATGCAGGCTGGCGAGGGCTTCTAAATGGCGTGATTGAAAATACACTTCATAAAATGAATCTACCATCTCATGAACTCCTTGTTTGGTTAGGCCCTGCTATCAGTCAAAAGCATTTTGAAGTGGGTAATGAAGTCAAACATAGTTTTTGTGAAAAACATCATGAGGCTGAAAAAGCTTTTCAGTCAGTATCAAATCAAAAATGGTTGGCTGATATTTATATGCTTGCGAAAATCCGTCTTCATGCATACGGTGTGAATGAAATTTATGGTGCGAGTATGACAAATGACTATTGCACGTATGCTCATCATGAAGATTATTTTTCATATCGACGAGATGGTGAAACAGGTCGTATGGCTTCTCTCATTTGGATTGAATCATAAAGACAGCCCATCATTTTTTAGTTTCGATATAATGTTTAAATCTTAGATTTCAAGTTAACTTCATGCATACACTTCTTTGGATTTTATTTTCTTGTTTTATAGGTGGCTTATTAAGTGTCTCGACAGCAGCGCTTGTCACACTTAATACTAGAACGCACCTTGTCTCACATTTAGTGAGTTATGCGGTAGGGGCGATGTTAGGCGCTGTCTTTTTAGAAATATTGCCTCACGCTTTTAAACTCACAACTCATATTGAAACAACAACTTTTGTGGTTTTATTCGGCATCCTTTTATTCTTTGTGCTCGAAAAATTACTATTATGGCGTCACTGCCATGGAGATCATTGCGAAGTGCATGACGTACATCATGAAGATCATACTTCGAAAAACCACCAGCATTCACATGACGAAGGACGAAGTGGCAGCATGATTATGGTAGGAGATTTATTTCATAACTTTGTGGATGGTATTTTAATTGGCTCAGCGTTTATGGTGAGTATTAGTTTAGGTATTGTTACAGCTTTAGCGATCATTGCGCACGAGATCCCACAAGAAGTGGGTAATTTTTTAATTTTGCTTCATTCAGGTTACAAGAAAAAAGAAGCTTTTATCTTTAATTTGATAGCAAGTTTTTCAACGGTACTGGGCGGGCTTTTAGCCTACTTTATTTTAGAATCCATGATGGATTGGGTGCCCTATATTTTAGCGCTCGCAGCTTCTAGTATGATTTATGTATCGATTGCAGATTTGATTCCAGGGCTTCATAAGAAAACAGAGTTACGTTCTACGATATTTCAAGTCTCTCTCATTGCATTAGGTGTTGCATCGGTGGCCATCACACAATTGATTGTTGAAGGGTAATGGCGTCCCTTATTCCTAAAGTAGGTTTTGTTTCCCTGGGCTGCCCTAAAGCTGGGTCTGATTCTGAGCGCATTTTGACTCAACTTCGTGCTGAAGGTTATGACATTTCAAAATCTTATCAAGATGCCGATTTAGTCGTCGTCAATACTTGTGGCTTTATTGATTCAGCCGTTAAAGAATCGATGGATGCCATAGGGGAAGCGGTTAAAAAAAATGGCAAAGTCATTGTGACCGGTTGTTTGGGTGCCAAAAAAGAAATCATTGAGGAGGCATACCCAAATTTACTCGCGATTACAGGGCCCCATGCATTAAACGAGGTGATGACGGCTGTTCATACTCACTTAGAAAAGCCGCATGATCCTTTTAGTGATTTAGTGCCCCCGCAAGGTGTGCGTTTAACACCCAAACATTACGCGTATTTAAAAATTTCAGAAGGCTGTAATCATCGATGTTCATTTTGTATTATTCCTTCCATGCGAGGCGATCTCGTCAGTCGTTCGATTGATGATGTGATGACGGAGGCTGAAACTTTGGTCAATAGCGGTGTATCTGAAATTTTAGTGATTTCACAAGATACAAGTGCTTATGGCGTAGATATGAAATATCGAAGTGGTTTTTGGCATGGCCGTCCTATCAAAACCAAACTCTATGATTTGGCTGAAGCTTTAGGGTCTTTAGGTGTTTGGATCAGAATGCATTATGTCTACCCATATCCTCATGTGGATGAAATTATTCCCCTGATGTCAGAAGGCTTGATTTTGCCTTACCTTGATGTGCCTTTTCAACATGCAAGCCCCCGCATTTTAAAATTGATGAAGCGACCCGCAAGCTCTGAAAATAATCTTCTAAGTATTCATCGATGGAGAGAAGTCTGTCCGGATATCACAATACGAAGTACTTTTATTGTAGGTTTTCCAGGTGAAACAGAAGCTGAATTTAATGAGCTTATTCATTTTCTAGAGGAAGCAGAACTAGATCGTGTGGGATGTTTTAAATATTCTCCCGTCGACGGGGCTTCTGCAAATCTTTTAGAAGGTCAGATTCCAGAAGATGTTAAAGAGATGCGTTTACAAAAATTTATGGAAACACAAGCACGTATCAGCCATAAAAAACTTGCAAATAAAGTAGGGCAGATTCTTACGGTTTTAGTTGATGATCATCAAGGGGACTATGCGATTGCGAGATCTATGGCAGATGCACCCGATATTGATGGCAAAGTTTATTTGCGTGATGGCAAGCTTTTAAAGCCAGGCGATTTTGTCGATGTTAAAATCGAATCTTATGATCAACATGATTTGTTTGCAGGCCCTAATGTTTAAGAAGAAATATCTATGACTGTTGTGACACGTTTTGCCCCCAGCCCCACAGGTTATCTTCATATTGGAGGTGCGAGAACTGCATTATTTTCTTGGGCGTATGCCAAAAAAAATCAAGGCCAATTTATCTTACGTATTGAAGATACCGATTTAGAAAGATCCACACCTGAAGCGGTACAAGCCATTATGGATGGCATGACTTGGCTTCATCTTGATTATGACGAAGGTCCAATCTATCAAACAAAGCGCATGGCAGTTTACAAGAAATATATAGATCAATTAGTGAAAGAAGATAAAGCTTATCTTTGTTATTCATCTAAAGAAGAATTGGAAACGCTTCGTGAAACGCAAATGAAAGCAGGTTTAAAACCAAAATACGATGGTAAATGGCGACCTGAACCTGGAAAAAATTTACCTACGATTCCTAGCGATGTTAAGCCAGTGGTGCGTTTTAAAAATCCAACATCAGGCAATGTGTCTTGGCATGATTTGGTCAAAGGTGACATCACCATTGCGAATGAAGAGCTTGATGATTTAGTGATTGCAAGATCAGATGGGTCGCCCACTTATAATTTTTGTGTGGTGATTGATGACTGGGAAATGAAAGTCACGCATGTCATTCGAGGTGATGATCATATTAATAATACACCGCGTCAAATTAACCTTTTAAAAGCTTTGAATGCAAATGTGCCAGCTTATGCTCATTTGTCTATGATTCTAGGTGATGATGGTCAAAAATTATCGAAAAGACATGGTGCTGTGAGTGTGATGCAATATTTTGATCAAGGATATTTGCCTGAGGCAATTCTTAATTATTTAGCGCGCCTAGGATGGAGTCATGGTGACGATGAAATTTTTAGCATGACTGACTTTTGTCGATGGTTTGATTTTGACCATATTACTTCTTCATCTGCACAATTTAATACTGAAAAATTAGATTGGCTGAATAGTCATTACATCAAAACATTACCACTCGATCGCATGAGCCAAGTGATTGAGCCTTATTTGAAAACACTTATTAACACACCGATTGATACTGACCTTTTGATGAAGTCAATTGAGATTCATCGCGAACGCGCAAATCATTTAACGAGTCTTGCGAAAGATATGGCTTATATATTTGAATATCAAAAACCTAACCCAGAAGACTTTGCAAAGCATATTAATGACGAAGCGTTAAGTTTTATAAAAACTTTTCAAACCTCTTTAATTAAGATTGATTGGACAAAAGAAGCCATTCATAATGCTATGAATGAAGTGGTCACATCGCACGCAATTAAATTTCCAAAACTTGCGATGCCACTACGCGTACTTTTGACGGGCATTGCACAATCTCCAAGCATTGATGCTGTAATGGCCATATTAGGGCGGGATGAAACTTTGAAGCGTTTAAATCTTTACTTATAATTATATTTGGATTGACTATGGATAAAAAGAGCACACATTTACAAGATGATTTTTTAAATCAACTTAGAAAAGAACATGTGTCGGTCTCTATTTATTTAATGAACGGTATTAAATTACAAGGCAATATCGAATCTTTTGATCAGTACGCTATTCTTCTTAAAAATACAGTCAGTCAATTAGTTTATAAGCATGCTATTTCAACCATTGTGCCCATGCGTAACGTCAATATAGAGCCTTCAACAGATGACGATTAATGTTTGAACGTCCGAATGAAGGTAAGTCTGCTTGTGTCATCAGTATTAATTTTGGAGATGCCGATTTCGAAGAGAGCGTCGAAGAAATTAAAGAATTAGTATTAAGTGCTGATATGAAAATTGTCAGCACGGTTAATATCAAAAGATCGGCACCTGATCCAAAATATTTTTTAGGTTCAGGAAAAGCTGAAGAAGTTAAATTTATCATCCAAGAGTCCAAGGCAGACACGGTGATTTTTAATCACAACTTAAGCCCCTCACAAGAACGTAATCTAGAAAAGTACTTCAGTACACGCATCTTAGATCGTACCGCGCTCATCTTATTCATATTTGCAAAGCGTGCCAAAAGTCACGAAGGCAAACTCCAAGTCGAGTTGGCACAACTTGATCATTTATCGACCCGTTTAATTAAAGGCTGGAGTCACTTAGAAAGACAAAAGGGCGGCATTGGTGTGAGAGGCGGTCCTGGCGAGAAACAATTAGAACTCGACCGTCGTATGTTGAGGCTTCGAATTAAACAGTTAAAAGAAAAACTCGACAAATTAAAGCGACAACGGTCGATGCAGCGAAAAAAAAGAAGTCGCTCGAATGTGCTTAATATTTCAATTGTAGGTTATACCAACGCAGGTAAATCAACACTCTTTAATCAGCTCACCCGTGCCAATGCTTTGGCGATGAATCAGCTTTTTGCAACACTTGATACAACTTCTAGAAAGCTCTTTATTGAAGAGGGTGTCGAATGTGTAAAGTCAGATACGGTGGGATTTATTAAGTCACTTCCTACGACCTTAATTGAAGCTTTTAAATCAACGCTGGAAGAGTCGAGAGAGGCCGATTTATTACTTCATGTCGTGAATATGGCTAACCCCAATCATGGTGAGCAAATCATCGCAGTCAATAAGATTCTAGACGAGATTAAAGCCTCCTCAATACCTCAAATTCTTGTTTTAAATCAGATTGATAGGCTTGATATAAAGGCAAATCATGAAAGGGATGAATATGGTAGAATTTCAACTATTCAGTTATCTGCAAAGGCAGGCGAGGGGATTGAGCTTTTAAAAGAAGCCATCCTTGAAATGCATGCTTCAAAGCAAATAATAGAAACCGATGTAACTGAAGAAAACCCCCTTAATCAATAGTTAGTATAAATTTATGGCAAAGAACCCTGGGCAAAATAATAATCAAGAAGAAGGACCTCCAGATCTTGATGAATTGCTCAATGATCTAGGTAAAAAGATTGGGCGAATTTTTCGAAAAAAAGAAGCTCCACAAAAAGGATCTAAGCCCAACCCAGGAAATGCAAGCCCTCAGCCGAGCAATGATCATTTTCCGATTTCATCTATTCTTCTTATTATTGTTTTAATTTGGGCGGCAACTGGTTTTTATATAGTGGATCAAGGTTCCCGTGGTGTCGTTTTAAGATTTGGAAAAAATACAGAAGTCACCATGCCAGGTCCTCGTTGGCACATCCCATTTCCTGTTGAGTCAGTCGAAGTCGTCAATCTTGAACAGATACGTACGATTGAAGTAGGTTATCGATCAGCAGGTGATGGCGCTGCTAGATCTAAAGAACTTAAAGAGTCTTTAATGTTGACCGATGATGAAAATATTATCGACCTTCAATTCGCGGTGCAATATAACTTAAAGTCGGTAGAAGATTATTTGTTTAATAATCGTTCAGCTGAATCATCTGTGAGAGGTGCTGCTGAGAGTGCGATTCGTGAGATTGTGGGTAAAAGCAAAATGGATTTTGCTTTATATGAAGGCCGAGAAGAGATTGCCGTGAAAGCTAAAAAATTGATGCAAGAAATTTTAGATCGTTATAACACAGGCATCAATGTGACGAGTGTCACCATGCAAAATGCACAGCCGCCTGAGCAAGTGCAGGCATCATTCGATGATGCAGTGAAAGCTAAACAAGATTTAGAGCGTCAAAAAAACGAAGGTCAAGCCTATGCTAACGATATTATTCCTAAAGCTAAAGGTACTGCATCGAGACTCACGGCAGAAGCGCAGGGCTATCGCTTAAGAGTAGAAAATGAAGCGAAAGGCAATGCAAGCCGCTTCGAGCAGATTTTAACGCAATATGATCGTGCACCTGAAGTGATGCGTGATCGCCTTTATATTGAAGCACAAGAACAAATTTTATCGAACGTATCTAAAGTGTTTGTAGATCAAAAAAATTCAAATAGTCTACTTTATTTACCTTTAGACAAATTGATTCAGCAAGTGACTCCTAATGCTCGGGATGTAACATCACCCATAGTCAATGTTACGCCTCAGGTTGACATTAATCAGGTTCAGACCCCTACACAAAATTTAGAGCGTTCACGTGATGCATTTAAATCACGAGATCGAGAGACGAGATAAAGCATGAGAAAACTTACCTTTTTGTTAGTAAGCTTATTAGTTGGCATCGTGATTCTGGCGATGTCTTCTTTTACCGTTGATCAGAGAGAATATGCCATCGTATTTCGTTTAGGCGAAATTATTTCTATCAAAAAAGAACCTGGCCTTTATTTCAAAACACCTTTAGTTGATAACGTGCAATTTTTTGACAATCGTATTTTGACCCTGAATTGGCAAGAGCCGGATCGTTTCATCACAAGCGAAAAGAAAAACGTACTCGTGGATTCATTTATTAAATGGAAAATTGTTGATCCTGCGAAATATTATGTGTCAGTGAAAGGTGATGAAGTGCAAGCAGAAAGACGAATCTCACAGACGGTGAATGATGGATTAAGAGCTGAATTTGGTAAAAGAACTATACATGATGTTGTTTCAGGTGAGCGTGGAGAAATTATGCAAATTCTCACAGAGCGTGCTGATCGAGATTTACGCTCGATGGGTATTCAAATATTAGATGTGCGTTTAAGACGTGTAGATCTTCCTAAAGAAGTGAGTGAGTCTGTTTATCAGCGTATGGAAGCCGAACGTAAATCTGTAGCCAACGAATTACGATCTCAAGGTTTTGCAGCTTCAGAAAAAATTCGTGCCGATGCTGAAAAGCAACGTGATGTCATTATTGCGGAAGCATATAAAGAAGCACAGAAGATGAAAGGTGAGGGCGATGCAAAAGCTTCTGAAATTTATGCAAATGCTTATTCTAAAAATCCAGAATTTTATACTTTTTATCGTAGCATCGAAGCATACAAGAAGAGCTTTAAAGATAAGGCAGATGTCATGGTCTTGGATCCTAACTCTGACTTTTTGAAATACATGCGAAGCTCAAGGAAGAAAAAAGAATAAAGATGAAAAATTGGCTTTTTTCATCTTTTGGTCTCATGTTGATATTAGAAGGTTTGATGCCATTGTGTTTTCCAGAAGGATGGCGTGAAACTTTGAAAAAAATGATTACAATGAGACGTGGTCAGATTCGTTTTATGGGTTTGATGTCTTTTTTATTAGGGTTAATTTTTTTATTATTAGGTCGATAGTCGATGAATCAATGGACACTCCCAGATTATGTTGAAGACATGCTCCCCGATGATGCTGTCTATCTTGAGTCTTTAAGACGCTCTATTCTTGATCTCTATCAAGCGCATGGTTATTTCTATGTCATTCCTCCTATGTTGGAATACATTGAATCTTTAAATAGCAATGGTCAAGATATGGACCTTGATACATTTAAAGTCGTTGATCAATTATCAGGAAGACTTATGGGGGTTCGTGCTGACATCACACCTCAAGTCGCCCGGATCGATGCACACCTTATTCAGAATGACGAAGTGACAAGACTGTCTTACGCAGGTTCAGTATTGAGAACAAAACCTGCAAGCTTTCTTCAATCAAGAGAGCCTTTCCAGATTGGAGCTGAACTTTACGGATTTAAAGGGATTGAGGCTGATCTTGAAATTCAAACGCTTCTGATTAAAACACTCAGTACTATAGATATCAAAAATCCAGTATTTGATTTTAATCATCTTGATATTTTCACAACTTTGATTGCGTCATCTAATATAGAACGCGATCAACTTGATCTTTTATATCAGGCGATGCAGAAAAAAGACAAATCAGAAATTGTTGATTTGACTAAATCGGTGGATAAAAAAAATCGTGATGCATTAATTGCATTGGTGAATCTTTATGGCGATGTGAATGTCTTAAAAGAAGCCGAGAAAGTATTGCCACAAGATAAAGCGATTCAAAATGCGTTGCAATTTTTAAATCAAATCGATAAAGCTTTAAAAAACAATCAAATTAAAATTTCATATGATTTGAGTGATATTCGTGGCTATCAATACCATAACGGTTTGGTATTTTCTGTCTATGCTGAGAATTGCTACTCACCCATTGCACTCGGTGGTCGCTATGACAATATTGGGGCTTCTTTCGGCCGCAATCGCTCTGCAACAGGATTTACGATGGACCTAAAAAATATAGTCACTTTATTTCCAAACGGTAAAAAAGCGAAAGCTATATTAGCGCCTCAAAGCAACGATACTGAATTACAAAAAGCGATTGAGTCTTTACGTCAACAAGGTGAAATTGTAGCGATGGATTTATTTGGAAATATGAATGCAGCCGAAAATAATTGTGATCGAATCTTGATTCAAGACGCCTCTAAAGCGTGGAAAGTGAAAACGGTTTAATTTAAGATGGCAAAAAATTTAGTAGTCATTGGTACACAATGGGGCGATGAAGGTAAAGGTAAGATTGTCGATTGGTTAACCGATCATGCAGAAGGTGTCGTGCGTTTTCAAGGCGGACATAATGCCGGACATACACTAGTCATTGGCCAAGGACCCAATCAAAAAGAATATAAATTGAATTTAGTGCCTTCAGGCATTATTCGTAATAATGTTGATTGTTTCATCGGGAATGGCGTGGTGCTCGATATTGAACATTTGCTTCACGAAATTAAAACGCTTGAAAAAGATGGCATCGAGGTGAAGAGCCGTTTATTTGTAAGTCCAGGCTGCCCTTTAATTTTAAAACATCATGTCGCACTCGATCAAGCTCGAGAAGCAATGCGAGAAGCTAAGATTGGTACGACGGGAAAGGGTATTGGCCCTGCTTATGAAGACAAGGTCGCGCGTCGTTCCCTTCGTGTATATGACTTGCTTAATCCTGATTCATTTAAAAAGAAACTCATTGAAGTGATGGATTATCATAATTTTGTCTTGCAACATTATTTAAAAAAAGATCCGATTGATGTGAATGAACAATTCGATCTTTCGATGACGCATGCAGAAAAAATTAAACCATATCTTGCAGATGTATCACAAAAACTCTATGAGGCAAATGCGAAGAATAAGAATTTATTATTTGAAGGCGCACAAGGCTCTCTTTTAGATATCGATCATGGCACTTATCCTTATGTGACTTCATCGAATTGTGTGTCAGGACAAGCAGCAGCAGGAGCTGGTGTAGGTCCTCATATGCTGCATTATATTTTAGGTATTACTAAAGCATACACAACGCGTGTAGGTGGCGGACCTTTCCCAAGTGAGCTTGATATCGAAACTGAAAATACACCCGGGTATCAAATGTCAACAAAAGGTAAAGAAATTGGCACAGTCACTAAGCGTAAAAGACGTTGTGGTTGGTTTGATGCCGCGGCATTAAAACGCTCTGCTATGATTAATAGTCTGACAGGTTTATGTATTACAAAATTAGATGTCTTAGATGGCATTAAAAAAATTGGGATATGCGTAGGTTACGAATTGGATGGTAAGAGAATTGATCTACTACCTTTGGGTGCTGATCAAGTCGAACGTTGTAAACCTATTCTGATTGAAGTGGATGGTTGGAGTGAAAATACCTTCGGCATTAAATCATGGGATGCGTTACCCAAAAATGCGCAGCATTATCTCAAAACATTAGAAAAATTATGCGAAGTGCCAATTCATGTTGTATCGACCGGCCCTGAGCGTGACGAAACGATCGTTCTTAAACATCCCTTCGAATAATAGTTGATGGCAGATTCTCAAATCCAACATGTCAGCACGATTATTTCTGCTAAATGGATCTGTCCCGTTAGGCCACACAATATAACGCTTGAAGACCATTCGATCATTATCGATCAGGATCGAATCATTGATATTATAGAAACAAAAAAAGTAACATCACTTTATCAAGCCACTCAACACTTTCAGCTTCACCATCATATAGTAACTCCTGGCCTTATCAATGCGCATACACATGCTGCAATGAATTTATTTAGGGGTTTCGCTGATGATCAACCACTTCATACATGGCTTAATGAATCTATTTGGCCGCTTGAAAAAAAATGGGTCACACCTGATTTTGTTTATGATGGCACATTGATTGCGTGCGCTGAAATGTTAAAAAGTGGTGTGACGACATTCAATGAAATGTATTTTTATCCTGAAGCGGCTTCTCGCGCAATTAAACAAAGCGGTATGAGAGCTAACATTGGTCTTTTTGTAATGGATTACCCATCGAATTATGCGAATGACGGAGAAGATTATTTGATGAAAGGTCTTGAGGCTCGTGATGGCTGGCGAGATGAAGCATTAATTACTTCAAGTTTAGCACCTCATGCACCTTATTCAGTTTCAGATAAGACGCTAGATCACGTTTTAACCTACGCTAATCAGCTTAATCTCACCATTCATATGCATGTACATGAAACAGAAGATGAGATCAAAGAGAGCTTAAAACAATATCAAATGAGACCCATTGAAAGACTTAATCGTCTTGGCGTTTTGAGCCCTCAATTTATGGCAGTACATTCCGTATATTTGAATGATCAAGATTTAACAACATTTTCAAAAGAATCAGTATCAGTCATTCATTGCCCAACTTCAAATTTAAAATTAGGCAGTGGTATCGCAGATATAGAAACATTACAAAAACATAGCATTAATGTATGCGTAGGTACGGATGGAAGTGCGAGCAATAATAAGCAAGATATATTGCATGATATGCAATTAGCATCTTTACTTGCTAAAGGATTCACAAAAAATCCTGCGACACTCAATGCTAAAACATCTTTAGAAATGGTGACTATTAATGGTGCAAAAGCATTGGGGTTAGATGATCGTATTGGATCTATTGAAAAAGGTAAATATGCGGATCTCACTGTATTTAATATGGATCATGTGTCGACATTACCTATGTATGATCCCATGAGTCATTTAATTTATGCAGCCTCACGTGAAGAAGTAAGTCATGTGTGGGTGAATGGCATATTGCAATATGAAGAAGGACTCTTAACATCCATGGATATTCAAGCATGTAAGGATATAGCGCTAAGATGGCAACTCAAGCTAAAACAAAACATATAAACGTTTCTCAAGAAGAGGTTGATAAATTTAACGAGCTCGCTCACAAATGGTGGGATGAGAGAAGTGAATTTAAACCACTTCATCAAATCAATCCACTTCGACTTAATTTTATTCATGAAAAAGTGAATTTAAAAAACAAAAAAGTGCTCGATGTCGGATGTGGGGGAGGTATTCTTTCCGAGTCTATGACGAAACTTGGTGCGGATGTAACGGGAATTGATATGGGTGAAAAAGTGATTAATATTGCAAAGCTTCACGCACTTCAATCCAAACTAGACATTGATTATCAATGCATTTCATTAGAAGCTTTAGCCTCAAAACATGGGCCTATATTTGATGTCATCACATGTATGGAGATGTTAGAGCATGTTCCAGAGCCATCAAATATTGTGTCTTTATGTGCAAAACTTTTAAAACCTGGCGGTACACTTTTTATGTCAACGATTAATCGCAATATCAAGGCTTACTTATTTGCTGTGATTGGTGCTGAATATATTCTTAAATTATTACCACGGGGCACGCATGATTATGAAAAATTTATCAAACCTTCTGAGTTGATCGCATGGTGCAGACAAGAAAATTTAAATATAAAAACATTAGTGGGTATGACTTACAACCCAATCACAGAAGTATATAAATTAGGTGATGATGTTTCAGTCAATTACCTAATTGAGGTTACTAAAGATTAATCATGAAAGCTGTCCTTTTCGATTTAGACGGTACTTTAATTGATAGTGCGCCGCAACTCGTAGGAGCGCTTAATCAATTAAGACAAAAATATGATTTAGCCCCGATTCCTTTTTTAAAAGGTCGACCCTTTGCTTCTCATGGTGCTGCAGGTCTTCTTAAAGCCGGTTTTGATATGGATAAAAAAGACCCTTTATTTGATTCACGTATCGAAGAGTTTTTAAGTATCTATAAAGAAATATTCAATCAAGATGTCCAATGTATGGAAGGCATTGAAGATTTAATTCAAGATTTAAATGATAGAAAAATTACTTGGGGTATTGTGACCAATAAAGCAAAAAAATTTGCAGGACCCATTGTGACGACACATCCTCTTTTGAAGTATGCACAATGTCTAATATCAGGCGATGATGTTGATGCTCCAAAACCTTCACCAGAAGGTCTTATTAAAGCTGCATCGATGCTTTCCATTCAGCCATCTGAAGTTATTTATCTAGGGGATGATAAACGTGATGTTATTGCGGCAAATGATGCCGGTATGATTAGTATGATTGCACGCTATGGTTATTTAGAAGAGGGTGATGATGGTAGAAATTGGAATGCTCACCATATCATTGATAAACCAAAAGATATATTAAGTTACCTTTAGTCTTTAATCGTTTTTCGTTCAATCATCGCTTGAGCGAGTGTGCCACTATCAATATATTCAATCTCGCCGCCCATAGGGAGACCTCTTGCAATACGACTTAATTTAATACCGCGTGATTTTAGAAGTTCAGTCACGTAATGTGCCGTAGCGTCACCACTCACTGTAAAATTATTAGCCAAAATTACTTCTTTAACGATTCCTGCATCAAGTCTTTTCAAAAGCCTGTCTAAATGGATGTCTTTAGGTCCAATGCCATCCAATGGTGAGAGTTTGCCCATCAATATAAAATACATGCCGTTATAAGAATGCGTTTGTTCTAGCATCATAAGATCACTCGGCATTTCAATGACACAAAGAAGTGATGGATCGCGTTCTTTAGATGAGCAAAGTGAGCAGATCACTTCTTCAGAAAAATTATTACAATGAGAACAATGTCCTACAAGTTCAATGGCATTTGCTATTGATGTTGCAAGTTGAGATGCACCTTTTCTGTCATGTTGCAGTAGATGGTAAGCCATACGTAAAGCTGATTTAGGGCCAATACCGGGTAAGCACCTTAAGGCATCAACGAGCTGTTCAAGTGCTTCAGTATTTTTCATGCAATAAAATTAGAAAGGTAATTTCATTCCAGGCGGTAACATAGTGCCCATCTTGGCATTAGTTGTTTGTTCAATTTTTTGTAATGCATCTTTAAAAGCGACAATTAAGAGATCTTCTAACATTTCGTGATCATTCATCACAGAAGGATCAATAGAAATCTTTTTAATTTGATGTTTGCAAGAGATAGTGATTTTAACAAGCCCGTTGCTAGCGATACCTTCTACATCAATCTGCCCAAGTTCATCCTGTGCTTTTTGCATATTGGCTTGCATCATTTGTGCTTGCTTCATTAAATTGCCCATGCCACCTTTCATCATATGACGACTCCTTATAAAGATTGATTAGGTTTAATGCTAGATGGAATAATTTCAGCATTAAATTCTGTAAGTAATGATTGAACAAATTGATCTTGAAGCATAGCTTCTTCTGTATCTTTCATAAGTGTTGAACGTTCTTCTTGCTTTTGTTTAAGTGGTGAATTGTTTGCACCTTTTTGCAAGATCACAAGTTTGATACGTTGATTAAAATACTCAGACAAACTAGATTCTAATTTTTTTTGGTAAGTTTCATTAAGTAGATGTTTATGTTCATCCGCAATAGATAAAATCATCTCATTATTTTTAAAGCTTACAAGTTCTGATTGTTGTGCTAGGGCTTTCACTAAACCTAATTTCAATTGATCTACAAGCTCACGCCAATTTCCATTGAATATCAGAGTTTCTTTTGTTTCTTCATCTTTAATTTCATTTATTACTTCAATTTTTTTTTTAATCTCAAGCGCATCAGATGACGCTTGGTTAGGCTTTGAAATTATTTCAGGCTTTACTACATGAGTTGGAATTTCTTTTTTTTGTGGCGATACCATTTTTGAAGCGATCGATTCTTGAGGTGCGAAAGAAAGCATTCTTAAAAGTGTCATTGTAAATCCAGCAAACTCTTCAGGCGCTAAATAAAGATCTCGTCGACCTAATATGGCAATTTGATAAAGAAGTTGCAATTGTTCCGCACTTATTTGTTTTGTTAATGTAATGACTTGATCGCGATCAAGATAAGACGCCTCTAAAGCGTCTGGGATAGCTTGAGCCACGCTAATAGTTTGAATAAGGTTAGCAAGATCATTAAGCGCTGCATCAAACGAAAGATTTCTTTCATTCATTTCTTTTGCAATCTCGAGGGCTTTATTGCCATCTTGCTCAATGACTGCATGAATTAAGTTAAATAAGTATGATTGGTCAATAGCACCAAGCATTTTCTTGATCGTAGTTTCTTCAATGGTGCCCCCGCAATAAGCGATACCTTGATCGAGAATTGATAATGCATCGCGCATACTTCCATTAGCTGATTTTGCAATGTGATAAAGCGCATTGATTTCATATGCGATGCCTTCTTCTTTTAGTATCTTTTCCAAATATTCTGAAATAGATAGAGAAGGCATTTGTTTTAAATTAAACTGTAAGCATCTCGATAAAACAGTGACTGGCACTTTTTGGGGGTCAGTCGTTGCTAAGATAAATTTGACGTGTTCCGGCGGTTCTTCTAATGTTTTTAACATCGCATTAAATGCACTTTTTGAAAGCATATGCACTTCATCAATGATGTAAATCTTAAATTGTCCTTGTGTCGGAGCATATTGCGCGTTATCTAAAAGATCGCGCATATTATCCACTTGGGTATTAGATGCCGCATCGACCTCAATCAAGTCTACGTAGCGACCCTGATCTATTTCAGTACATGCCGCACAAATGCCGCAAGGCGATGAACTGATACCTTTTTCGCAATTAAGAGATTTTGCAAGAATGCGCGCTAATGTAGTTTTACCAACACCACGGGTGCCTGTAAAAAGATAAGCATGATGAAGTCTTTTTTGATCAAGTGCATTTTTAAGAGCTTGCACGACATGTGCTTGACCGACGAGCGTATCAAACGAACGAGGGCGATATTTGCGAGCAAGAACTTGATAACTCATGAATAATGTTTAACCAATCCAAGTTAATTAAGAGGCGAGCCAGACCCCCGGCACTTGTTTCTTTAGTTGTGGCTGCTTGCTTCCGCACCTGACCAGGTTGGCTAAATTACAATGCGGGGAGGCCCGCCAGTGATTATTTTAACCTAAGGGGCGACCTTTTACCCACACTGTTTCACGGGATGTTGAGTTAAATAAGCCCATTCTTCATCGCTATATAAACGTGATCGAATGATAAAGCGCATACCAGTTCCATTTTCGAGTGAAAATTGACCGCCATTACCTGGAATGGCATCAAGTGTCAGATGTGTGTGTTCCCAGTAGGAGAATTGGCTAGAACTCATATAGAAATGGATGCCATGCGCGATGCCTAATTCAACATCTGAGCCACCTAAATAAAATTCACCTTTGGGGTAGCACATGGGCGCACTTCCATCACAGCAACCGCCTGATTGATGAAATATCAATTCACCATATTTTTCTTTTAAAGAATCGATCAGTGTGTTCGCGGCTTCTGTCGTATCTATGCGTGTAAAAGTTTTTTCCATAAAAAAGAAAGGCAAGACTTAAAGCCTTGCCTTTAACTTTAGTTAAATTGAATCTTAAAAGAAGCCAAGCTTATTTTCACTGTAGCTGACCAAAAGATTCTTCGTTTGTTGGTAATGATCAAGCATCATCTTATGATTTTCACGACCGATACCAGATTGCTTGTATCCACCGAATGCAGCATGAGCAGGATAGAGGTGATAGCAATTTGTCCATACGCGACCCGCCTTGATACCACGACCCATTCTAAATGCAATATTGCCATTTCGCGTCCAGACACCAGCACCTAAACCGTAAAGTGTGTCGTTTGCAATTTCAAGTGCTTCAGCCTCATCTTTGAAAGTAGTCACAGAAAGCACTGGTCCAAAAATTTCTTCTTGGAAAATGCGCATCTTGTTATGACCTTTGAACACGGTAGGTTCGATGTAATATCCTTCCGCTAAATCACCAGCAAGTTTTTTACGATTACCACCGATGAGGAGTTGCGCGCCTTCTTCTTGACCAATCTTAACGTAAGACATAATTTTTTCAACTTGCTCGCTTGATGCTTGAGCACCAATCATAGTATTCATATCAAGCGGACTTTCTTGTTTGATAGCAGCTACACGTTTAAGTGCGCGCTCCATAAATTTGTCATAAATAGATTCTTGAATGAGTGCACGTGAAGGACAAGTACATACTTCGCCTTGATTCAGCGCAAACAATGTAAAGCCTTCAAGTGCTTTATCAAAGTAACTATCGTCCTTATCCATTACATCCTCAAAGAATACATTAGGTGATTTACCACCAAGCTCTAATGTCACTGGAATAAGATTTTGTGATGCATATTGCATAATGAGTCGACCTGTAGTCGTTTCACCAGTGAATGCAATTTTGGCAATACGCGGTGAACTTGCTAGTGGTTTACCAGCTTCTAAACCAAAACCATTTACGATATTAAGAACACCAGGTGGTAATAGATGACCGATTAATTCCATGACAACCATGATTGAAGCAGGCGTTTGTTCTGCTGGCTTCATCACAATAGCGTTCCCTGCAGCCAATGCCGGAGCTAATTTCCAAGCAGCCATGAGAATAGGGAAGTTCCAAGGAATAATTTGACCTACAACACCTAAAGGCTCATGGAAATGATAAGCGTATGTATCATGATCGATTTCACCAATACTTCCTTCTTGTGCACGAACACAGCTTGCGAAATATCTAAAGTGATCAATCGCTAAAGGAATATCAGCTGCCATCGTTTCACGAAGTGGCTTACCATTATCAATCGTTTCAGCAATTGCAATCGCTTCTAGATTCTTTTCCATAACATCTGCGATTGCCATAAGAATATTAGCGCGCTCAGTAGGGCTCTTTTTAGCCCAACCATCTTTAGCAGCATGCGCTGCATCAAGTGCAAGATTTACATCTTTTTCTGTTGATCTTGCAATTTCACAAAAAGCTTTTCCTGTGATTGGAGAGACATTCTCAAAATATTTTCCATCTGCTGGAGGTACAAATTTACCGCCGATAAAATTATCGTATTTCGCCTTATAGGGATGTTTTAC
>CAINIH010000133.1 GCA_903849185.1 uncultured Methylophilaceae bacterium
ATTGGAAGTTTTGAATTTTTTAAAAGATTAAATGCACCTAACCCTTTTTTAAGGAGTACGACATTGTCTTTTGAATCATTAAACCTCGACCCACAGATCTTACGCGCGTTACATAGCGTAGGTTATAAAACCCCCACCCCTATTCAAGAAAAAGCCATTCCTGTGATCTTAGAAGGTCATGATTTAATGGCATCCGCTCAAACAGGTACCGGTAAAACAGCCGCATTTATTTTGCCCGCATTGAATTTGTTAGCAACACCTCATCCTGTTAAAGAACGTGGTCCACGTATTTTAGTACTCACCCCAACACGTGAATTGGCAGCGCAAGTGAATGAAGCAGCTCGTAAGTACGGTACATTCATCAAAGCTAAAACGACCAGTATCGTAGGTGGCATGCCTTACCCATTACAGAATAAATTACTCTCTCAACCTTTAGATATTTTGATAGCCACACCTGGTCGACTCTTAGATCATATGGAACGTGGTCGTATTAATTTGTCACGTTTACAAATGCTCATTTTAGATGAAGCGGATCGCATGCTGGATATGGGCTTTATTCCTGATGTTAAAAAAATCTGTGCTGCCATTAATACGAAACATCAAACCCTATTATTCTCAGCAACCTTAGATGGCCAAATTAGTAAGATAGCCAAAGATCTTTTACACAATCCAAAAACGATTGAGATCTCACACTCTAAAGATAAACACGAAAATATTACGCAGCATATGTATTTCGTGGATAACTTAAATCATAAAAATAAACTCCTTGAACATTTGCTTATTCAACCCGGTGTTAAACAAACGATTATTTTCACATCCACCAAACGTCATGCCGATTTATTAGCTGATGAACTTTATAACGCAGGTCATAAAACAGGTGCGTTACATGGGGACATGACGCAAGGTGCCAGAAACCGAACACTCACTAAATTTAGACATAACGATATTAGTGTATTAGTGGCAACCGATGTTGCAGCCCGTGGTATTGACGTTGACGGTATTACACACGTTATTAATTATGATCTGCCTAAATTTGCAGAAGACTATGTACATCGTATTGGTCGTACAGGCAGAGCCAAAAAAGAAGGTGTCGCGATTTCATTTGTGGCTCCGATGGATGGCAAAGCCTTACGTGATATTGAAAAATATACGGGGCATAAAATTGAAGCAAAAGTGATGGCAGGTTTTGAGCCCAAACTACAATCACGCGATCAATTAGGTGAAGAAAGAAAATCTAAATCTCGTGGTGGTAAACGTAATTCGAATGATAGGAAATCTTTTGGCGACAGAAAACCTTTTGGTGAGAAAAAATCATTTGGGGATAGAAAACTAAGCGATCGAAAATCATTCGGGGATAAAAAGTCTTTCGGAGATAAAAAATCATTTGGAGATCGATCCTCTTTTAGTGACAAAAAACCTCCCAGAAAAGAATTTGGGTTCAATGATGCACCAAGACGTGATGCTGAGCCTCGCACACCTCGAAGTCCTTTTGAGAAAAAAGCTGTTGAGAAAAGATTGTTTGGGAAAACGCCTGATAAAAAACCTAGCTTTAGTAGATCAGATGCCGACAAAAAAACATTTGGCGATAAAAAGCCTTTTGGTGAAAAAAAATCATTCAGCGATAGAAAGCCCAGTGACAGAAAAACTAGTGATCGCAAAACAACTGATCGAAAGCCAGCCGGTAAACGTGAATCAGCTCCAAAAACTTTTTCTAAAAAACCATCCACGATTAGAACCTTTAGAGCATCGGACTCAAAACCAGACAGCGCAAAACGTAAAGCGCGCGTTTAAAACAATTTACTGATTTCGCATGAAGTCAGCGATAGGATAAAGCGCATTCAAAAGCGCTTTTATCTTTGCCTCTTCCATATTTAAATTAAGCATACCCTTCGTCATACAATAAATCCACTGATCTCGTTCATCAACACCTATTTTAAAAGGTAAGTGACGACGTCTTAAGAAGGGATGTCCGTAGCGCTCAATATAGAGCTGCGGCCCACCTGTCCAGCCTGTCAAAAACATAAAGAGTTTTTCGCGCGATAATGTTAAATCTTCAGGATGCATTAAGCGAATGGTTTTCGCTTTTTCATCACTATCCATCACATCATAAAAAGCTTCGACGATTGCTCTAATTTGATTTGTCGCATCAGGATCGCCACCTAATAAATCATAAAGTGATTGAGGGGTTGATGCTGAAGATTGAGACATTAAAAATTAAACGGATGTTTTAACGAGGGACGAAACTTTTTGCGCTCGTGTTCTTGCTTCATTCACATTGTCCGCAGAAGCTAATGCGACACCCATGCGACGACGTTTAAATGAAGTGGGCTTTCCAAAAAGCCTTAGATCAGATTCTGGAACGCTTAATGCTTTATCGATATTTTCAAAACGAATGCTATCCGCATCATGGTTGCCATAAATGACGCTACTTGCAGAAGGTCGCAATAAACTTGTATTTACAGGTAATCCTAAAATTGAACGTGCATGTAATTCAAATTCATTCTGACGTTGGCTGGCCATGGTGACCATGCCCGTATCATGCGGACGTGGACTCACTTCTGAAAACCAAACTTGATCATCTTTTACAAAGAGCTCCACACCAAATAAACCTAATCCACCTAACGCATCAGTAATTTTTTTAGCAATGTCACGCGCTTTCTTTAATGCCACTTCATGCATCGGTTGTGGTTGCCAACTCTCCACATAATCACCCTCAACTTGTTTATGTCCTATGGGCTCACAAAAGAAAGTTTCGATATCACCCTTTTCGTTTTTGGCTCTCACTGTCAGTAAAGTAATTTCATAATCAAAATCAATTTGACCTTCCACAATCACGACACCCTTATTCACGCGACCTGCAGAGGCTGCATAATCCCATGCGTCTTTCACTTTAGAAGCTTCTGTAATTCTAGATTGACCTTTACCAGAAGATGACATAGTGGGTTTAACAAAACATGGGTAACCAATGCCATCGTCAATCGCCTTTTGTAATTCATCTAAACTTTTAGCGAATGCGAATGGGGAGGTTGGAAGTTTTAATTGATTGGCTGCTAAATCGCGAATGCCTTCACGATTCATCGTGAGTTGGACGGCTTTAACGGTAGGGATCACAATTGCATCGCCACTCTTTTCAATTTGGGCTAATACGTCAGTATTGATCGCTTCAATTTCAGGGACGATGTAATGTGGTTTTTCTGATTTGACGAGATTAAGAAGTGCTTCACCATTCGTCATATCAATGACATGAGATCTGTGAGCGACTTGATGGCCCGGTGCGTCTTTATATCGATCGACCGCAATGACTTCAACACCTAAACGCTGTAAAGCAATAATGACTTCTTTGCCGAGTTCGCCGCTTCCAAGAAGCATAACGCGTGTGGCATTTGGGGATAATGGGGTGCCAATATTCATATTTAAAATGATATCACGAGGTCGAGGATCGATTTTAAAAGTATTTAATTCTTAAGCACGCCTGCTTTAATTGCATAACGAATAAGCTCGACCGGCGTATGAATATTCAACTTCTGTTTAATCATTGTTTGATAGTTAGACACTGTCTTAGAGCTAATATTAAGTGTGGTCGCAATCGCATCCACTTTAAAACCTTCGGCAAGCAATCTAAATATTTCAAATTCACGCGCTGATAAATCGTGAATGGGATCTTGTCCGCCGTCAATGGATGATACAGCTATTTTTTTTGCAATCTCATCACTTAAGAATATCTCGCCCTGCGATATTGCTTCAATAGCTTTCACTAAATCGTCACCTAAAGTGTTTTTAATAAGATAGCCTTTAGCGCCCAATTTCAAAGCTTGATTTGCAAACGATAGATCTTCATGCATCGATAACACTAAAATTTTAGCTTTCTCATCGCGCATTAAGATGCGACGAATAGCTTCTAAGCCCCCCATACCCGGCATGGATAAATCCATCACCATGACATCGGGGTTAAGCTCGCCAAATAGTTGATAAGCTTTTTCACCGCTTTCAGCCTCGCCTATCACATCAAATAAAGACTCTTGTTCAAGAAGACGTCTCACTCCCGCACGAACCACTGCATGATCGTCTACCAAAATAATCTTAATCTTTTTACTCATTTATTTATGTAAAGGTAATTGAATGGTTAATCTAGTACCTAGTTTTGGTTTACTCACGATATTCATCTTGCCATGCATTTCATATATACGCTCTTTAATGCCTAATAAACCAAACCCATCGCGATGTGATTTAGAAAAACCGATACCATCATCATCAATGCTGATATCAATAAATCGATTTGATTTATTTTTAACTTGATAATGAACGATAATATTAACGTGCTTAGCTTTGGCATGTCTTGAGATGTTTGTGAGGCATTCTTGAATGATACGATACGTAGAAACCGATATTGTTTCATTTACTTTTGGAAAAGTTTTTAATTTGATCTCATATTGCAATTTAATTCTTGGGTGCCTTAATTGCCAAGTTTTTATCAAATCAATTAATCCTTCTTCTAGACCAAGCTCATTTAAAACTCCTAGCTTCAATCTCCCCAACATACCACTGACAAGCTCCATGAGATATTTAGAAAGATTACTAATAGCTTCTACACTTGGCTTAATTTTTGGATAGTCCTTATTGGCTAGTATTTTTAAGGCTGCAGCATCCGCATGAATGGCTGTTAAAGACTGTCCGAACTCGTCATGCAGGTCACGCGCTAATTTTTTTCGTTCAGTTTCTTGTAAATTGATTAATTGTTGAGATAGCTCATGATTTCTCGAGATACTTTCCTCTAATGTCTTCACCATACGATTAAACTTTTGACCA
>CAINIH010000134.1 GCA_903849185.1 uncultured Methylophilaceae bacterium
TATTTAAGAATAATTAGTGATAAAATTCGGTCTTAGTTTTATTTCAAAAGGCCCGGGTGGTGAAATTGGTAGACACAAGAGACTTAAAATCTCTCGCTCGCAAGGGCGTGCCGGTTCGATTCCGGCCCCGGGCACCACATTTTATTATTTCCTTGTAGTTTGAATACAACACTTCTTTGCAAAGTTACCCCTAACCATCATCATCCAATACTTGATCGATTTTTGACGATTGGACAAGTTGAGTCTTTAAAATTTTCCTACGAAGAATTTCTATGTCATTTGTTAGGTATCAAACCTAACCCAGATTATCCATTTGCTGCTGTAGATTATCAAAAAAACCATACGCATTATTATCTGTATGCAGATCCTGTTTATTTAAGTCTGCAAAGAGATACATTTTTTTTAGAAAAAAAATTAACAGACGATTTTTCACAAGATGAGATTAGAAATTTATGCGGCGCTCTTAATGGCGCATTTGAAGATGAAAATCGCACATTTATCATTAATGATCAGGGGCAACTATTTCTTGAATTAAAAAAAGAGCCCCATATTAAAACAACATCGATTGCCCATATCAAAAGTCAATCGATTGATTTATTTATGCCCCAAGGTGATGAGGCTATGGTGTGGCATGCATTTATGAACGAAATTCAAATGTTTCTTTTTGATCATCCTATTAATCAAGATAGAATTCGACGAGGACTGCTTTCCCCGAACAGCATTTGGTTTTCAGGTGGTGGCTTACTGCCTCAAAGTATTCAAAATCCTTACACAACCATTTTTTCTAATGTAAGTTTTTTAAAAAAAGCACTATCGATTGATGCACAAATCTCTCCTCAAACTTTAGATAAAGTTCATCAAGACAATATTAACAGCAACACATTCATTGCTTTTGAGGATGAAAAAGAGATAGACCGAATTTTAGAAGTTGTATGGAATAATTTTAAAAAACGAAAAATAAAGAATTTGGATATTTATGTAAGCTATCAAGGTAATCTCTTACATATTCATAATAGATTTATACAGCTACTTAAGGTATGGAAAAAAACTAATACAGTAGAAAACTATTTTCATGTTCATTAAATCAAAAAAAATTGATCATGCTGCTTTAGATGCGCTCGTTCATTCAGGGCTCAACCCTCATTTGGCGAAGTTTTATTCAGCGCGTGGTATTAAGCATATTGACGATGCCACGCTTTCTATTGAGAAAATTATTCCGCCAGAAGCTTTAACAAATAACACATTAATGGCGTCAATCTTAGCGGATGCTATTTTACAAAAACAAAAAATTCTTATTATTGGCGATTACGACACGGATGGCGCAACCTCCACTGCTGTCGGTGTAAGAGCGCTCAAGATGATGGGTGCTGATGTAGATTATTTGGTACCTAATCGATTTGAATTCGGTTATGGTTTAACGCCTGAAATTGTTGATTTAGCGAAAGAAAAAAATCCTAAAATTATTATTACCGTTGATAACGGCATTGCAAGTGTTGAAGGTGTAAATCAAGCCAATCAATATGGTATCGATGTCTTAGTTACAGACCATCACCTTCCTGGTGATACATTGCCTCGCGCTAAATGTATTGTGAATCCTAATCAGCATGGTTGTGATTTCCCAAGTAAATATCTATGTGGCGTAGGTGTTATTTTTTATGTGATGTTAGCCTTAAGAGCCGAACTTCGAAAACGAGATTATTTTAAAGACCATCCAGAACCAAACTTAATGCAGTTAATTGATCTTGTGGCTTTAGGCACTGTTGCAGATTTAGTGCCGTTGGATCGCAATAATCGTACTTTAGTTGAATATGGTATTCGAAGAATTAGGTCAGGCCAGGCCAATCCGGGGATTCGAGCCCTCATGGCATTAACTAAAAAAAATCCATCGCAATTTCATACTTCGGATCTTGCTTTTAGTATTGCGCCAAGACTCAATGCTGCAGGAAGGTTAGATGATATGACTTTGGGCATTCAATGTCTTTTATCTGAAAGTTATGAGGATGCGCGTTTTATTGCATCATCACTCGAAGCCTTAAATCTCAAAAGAAGATCAATTGAATCTGAAATGAAAGATGGCGCTTCAATTCAATTACATGATGTGAATTGTGAAGCTCAATTTAGCATCGCACTGTATGACTCCACTTGGCATCAGGGAGTGATTGGGATTATTGCCTCTCGTATCAAAGATAAATATCATCGTCCTGTGATTGTATTTGCTAAATCTGATGAGGGTATTCTTAAAGGCTCAGGTAGATCTATTCAATCACTTCATTTAAGAGATGCACTCGATCTTGTTTCAAAAAAAGATCCAAATATTCTTATTACATTCGGTGGCCATGCAATGGCTGCGGGACTTACGATAAAAGAAGCAGATTTTGATCGGTTCGTTCATTTATTTGAAGAAACCGTCCAAGGCTTAATTACATCTGATGATCTCGAATTAACAATTGAAGTGGATGATGCACTTAATTTTTCAGAAGTTACTTATGAAGATGTGGAGCATATTAACGCTCAAGTATGGGGGCAAGGTTTTCCACTCCCTATCTTTGAAGGTGAGTTTGAAGTTGTTGAACAAAAAATCCTCGCAGATAAGCATTTGAAGTTAAATCTTCTATTACAAAATAAAGTGTTTGAAGCTATTTATTTTAATCATAGCGAACACCTTCCTCGAAAGATAAAAGCGATCTATCAGGTTGATTCTAATGAATTTAATGGCAATAAAAAAATTCAAATTCAATTAAGAATGCTCTCTTAAAGAGGCATCCTTGAATTGCCCATCTAGCGCCAACAAAGTAAAATTCAACAAACTATTTAAGAGAGTGTCATGAGACGTAAAATCGTTGTTGGTAATTGGAAAATGAATGGTTCTTTGGCGTCCAACGAAGCGCTCCTTAAAACCTTGGCAGAAAAGATACCTCAAACAATTCCTGTGGATATTGTGGTATGCGCCCCTTATCCCTTCTTATTTCAAACGCAATCCTATCTTAAAAATTCACCTATTCGTTGGGGCGCTCAGAATGTGGCTAAATTTGAATCAGGCGCTTTTACAGGTGAAGTGAGCGTTTCTATGCTCAAAGAATTTGGCGCTAGCTACGTGATTATTGGCCATTCTGAAAGAAGTACGGCTTACTGTGAGTCAGATGAAAATATCGCTACTAAATTTATGATGGTAAAAAAAGCAGGCATGACGCCTATTTTATGTGTCGGTGAAACTTTGATTGAGAGGGAAGCTGGCATTATGGAAAAAGTTGTTTCTAAGCAACTTGATACCATTATTGAAATGTATGGCGAAGAAATATTCGATGAAACTGTGATTGCTTATGAACCCGTATGGGCAATTGGCACTGATTTGGCAGCTTCTCCTGAGCAAGCGCAAGCAATGCATCAATTTATTCGTGAGAAATTATCCTCAAATACTAAGGTCGCAAAGAGCCTTAAAATCATCTATGGAGGGAGCGTAAACCCTCAAAATGCGTTACAATTATTCTCTATGCCAGACGTAGACGGCGGACTCGTAGGACGAGCTTCTTTAAATGCGAGTGATTTTGAGTCTATATGTCATTCGGCCGAAATATAAATCAAAGAAAATAGGATTATGGAAAATTTAGTAACAATTATTCATGTGATTGCATGCTTGGGCGTCATTGGTTTGGTGCTGATGCAACACGGTAAGGGCGCTGATATGGGCGCGGCTTTTGGAAGCGGCTCATCAGGTAGTTTATTTGGCGTAAGCGGTTCATCTAATTTTTTAAGCAGAACAACAGCAATATTCGTTTTAGTCTTTTTTCTGACCAGTATTTCCTTGGCGTTTATCGCAGGTCAAAAATCAGGCACTGGAAGTGTGGTGAAGGCAACTGAGTCGTCAGAAGTACAAAAACCTTCTGAAACTAAAAGTGGTGAAGCTCAGTCGAACTCATCAAGTGGTGCTCAGAA
>CAINIH010000135.1 GCA_903849185.1 uncultured Methylophilaceae bacterium
ATACGTCAGTGAGATAAGCCAAATTTCCTATACGATAACCATAGATTTCTGATTTTCCATGGACAACAGGAATTGGGGTTACAAGCTCGCCAAAAAGTTGAAATGGATCTTGAATCGGCATTGCTTTTAATACAGGCATCTCCCAAAACCCTTTAGGCTCGTTCAATGCATATCCGAATTTTAATGCAATATGATCAAGCGATTCTTTCTTTCCGTAAATAGGTATTTGCATCTTGTGTAACTGACAAAAAGCCCTTAAATCATCTATACCATGGAGGTGATCTGCATGGGTGTGTGTATAAAGCACAGCATCAACTCTATGGATTGATTCTCTTAGGGATTGAAAACGTAAATCAGGGCTGGTATCAATAAGAATATGCTCGCCTGATTTTAATTTAATAAGTGATGAGCAACGCGTTCGCTTATTTTTTGGATTTTTAGATAAGCAAGTTTCACAATTACATCCCACAACAGGGGTGCCAGCGCTTGACCCAGCTCCTAGAATTGTTAATTCGAAATGCGGCATTTTGAAAACAGTTTAAAGAAATTTTGTGTAGTTACTTGACCAACCTCTTCCACTGAAATGTTTTTTAGTTTCGCTATTTCCTCGGCTACATGAATCACATTGGATGGATCATTTATTTTGCCTCGATAAGGCACGGGTGCCAGATATGGTGAGTCAGTCTCAATAAGCATGCGATCAAGAGGAATGGCTTTCACAACTTCTTTTAGATCAGTTGCATTTTTAAATGTCACAATGCCTGAAAATGAAATATAGAAATTAAGTTTTATAGCTTCAAGAGCTACATCAAGAGATTCTGTAAAACAATGCATTACACCACCTACTTGATTAGCCCCCTCTTCTCGCATAATTTTTAAAGTATCTTCTGCAGCATTTCTTGTATGAATAATAAGAGGTAAATTTGATTGAATAGCAGCTTTAATATGCGTTCTAAAACGATCTCTTTGCCATGTAAGGTCGCCTTGTACTCTAAAATAATCTAGTCCAGTTTCACCAATAGCCACAACTTTATTCTCTTTAGCAAGACGACATAATTCCTCTACAGAAGGCTCTTCAATATCTTCATAATCAGGGTGAACACCTACAGAAGCAAAGATATGCGCGTATGTATTAGCAATCTTAAAGATGTCTGGAAATTTATCTAAAGTAACACTCACACATAAAGCATGGGTAACTTTATTAGATGACATTTTGGAAAGAATAGAATCTATATTTTGATATAGCTCTGGAAAATTAATATGGCAATGAGAGTCTACAAAGCTTGTCATGATGGCTCAAAAATCTGTTTATATTTAATAAAAATATTTTGCAACTGAAGCTCCTGATTAATTGGATGTGATGCAATTTTTTTTAATTCATTCAATTCATTTGTAAACAAAAGCAAGGTATCAAGATTAATTTGCTTTGCTTGAGAGTGAATGCACTTTTCTTCATTTTTAAAATAATAATTTTGCTGTGTATGAAGGCTAAGCAGTAAATCAAAAACCCATTTTTGAATCATATTTAATGTCCAATCAAGCCCTTGAGTGAGTATTGCATAATTGACTTTAGTGATATTGATATTATGGCCTTGAGATAATAATTGAATAATAGTCTCTCGCTCTGATTGGTTTTCTATTTCTTTAATTGCATTAAATGGTGAGCCGCCAGTATATGAAAGCAAACTGTCCTCATCGGTTATTTTTTGATCAATAAGAAACGATCTAGCTTCATCTAATGATGGGCCTCGAAGATCTAATAATTGGCATCGACTTCGGATGGTAGCAATTAATTTTTGGGTTTGACTTGTTACAAGAATGAATAAAGTATTTTCAGGGGGCTCCTCTAAAATTTTAAGGAGTGCATTAGATGCTGCTTGATTAAGTGAGTCTGCTGGCTCAATCAAAACAATACGCCTGCCCTTTTCTTGATGGACTGACAATTCTAGATATTCTGAGAGCTCTCGAATTTGATCAATTAAAATATTCTTTTTATGAACAGTTTTTCTTTTTAATGACTCATCATCTTCATTTTCAATTGGGGTGATATGTTTAAAATCAGGATGTGAATCTGGAAACCACTCGCAACTTGAACATGCTTCACATGGCAAATGATTAGAAAGCGGTTTTTGACACAAATAGGATTTTGCAAATTTAATTGCAAAATTATACTTTCCAATACCCTCCCTTCCTTTGAAAATTAAAGCATGGGGTAACTTTTTATTTTCATGAATGGCGATCCAAGCATCTTTAAACCAAGGATAAATAGAATCCATCATAAAATAGTTTTTATAGCCTCAATAACATCTTGAGATACGGATTCAATAGCCTGATTTGCATTAATAATTTTATAACGATTAGGATGTTGTCTCGCGAGGTCTAAATATACATTTCTAAGACGATTAAAAAAAGATTCGCTTTCTTTTTCAAACTTGTCGGGGGTTCTATTTTTCTTTAAACGATCAATACTTACTTCGACAGGTAAATCAAATAACAAAGTAAGGTCAGCCTTAAGATCTGGATGAACCCATGATTCAAGTATTTCAATTTTAGAATAAGCTACTTGTTTTCCGCCATATTGATAAGCGTATGTAGCATCAGTAAAACGATCAGACACAACAAAAACACCTTTATCAAGTGCTGGTTTGATAATTTCTGCGATATGTTGCTTTCTGGCCGCAAACATAAGAAGCGTTTCTGTTTCTGGATCCATTTCGTCGTGGAGAAGCAATTCTCTTAATTTTTCTCCAAGTTTTGTACCGCCAGGCTCTCTTGTCCTTATCACTGCAATTTTTTTTAATTCGAGGAAAGATATAACTTCGTCAATATGCGAACTTTTCCCTGCGCCATCAACACCTTCAAATGTAATAAATTTACCTTTAGCTATCATCTAATCTGATACTTTCTTACAGCATTATTATGTTCATTTAAATTCGCAGAAAAATAATGGGTGCCATCACCTTTGCCCACAAAATAGAGTGCGTCTGTTTTTGTAGGGTGAAGCGCAGCTCGAATAGAAATTAAACTTGGCATAGTGATAGGGCCTGGAGGCAACCCCTCTCTAGTATATGTATTATATGGTGTATCGGTAATCAAATCCTTTTTTGTAATATCACCAGTAAACTTTTTGCCAAGTCCGTATATCACCGTAGGATCGCTCTGTAATTTCATATTAATACTTAATCGATGTATAAAAACGCCAGAAATAAGGTTGGCCTCTATTGATTTGCCTGTTTCTTTTTCAATAATAGATGCCATAGTGAGAGCCTCATAGCTATTTTTGTAAGGGACTTCTTCCGCTCGATGAACCCATTCATAATTCAATTTTTTTTGCATCGCTTTATAAGCTCTTTTGAGAATTTCGATATCAGGAGTATTTCTACTAAAATAATAAGTGTCAGGAAAAAATTGGCCTTCAGCTGATTCGTAAGGAATCCCAATTGCTATAGCAATGGCTTTTGTATCATAAGGCTTCATTGTTTTTTTAATGCTATCGTTCGCTTTTATTTTTTCTAACATCGAATGAAGATCTTGTCCTTCTATGAAAGTAATTGAACCTTCTGTAGCTCGCCCCTCTACAAAAGATTTTAATAATTGGTAGGGTGTAATATTTGGATTGAGATTATAGTTGCCAGGTCTTAATTTTCTAGATTGTCCCAATGCTTTACTAAGAATGATGAATCTCCAAGGCTCATTAAGAATTTTTTCATCGACAAGTTGAAAGGCAATTGTTTTAAGACTGCTGCCAGGCTTGATCTCTATAGCTAAATCTGCTTTATTGATGTGGAGTGGTGTAATGAGAAAATGAACAACCCAAATTAAAAGGGGAATGAAAATAATCATTAACCGAATAAGCCATTTTTTCATGTATTCAAATTCTCGAGTGACTGGTTAAATAGTGAGGCTAATTCTTGATGCTGCCAAGACTTATTTTTAATTTTTTTAACTTGTAAAACACCAAATAAACTGTTTGTTATAAAGACCTCATCACTCTCTAAAAGTTTATTTAAATCAAATGTCGTCTCTTTAATTTTAAGACCTAATTGCGTAGAGTTTCTAATAATCAACTCTCTTGTAACTCCCTTGATGCCAACATGGTTTATCTTTGGCGTGAAGATGGTTTTTCCAATTCGCATAAAAATATTGCTGGAGATGCATTCAATCACATATCCATTCTGATCAAGAAGAATACCATCAGCATAATCATCACCTTTCCATTCTTGTCTTGCCATAATGTTTTCTAATCGATTTAAATGTTTAACGCCTGAAAGAATGGAAGGGTTAAGTTTTTGTTTGCAAACGTAGAGATTAACGCCAATTTTAAAATACTCTTTTGGATAGCTTGGCATTTTAGTTTTAATTAAGAAACGATTATGTGTAATATCCTCGTTAAATTTATAGCCTCGCTCACTAATACCTCTTGAAATAATAAATTTTCCCACTGATTTTTTCTTTGATTTAAATAAAGAGTGGATATCAGATAACAAATCTTTTTCTTTAGGGGGAGTTATTTTCATTGCAAGACAATCTTCTACTATTTTTTTGTAGTGATGTTTCCAATGAAGTACTTTTTTATTATCTACAACAAAAGTTCTAAAAATTCCATCGCCATATTGAAAAGCACGATCAAAAGGACTGATCTTCTGGAATGTTCCATTTATGAGGAATTGTTTTGACAAGTTAAGCAGCCAATTGTGAAGTAATTAATGAGTTCATTTTAGATTAAACTCATTTGCAAGAACCTATATTTTTTTAAATACAAGGCTTCCGTTAGTGCCGCCAAAACCAAAGTTATTTTTGAGCGCAACATCAATTTTCATTGATCTTGCTTCATTGGCACAATAATCAAGGTCGCATTCCGGATCTTGATTAAAAATATTGATTGTAGGCGGAGAAATTTGATTGTGAATGGCTAAAACAGTAAATACAGATTCGATGCCACCTGCTCCACCTAATAAATGGCCCGTCATCGATTTTGTAGAATTCACAATGAGTTTTTTAGCAAAGTCTCCAAACGTAGCTTTGATTGCATTCGTTTCATTAAGGTCCCCAAGAGGTGTTGATGTGCCATGCGCATTAATATACTGCACATTATCTGTATTCACATTTGCATTTTTTAATGCATTGACAATAGAGCGTCTTGGTCCATCCATGTTAGGAGCAGTAATATGATAAGCATCCGCACTCATTCCATAGCCTGAAAGCTCCGCATAAATTTTGGCACCTCTTTGTTTTGCA
>CAINIH010000136.1 GCA_903849185.1 uncultured Methylophilaceae bacterium
AACTTTTATATGGTTTAGATATCCTACTACTAGATTGTTTACGTATAAAAGAGCATCACACACATATCAATCTCGAACAAAGTTTGATCTTTGCAAATCGAATAAAAGCTAAGAAAACATATTTGATTCATATGACACATGATTTAGAATATGAAGCATTAAAAAAAGAATTACCTGACCATATCGATGTTGGATATGACGGGCTTAAAATCATCATCAATTAAAGGTTAATATGTCTACATTATTTAAGAAAATATTATTTATATTCATAGCATTAGGACTTTCTTTTCAAGTATTAGCTGAAGGAAAAAAACTATACACAGAAAATGAGTTTTTGGATGCTTTTGGCGCTAAGTCAAAAGAAAGGGTGCTTCAAATTCTAGGCGAACCAGCTAGAAAAGAAATGTCTGTTAAGCCAACTAATGCAAGTTCTGTAATTGGAAGACCAACTGAAGACCGAGCAAATTCAAATAAACGCGTTAATATCGAGATGTGGTATTACAACAATCTTGTAAAGTCTGATGAAAAAAATACCTGGAAGCAGACCGAGTTAACAATTATGGATGGCAAAGTCTACAACATAGGCTTCTTTAATAGCCGCTAAGCTTTTATGAGTAGCTCAAAACACCAAGGGCTGCTTAACCAAGCGATTGCTTTCGCTATTAGCGATTCGTGGGATGCCTCGCACAAAATCGTTCAAGATCTCCATTCTACCCAAGCGTATTGGATTCATGCCGTACTTCATAAGATCGAAGGTGATGAGTCCAATAGCCGTTATTGGTATGAAAGGGCTCAACAATCTTATGAAGCGTATATCGACCCCATACAAGAACTCATCTTCATACAAAATAACTTATAGGGAGGCTTTATGGACAATCAAGACGCCGTTGAAGTGACTTGTACCGATAATGGTAAAAAAGTAATTGGATACATTCTGAATTACAGGGCAAAGGATCAATTAGAAATTTCTTTAAATACCGTAAAAATTCGAATGCAATATAAAACAGGAATTTTTGTAGGTTCTATGGCTGGTATGGAGTTTGTTGTACAGGAAGATACATTACCAAGGCAGTTTAAAGACTTTCAGAGATAAGTTTAAGTATTATTAACTTCGTATAATGTATATTATGTAAAATCAAATATACAGCATAAATCAAATAGTTTTAAAAAGCGTCTTTAAGTCCTCCGCCCCAATATCATTAGCAATCTTATTTGCTTCATCAAGCTTAGATTTACTAAGTTCATTATTTGATTTCTTTTTATAATATTTACTTTCTGCATATAAAGCTTTAGCGAGGTAATACATTCCCCCATTCTCACGAGCTAGTCTTTCAAATTTTAGAAGTGTTCTTTCAGCAGATGTTAAATCATTAACTTCAAGGTAATACAAAGCCAGATTAATACCAGAGTCTGCATATTCGCCAAGCAAGCCTGTTCGCTCAAAAGCCAAATTAGCCCTTAATTCGAACTCTATAGCTTTAGTGAAATTTTTCATTGAAGCATATGCATAAGCAACTCGATCCAAATTAATGGCACGTTCATCATCATTTGCAGCTAATCCATAAGCTTCAGTGAATATGTTTGCGGCTTCCTCGTATTTAGTAAGAAGCAATAAAGTCTCTCCAATTTCAACCAAATACAAACGCTTGAAAGATTTGTTTGTTTGAGTGCGTGAAATAGAATTTTTTAAATGCAAAAGGGCTTCATCTAATTTATTAGCTTCTTTTAAAGTTATACCTTCTAGTAAATCAGCCATAGAATGATCAATATCATTTTTCGCTAACTTATCAGCTAATTTAAAGTCGTTAAAAGCATCATCATAATGATGAAGCTTTAAATTTGCTTGTCCGTGGCAAAAGGCAGACTTATATTCGCCTTTTTTTGTTTTTAAAGCCTCTTCGTATTGGTTATTACTTAATAACTTATCGCAAGTTTTGTTTATTTCTTTGGAAAAAATATTATTTGATAAAGCTACATTAAACAGTATTAATAAAAATTGTATTTTAAATTTCATAAGTTTTTAATTGATAAGTTTTAAAAGTTCATCTTGAGAAATAACTTTAATACCAAGCTCTTGTGCAACAGTTAATTTACTTCCAGCATCAGACCCAGCGACAACATAATCAGTTTTTTTAGAGACGCTACCCGCAACCTTTCCGCCATTCATTTCAATGATTGATTTGGCTTCTTCGCGTGACATCGAAGACAAGGTTCCTGTAAGAACAAAAGTTTTAGCCGCAAAAATTCCTGAAGTAGATTTTTTTATATCATGCTTTGGCCAATTAACACCAAGTTTTATTAGAGATTGAATGACTTCCTTATTCTTATTCTGCTTAAAAAAATCACTGATAGATTTTGCAACTGTAGGGCCAATGTCAGGCACAAGCTGTAAGCCCTCTTCTGTTTGTTTCATGATTTCATTTAAATCCCCATAAAAACCAGCAAGATCTTTAGCGGTTGATTCGCCTACGTTACGAATACCAAGTGCATATATAAATCGAGGCAATGTAGTTTTTTTACTTTTTTCAATAGCATCTAATAAGTTTTGACTTGATTTTTCTGCCATACGATCAAGGTTAATTAATTGTGCAAGCTCTAGCTTGTATATATCGGGTAATCCATGAATTAATCCTACAGTTACTAATTGTTCAACAGATTTATCCCCTAAACCTTCTATATCCATGGCCTTTCGTGACGCAAAATGAATAATAGATTGTTTTTGTTGGGCTGGACAAATGAGACCACCTGAGCATCGAATGACAGCTTCATCATCTATTCGAATAAGAGGAGAGCCGCACTCTGGGCATGCAGTTGGCATTTTAAATTTATTGATTGTCTTTGGTCTTTTATCAATAAGTACTCTTACGATCTCGGGAATTACGTCCCCTGCTCTTCGGACACTTACAATATCTCCGATATGAATATCCTTGCGAATCATTTCATCTTCATTATGAAGAGTTGCATTAGTGACAGTAACTCCTCCAACAAAAACTGGTTTTAAACGTGCAACAGGTGTTATAGCTCCTGTTCGACCTACTTGAACATCAATATCTAAAATTTCAGTTACAGCTTCTTCTGCTGGAAATTTATGAGCAATCGCCCATCTAGGGGCTCTTGATACAAAACCTAATTCATTTTGATAATTAAAAGAATTCACTTTGTAAACTACACCATCAATGTCATAAGTTAAGGAATCTCTTAACCTTAATACTTTTTCATAAAAGCTTTGTAAGCCATTTACACCCTTAACGCTTGCTGATAAATCAGAAATCGGTAAATTAAATTGCTTTAAAAGCTGAATTGTTTCTGTATGCGTTTTTAAGTTTAAATTAGGTTCGCATACACCAAGACCATATGAAAAGAAAGTTAATGGCCTGGTTGCGGTTATTTTCGGATCAAGCTGTCTTAAGCTTCCTGCCGCAGCATTTCTGGGATTTGCAAATTTTTTTTCACCTAAAGATTCTTGTTTTTTATTGAGCAATTCAAAATCTTTTTTGAGCATTAAAACCTCACCTCTCACTTCTAAAATTTTGGGTGGATTTGGATGATTAAGTTTGGTAGGTATTGAGCGAATAGTTTTTAGATTGTGTGTGACATTCTCTCCAGTATAACCATCACCGCGTGTAGCGCCTTGAACGAAAATGCCATTTTCATAAGTTAATGTAATTGCGAGACCATCAAATTTTGGCTCAACAGCATATTCCACTTCATCAATGCCGATATCATCTTTAATGCGTTTGTCGAAAGCAATAAGCTCATCTTCTTCAAAAGCATTATTTAAAGATAACATTGCTTGACGATGAATAACACTCTCGAAAGCTTCTAGGGCCTCGCCACCTACCCGTTGGGTGGGTGAATCTGGTTGAATTAAATCAGGATTTGCATTTTCTAGATCAACAAGCGATCTAAAAACTTTATCGTATTCGAAATCTGAAATAGAGGGATTGTCTAAAACGTAATATTGATAATCGAATGTATTTATCTTTTCGATTAACTCTTTAATTTTTTTCTTAATATTTTCTTTTTCGGCTTTCATTTAAGAAAATAATCTTCGTGCACAAGAACTTCCAGGAGGAATATTTCTGGTGATCATTTGATTTTCAATTTTTTCGACTTGATACCTAATGCGTTCAATATGATTAATGTTTAATTCTTTTTTATTGGAATCAACAAGCATACAATCAAGATCTTTTTGAAAATTAGTAATTGATTCCAACATTACATCAAAAGAATTTTTACAGCTTAACGTTAGTGGCAAATCCATTTGAAAAAGAATGCCTTGAATATAAGGATCAAGGTTGAAGCTTAAGGGCTGTTGATTTAATGAAGTTATGCGGAATAAAGGATGTTTATCGCGACCTTTGAATACATGATAACCATCTTTATTTTCTTTAAAACCATCTGTTTTTAATGTATCAATAAGCTTTTTATTGTCAAACATACCGTTATTTTTCGGGATAAGGGTTAATGTCATCATATGGTCTACAAGAGCACAAAATTGATTAAGCTCTTTTGCATCATCTTCGATATTTGAGTGAGAAAGCCAAATAAGACTACCGTCCAAGTCATTTTTAGTTTTTTCTGCCAACATTCTAAATGTTTGTGTATGCGCTGATGATATAGGGCCCTGACGATCTACCAACTGCACCGCTAAAAGTATTTGATCAAATGAAACTGATCCGCTTATACCATCTGTTGAAGTCCACACATCCTCATTTTTACGAATAAATATATGCGTATGAGGCAATTCAATGAAGTCTCTGAGATTTAATTTTGAGATAGCATGAGTTGCTTTGTTAAGTTTAATAAATGCAATAGCATCAATATTACGGTAGATATCTTTAGGTAAATTTGAAAGTAAGTATTTCTCAGAGATACTTAAATCTTGATCGTATGGATTTTTTTCTTCTTGGCTTAAACCATCTTCATCTTTATATAAAAAAGAATTTTCAGTCTGGTTTTGTTTTCGATACTGGATAAGGCGAATCCAGTTAAAAATGATCATGATAAGAATAATTATTACAGCGAGAATCGTCAAAGCAAACTGAATGTCAGACATGCTTGTAATAAGCCCTGTTATCTTAATTTGCCAACTCCATTTTCTCTGCTTCTTCTAAAGACACCTCAACGATTCTTGATACGCCAGATTCTTGCATCGTTACGCCAATGAGTTGTTGGGCCATTTCCATAGCAATTTTATTATGTGATACATAAAGAAATTGAGTATTTTTAGACATTTCAGTCACCATATTGGCGAAACGAAGTGTATTACTATCATCAAGCGGCGCATCAACTTCATCCATGAGACAGAATGGAGCTGGATTCAATTTAAATAAAGCAAACACAAGAGCGGTAGCGGTTAATGCTTTCTCCCCGCCTGATAATTGACTAATAGTCGTATTCTTTTTGCCCGGGGGCTGCGCTGTAACTTGAATGCCTGTATCTAAAATCTCTTCACCTAGAAGTTCTAATTGAGCTTGTCCGCCATTAAATAGAACTTTAAAAAACTCTGTAAAATTCTTATTTACTTCATTAAATGTTGCAATTAAACGATCTCGAGTTTCTTTATCGATACGTCTTATAGCGTCTTCTAAGGTATTGCTTGCAGAAGTTAAATCTTCTACTTGACTATCAAGGTACCCTTTTCTTTCTTTTTCTGATGTGAGCTCATGAATAGCTGCTAAGTTAACTGGGCCCAGTAAATTAATTTCTTCTTGAAGTTTATTACATAACTCTTGCACTTCTTTAACTGTTGTTTTTTCTGTAATTGATTCTGAAAGAACAACCTCATCTAATTGGGACTCATTAATTTCGTTTTGAAATTGCTCAAATAATAATTTTGATTCTTGCTCATTTAAGCGTGATTGTTCAAGCTTATCTCGAATCGGATGAACTGCCTGCTCGGTTTGCAATCTCTTTTGTTCACTTTCACGTAAATCGGTTTCCTTTTGCGCAAGATTATCTCGCGATGCGATTAGAATTTTCTCTCTTTCATCCTTAACGGTGATTTTTTCGCGTAAAGACAATTGCAGAGCCTCGATACTTTCAGTATTAATTGAAGCCTTAGCTAAATCTTTTTTGTTATTAAGGATATTATTATCTTCAGTAAGTATATTAATTCTATTATTTAACTCATTGATTTTATTATCAATAATTTTTAAATTGAAATGGCTTTCTTGAAGTTGAATCTCAGCTTCATTGACATGCTTCCTAGCGCTTTCATATTCTAATTCATGTCTCCTTTTAATTTCTTCAGATGAAGTTTTTTGTTCTAAAAGTCGATGCGCATCATTCTCTAAATTATGAATTAGACTAGATTTAGTTGTTTTATCAACTTCAATTTGAGTTAATTTTGCTTTGAGTTCATTTTGCTCGTTAGTAATATTGCTATGCTTCTCATTTGCGTAAGCAATGCTTTGTTGAGTTTTCTCAACTTCGATCTCTGTTTGATGGAAATCATTTAAAGCTTCTTTCAATTCCTCACTAAAAGAATCGGCTTGCTCTTCATAATCATTTAATTGAAGTTCAGCTTCACTAAGCTTATTTGATACATCTTTGTAGTTTTTATCTATGGATGGAAATTTCTCCTGTAATGCTTTGAGTCTTTCTTTGCGCAAAAGAATGCCATTAAGAGAGGCATCTTTACCATAAAAAGAAACACTATTTTTGGTAAAAATATCGCCTTGTTGATTAACCAAGAATTCGCCTTGCTCCAAATTGCCAATGAAATTTTTATAACTTTCACCTTTTGGAATAATATAACAATCAGATAGCCATTCTGACAAAAGATTCATTAGAAGCGGATCGCTAATTTCAATTACATCCAGGGCAGAATTTAATTTATTATTTTTTGGTTTGTAAGTATGAGATGCGTTTAAATTAGCAAGCACCATAGATGCTGGAGGCCTATGAGAAATAGTTTCATATTGAGCCAGAACTGCATTTAATTTTCCACCAAGTGCAGATTCAATCGCTGTTACCCAATCTGTTTTAATCTTAAGTTTTTCCCACAAGCGATTAGATGTGTTGATATTATGCTGAGAAGTCCAACTTTTGAGACTTTCATTGCCTTGTGCATCATCTTGAATTTGCGCTAGTGTTTTAATTTCACCTTCAATTTGACTTAATTCTTTTTGCATTTCGATTTGACGCTGTCTTAAATTATCAATTTCATCCTCAAGATCAGTTGCAAGCGATTTGTTTTCATCTATCTTAGCCTCAATTTTTTCTACATGTGATCGCTTATCAGCTAAATCACTTTCTTTTTCCTCGAGCAAAGACTGCCCGGTTAAATCAATATTACTAATCTCATTATTTAAAAATGTAATACGAGCATTTGTTTCTTCTTCAGTTTTATGAATGAAGTCTATCGTTGCTTTTTCAAGATTAATTTTTTCTTGCGTCGATTGGAATTGATTTGCAATTTGATTAAACTGCTCTGTTGAATCTAGATATGTTGCCTCAACTGATTGAATTGATGATTTAAGTGAATTAAAATTTTCTTCCTTAATTTTATAAAGCTCACTTAATGCTGCTTTTTCAATCCCTGCTTCTTCAATGTCTTTTGTAAATTTAAGCTGATCG
>CAINIH010000137.1 GCA_903849185.1 uncultured Methylophilaceae bacterium
AGCGATCTAAATTGGGCGCTCTTTTAAGACACCCTTGGCGATTGCACCTAATGCACCTTAGGCTTTTACCCCTTGAACCTTTGGTTCAGGATGCTGGTCTAGGCAACACTTAAGAAAATCAACATCGCTCTTTTATCCACTTAACTTTTTATTTTATACACTATGCGTTATTGGCTCATGAAATCTGAACCGTCTGATGTGTCTATAGACGATTTAGCAAAACTCCCTAAACAAACGATTGATTGGTATGGCGTCAGAAATTACCAAGCAAGAAACTTTATGCGAGATTTAATGAAAGTGGGCGACCTCGCATTCTTTTATCATTCAAATTGTGATGTGCCCGGTATCGCTGGCATTGTTAAAATTAGTAAGCTTGCTTACCCCGATCGCTTTCAATTTCAAAAAGGTCACAAATATTTTGATCCAAAATCGACACCTGAAAATCCACGCTGGCTTAATGTGGATGTCACGCTTGTAAAAAAAACGAATTTATTAAGTCTAAAAGAATTAAGAGAATTTAAAGCGCTGCAAAACATGCGCTTACTTCAAAAAGGTAATCGCTTATCGATTACACCTGTGACAGAGGATGAATGGGCATTTATTGCAAAACATTTGAAATAAAAAAAGCCCAAAGAACTTTTGGGCTTTTTAAATGAAACACTATTTTTTTATTTTACGTTATCTAAACTACCCATAGATTTTGGATAAGCCACAATACCCCATGGGATTTCCTTATTAGGAATGTGTTTAGTCACCTCTAATTTTTCTGTATCAATTACAAGTACTTCGTCTGATTTTCCACAAGCAAGCAAGATATCTTTGTCATCTGGTGAAAAACTAAAATGCCAGCAACGTCGGCCTGTCGGAATATCTTTAATCTTTTCAAAATTAGTAGTGTCATAAACCTCTAAGGTTTTTGCTTTTGAAGTTGCAACAAATAAACGCTTTCCTTCTCGATCGAAACTCACACCATAAGGTGATTCACCTGTCGCAACTGTTTTGAGATGTTTAAATTGATTATCTAAAACAATAAAGCTATTTCCCATCTCTAAAGTTGAAACGTAATACTTTCCATTCGGCGCTACCTTGATGCCACGTGGACGATCTCCGTATTTTTTAGTTGAAATCGTTTTTAATAATTTACCATTATTAAAGTTGTGAACTGTGATTGTGTTGTCAGCTTCGTTGGTCACAATAATTTCTTTGCCATTTTTACTAAATTCAATACCTTCTGTTTCAGGGCCACCAATAATATCTCTGATCTTTTTGCCCTTGGCTAAATCAACCACTGCAATGCGCGCAGGAATTTTAACTTCATCTTTATCATCATCTTCTAGCCCAGCTACAGGCGCTTTACCGGTAGATGCGGGTTCAGTTGACACAAACACTTGACCTTTATGCACGCGAATAAATTCTGGATTTTTACCTACTGAAATATGTTTCACAAACTGATTCGTTGTTAAATCAATGATGGATAAATTGTCATCATCTTTATTTGCTGTAATCAAATAATGTCCATCCTCTGTGACACCTATACCGCGAGGATTCTTAGCTTGAATGTCGATCGAACCTTCTGTTTCCATGGTGTTTAAATTAATAATACTGACACCGCCCTCTTGATTCGATACATAAGCCTTGCCTCGATCTTCAGCATTAGCTAGCAAAGATGAAATAAGTAATCCCAATACGACAACTGGCTTTATAACCTGCATTCTATATCTCCTAAAATATTCTACTTTTTATTATTAAATACCTATGAATAATCTTCCAGGGGATTTCTCTCTTTAAGGCCTCATGAAAATAAGGAGGTATTAACCTAAGAAAAGTTTATAGGCTGGATTATCTGTTTCATCCCAGAAGGGGTAGCCTAATTGATTCAAAAAGACTTCAAAATTAATTTCATCTTCTGGCGGTACTTGCATGCCAACTAAGACGCGACCGAAGTCAGCGCCATGATTGCGATAATGGAATAAACTGATATTCCAATTGTGCCCCATCGTCTGTAAAAATTTCATAAGAGCGCCCGGCTTTTCAGGAAACTCAAATCTAAAAACCATTTCATTTTTTGCCTGCGGCGCGTGTCCGCCTACCAAGTGTCTTAAGTGAAGTTTAGCAACCTCATTATCAGTAAGATCAATCGTAGGTAAACCTTCTTTATCAAGCATGGCTTTGAGCTGTGATGGCTCGTCCGCATCATTTGTCGCCAAGCCTACATAAATGTGTGCTTCTTTAGGGTCTGAAAAACGATAATTAAATTCAGTGATATTGCGCTGGCCTAATAACTTACAGAAATTTTTGAATGCGCCTGGTTTTTCAGGAATAGTCACGGCAAGCACTGCTTCTCGTTTTTCACCAATTTCAGCACGCTCTGCTACAAAACGTAAACGATCAAAATTCATATTAGCACCCGATGCAATGCCAATTAGCGTCTCATCTTTTAAGTTGTGTTTCTTAATATAGGACTTCATGCCTGCAACGGATAAGGCGCCTGCAGGTTCTAAAATAGAACGTGTATCTTCAAACACATCTTTGATGGCTGCACAGATAGCGTCGTTGTCGACCACAATCATTTCATCTACATAAGACTGACAGAGTGGAAAGGTGACCTCACCCACTTCCTTTACTGCTGCACCATCTGCAAAGAGTCCCACTTGGTCAAGCACAACACGCTTGCCTTCTTTTAAAGATAAAGTCATAGCTTCAGCATCTTTAGCTTCTACACCGATCACTTTAATTTCGGGTCGCATCGCTTTGATGTAAGTTGCAACGCCTGCAAGAAGACCGCCACCGCCCACACAGCAAAAGATTGCATGAATTGGTTTTTTATAGTCATCTAAAATTTCTTTAGCGATCGTGCCCTGCCCTGCGATCACTTCTGGATCATCATAAGGATGAACAAAAGTGAGCCCTTCTTTTTTCTCGATCTCGAGTGCGTGTTTGTATGCATCAGAATAAGAGTCACCCCAAAGCACGACTTCAGCACCGCGATGTTTAACGGCGTCAATCTTAATGAGTGGTGTTGTTGTGGGCATCACAATCACGGCACGACATCCTAATTTCTGTGCGCTTAACGCAACCCCTTGTGCGTGATTACCAGCGGAAGCTGCGATGACGCCCTTATCGAGCTGAGCTTTGGATAAGCCTGCCATCTTGTTGTAGGCACCGCGTAATTTAAATGAAAAGACGGGTTGCAAATCTTCCCGTTTTAAGAAAATCTGATTATGAAAACGACTGGAAAGATGTGTCTGAAATTCAAGCGGCGTCTTCTTTGCCACGTCATATACACGCGCTTCATTAATACGTTTTACGTAGTCGTTCTTCATATGCTAATTTTCAAGAGTCGCCTTGGCGTGTATGATAGATGTTAAAGCATCATTATAAATAAAATATAAAGGTTTAAGTAAAAATGGCATTCACGCAAGACGAATTAAAACAACAGGTTGCAAAGGCTGCGATTGAGTATGTGAAGTCTGGCATCATTGGTGTGGGCACGGGCTCTACAGCAAATTACTTCATCGATGAATTAGCAAAAGTAAAACATAAGATTGATGGTGCGGTTGCGAGTAGCGAGGCCTCAGCAGATCGTTTACGCAAACATGGGATTGAAGTTTTTGACCTTAATAGCGTTAATAGCATGGACATTTATGTCGATGGTGCGGACGAAATCACTGAGCACATGCATATGCTCAAAGGTGGTGGTGGCGCGTTAACTCGAGAAAAAATTGTGGCAGCGGTGGCCAAGACCTTTATCTGTATCTGTGATGAAACTAAATACGTGCCTGTATTAGGTAAATTCCCTTTACCTGTGGAAGTGCTTCCAATGGCTAAAAGCTATGTGGCTCGCGAACTCACTAGATTAGGTGGACAGCCGCAATTAAGAAACTTTACGACTGATAACGGCAACGTCATCTTGGATGTGCACGGTCTTGTAATTAAAGACCCAGTAGCCATGGAAGCAACCATCAATCAAATCGTGGGTGTAGTGACAAACGGTTTATTTGCGGCTAGACCTGCCAATGTGCTTCTTTTAGCCACAAATGATGGCGTTAAAACCATTACTAAATAAACCAATTTCGACATAAAAATGTCATATTTTAGTAATAAAATTAATACATTAAAATTAAGGTAACGATTATGGCTTCAGAACACACCTATAAAGAATACGACAACGAACTCGAATCAGTCCGTGCAAAAGTTTTAGAAATGGGCGGCATTGTTGAGGAGCAACTCGTCAATGCTATTGAGGCGCTTGTAAAATCTGATGCGCAAATGGCGCAAGGCGTTATGGATTCTGATCAACGCGTCAACGAACTTGAAATCGAAGTGGATGAAGATTGTTCTCGTATTATTGCAAGACGTCAGCCTGCAGCAGGTGACCTTCGTATGATCATGATGATCTTAAAAACGATTACCGATCTTGAACGTATTGGTGATGAAGCAACAAAAATTGCACGTACTGCACTCCGTATCAATGAAGATAACCGTATGACTAAGCTTCGTTTTAGTGAAGTAAAAACGATGGTGGAAGTAGTTCGTCAGATGTTAAGAACGTCACTCGATTCATTTGCTCGTATGGATGTAAGTAAAACGGTTGAGATTGCTAAAAAAGATGAATTAGTTGATGAGCAATACCGCTCAACAATTCGTCAGCTTGTCACTTTCATGCTGGAAGATCCAAGAACGATCTCCATGTCACTTGAAGTGATGTTTGTTGCTAAAGCGATTGAGCGTATTGGCGACCATGCAAAAAATATTTCTGAATACATTGTTTATACCGTTAAAGGTAAAGACATTCGTCACGCAAGCATTAAAGAAATTCAAAAAACTATTAAAGAATAATTTTTATTCTTGAAATAAAAAAAGCGCTTATCAATTAAGCGCTTTTTTATTATCTTTTTTTACCTAACTTTTAGGTGGCACATATCCAGATGCGTTATCTGCACCCTCTCCAAAGAAGTAAGCTTCAGTTTGTTCCGTTAGATATTTTCGTGCGGCAGGATCCACAAAACTTAATCGGTTCTCATTGACCAACATGGTTTGATGTTTAAGCCATCCTGCCCAAGCTTCTTTAGATACACTCTCATAAATACGTTTACCTAAAGGTCCTGGATAAGGCGGAAAATCTAATCCATCTAATTCTTTACCTAGCTTCACACATTTCACTGTTCTTGCCATAACTAAATATCCTTTGCATTGCAATCAATAAATTTATAAACCGTTAAGTTTTAGTATAGCAAAGATGTGATACGATGATTTCAAGTTGTTAGGTGATGTCTTCTTAAGGTTTATCTTTATTTAAGAAAACATTGAAACTGGGAAATAGGTGAGTTTAATTACAATTCCTATACTGCCCCCGCAACGGTAAGTAAGCGTGGATTCATA
>CAINIH010000138.1 GCA_903849185.1 uncultured Methylophilaceae bacterium
CTTCTAAATAAATATGATCATGAAAAATATCAAAATGAGATTTATAGAAAAACTCGCAAAGATAATACTTTTACAAAAGAAGCTCATGATATCCGTAAAACTTATGACTATTTATTAAAAAAATATATTGAAGATTTACGCACTATCCAAGCTAATCAATTAGAAATTGATAGTGGCTTAAAACAGTTTCCTGCAAAAGAGCAATTGCTCATTAATCAAGCAATGCCAAAGGATAAAGACATGGAAAAATTGATGCGCTATCAGACAACTATTGAACGACAATTTTCCAAAGCATTGAGTGATTTAATTGTGTTAATTGATCGCAGAAAACATAGTTAAAATGAACCTAAATTGTTTTATAAAATTTATATAATGTATACAATTTCTTAACGGAGCTTAATATGAAAAAAATCGTGATTCTTTTATCTCTTCTTACATCAACTTTAGGCTATGCCGCTGATTTCTCAGACATGGCAACCGTAAAACGAGTTACTCCTCGTTATATCGAAATCAATCGTCCTATTTCTTCATGTCAAACAATCTCTGAAGCAGCGCCTCCTAAAGAAAAAGGTGTGGCAGGTGCCATTATTGGTGGTGTTGCGGGTGGTCTTTTAGGTAGTACAGTAGGTAAAGGTAAAGGTCGTGTAGCAACAGGAGCTGTGGGTGCTGCAGTAGGTGCAGTTGTAGGGGACCGTATGCAAAACGATGATACAAATAATGAGTCACTTAATGTTGAACGTTGCACACAAAGAGATAGCTATCAAAGAGTTCAAGAAGGTTTCATGACGCTCTTCTCATATAACGGTCATGAATTTGAAGAAGAAACACAAACGCAATACCGTGTAGGTGAACGTGTTCCAGTTCAGGTCAACGCAGTTATCAACCCAAGATAATTTAGTCTACTTGTGAAATTGAAGGCTGTATTCACGTACAGTTTTCAGCATCACATCTACGTTTTCTGGTGGTGTATGTTCTGTAATGCCATGACCTAAATTAAAAATATGGCCTGAGCCTTGACCATATTCATCTAATATTCGCTTTACTTCTTTCTCAATGGCTTCAGGCTTTGATAATAAAATCGCTGGATCTAAATTGCCTTGCAGAGCTACTTGATGACCCACTTTTTGTTTTGCGATACCAATATCCGTTTGCCAATCGAGGCCTAATGCATCAGAGCCTGCAGTGACTTGATCGTCTAGCCATAGTCCGCCACCTTTAGTGAACATAATCGATGGAATTTTTTTAGTACTCATCATTTTTAAATTAGACAAAATCACTTTCATATAAGGTAATGAGAACTCCAAATAGCCTTGATGAGATAACGCACCGCCCCATGAATCAAAAATCATAATCGTATCCACACCTGCTTCAATTTGCGCATGTAAATATTGTGTGACTGCTTCTGTCGTAGTTTTTAAAATATGATGAAGTAAATCAGGGCGACTATAGGCCATTTTTTTAATGGTTAAGAAATCCGTGCCACCTTGGCCTTCGACCATATAAGTCGAAAGCGTCCATGGGCTTCCAGAGAATCCAATGAGAGGTACGCGCCCTTGAAGTGCTTTTTTAATTTGCGATACAGCATCGATTACATATTTTAAATCTTTACCTATATCAGGAATTTTTAATTTCTGAATATCAGCGTCAACTCTTAACGGTCTTTCAAATTTAGGACCTTCGCCAGCTGCAAAATACAAACCTAATCCCATCGCATCGGGGATTGTCAAAATATCTGAAAATAAAATGGATGCATCAAGCAGTGGATAACGATCGAGTGGTTGTAATGTCACTTCAGTGGCTA
>CAINIH010000139.1 GCA_903849185.1 uncultured Methylophilaceae bacterium
GCAATCATTTTTTCTCTTAAACCGTCTGTTTGCGTTTGTTGATTTTCTAAATCTTTTGCCATGTTTTGACCTATTTAAATTGTTGGGTTAGAAAGACAAGCCGTTTTCTCTAGCAGCATCTGCCAAAGCTTTAACTCTGCCGTGATAGCGATAACCTGATCTATCAAATGCCACACTTGTAATACCGATTTTTTTTGCTTTTTCAGCAATGCGTTTACCAATTTGAGCTGCCGCCTCAATATTGCCGCCATTCTTTAAAGTTTTTTTAACATCTGCTTCAAGAGAAGAGGCACTTGCTAAAACTTTATTCTCGCCAGCACTTATGATTTGCGCATAAATATTTGTATTCGTTCTATGAACACTTAATCTTGTCACTTGAAGCTCAGCAATTTTTGCTCGTGTCTTTTTGGCGCGACGTAAACGGGGATTCGAATTATACATATCTCAGCCTTTATTTTTTCTTAGTTTCTTTGATAATAACGTTCTCATCTGAATAGCGAACGCCTTTACCTTTGTATGGTTCTGGTGGTCGATATGCTCTAATTTGAGCTGCAACTTGACCTATTAATTGTTTGTCAGAACCTTTTAAAATAATTTCAGTTTGACTTGGTGTTTCAACTTTAATGCCTTCAGGCATTTTGTAATTTACTGGATGTGAAAAACCTAAATCAAGATTAAGGTTTGCACCTTGTGCTTGAGCTTTGTATCCAACACCAATTAAAGTTAATTTTCTTACGAATCCTTCAGAAACACCTTTCATCATGTTTGCAACAAGTGCTCGCATAGTTCCAGCCATTGCATTTGCTTGCTGAGACTCGTCAGCTGCTGCGAATGTAATTGCTTGACCATCGTTATTTAATTTAACGTTAGGTGTGATGAACTGATTTAATTTACCCATCGGTCCACTGATTGAAATATTCAAATCGCTAATTGAAACCTCTACTTTAGGAGGAATCGTTACGGGTGCGTTAGCTATACGTGACATATATTCTCTCCTTAAGCCACATAGCAAAGCACTTCGCCGCCAATACCGGCAGCTTTTGCTTTTCTATCTGTCATAACTCCCTTGGATGTCGACACGATTGCAACACCAAGACCATTCATTACTTCTGGAATACTTTCGCTTGCTTTATAAACACGTAAACCTGGCTTACTTACTCTTTCAATCTTTTCAATAACAGGTCTGCCAGCATAGTATTTCAATTCAATATTTAATACTGGCTTGCCTTGAACTTCGTGTTCAGCAAAATTCTCAATGTAGCCTTCATCTTTTAAAACATTTGCGATAGCTTTTTTTAATTTAGATGCAGGCATGGTGATAGATACTTTGTTAGTACCTTGACCATTCCTAATTCTGGTTAGCATATCGGCAACTGGATCGCTCATACTCATATTATTTTTCTCCTATTACCAACTTGCTTTAATCACGCCAGGCACTTCGCCTCGCATCATTAAATCTCTTAATTTACTTCGACCAATCCCGAACTTGCTGTATACGCCTCTTGGACGACCTGTTAGAGAACAGCGATTTCTTAATCTAACTGGACTTGAATTGCGGGGTAAACTTTGTAATTTCTGTCTCGCTTCTTGTTTTTGTTCTGAAGATGCGTTGATATCAGAAATAATTTCATTTAAAGCGGCGCGTTTGGCTTTAAATTTCTCAACCATATTGCGTCGTTTTAATTCGCGTTCTGTCATGCACATTTTAGCCATAGTCTAAACCTAGTTTCTAAATGGAAAACTGAACGCAGATAATAATGCCTTTGCTTCTTCGTCAGTTTTTGCTGTCGTTGTAATTGTGATATTCATCCCTCTTAATGCATCGATTTTGTCGTATTCAATTTCAGGAAAAATAATCTGCTCTTTAACACCCATGTTGTAATTTCCACGACCATCAAATGATCTAGCAGAAATACCTCTAAAGTCTCTAATTCGTGGAATTGCGATTGTGACGAGTCGATCTAAGAATTCATACATGCGATCTCTGCGAAGAGTCACTTTACAACCTACCGGATAATCATCACGAATCTTAAATGCTGCCACTGATTTTTTAGCTTTTGTAAC
>CAINIH010000140.1 GCA_903849185.1 uncultured Methylophilaceae bacterium
ATTCATGAATATAACCCTTTGGCTAAAGTGCCTACATTAATTGCAAACGATATATCTATATTTGATTCACCTGTAATAGCTGAATATGTAGACCAAAAGAGTGGTCTGCCTTATTTAATACCTAGCGATTTTGATAAAAAAATATTAGTCAAAAGATGGGAGGCTATATCGGATGGATTATGTGACGCTGCAGTAGCGATTATGTTGGAAAAACGTAAACCTCTTTCACAACAAAATGCTGATCTTTTTGAAAAGCAAATGAGAAAAATAAACTTAAGTCTTGAATGGCTTAATCGTGAAATGGAAGGTAAGGAATATTATCTGGACAATAAATTTTCGTACGCTGATATAGCGGCCGGATGTGCTTTGGGATACGTTAAATTGAGATACCCTGAAATTGACTTTGAAAACGAATATTTAGGTTTATATCGTTTATATGAATTACTTATGCAAAGATCATCTTTTCAGACAACGGCACCTGAGCCTTATCTATAGCGCTTTCAATAATAGCCCCACCTAAGCAAACATTGCTCTCATAGACTACTACTGATTGTCCAGGTGTCATGGCCCATTGTTTTTGCCCAAAAAATATCTCTATAGAGTCATCTATTATTGTATCGATTTCACAAGGTGCATCGGGTTGGCGGTATCTCGTTTTAGCACCGTATACCCAATGTTTTTTTGGTAAAGCTCCATGTATCCAATGAGTTTTCTTTGCAGTTAATCCATCTTTAAATAGAAGGGGGTGTCCATGGCCTTGGGCAACAATAAGCGTGTTTTCTTGGATATTTTTTTCGGCAACAAACCAGGGCTCCCCATTGCTTGTTTTAGAGCCGCCAATTCCTAGTCCTTGTCTTTGGCCAAGAGTGTAAAACATAAGACCTATGTGTTCACCGACTATTTTCCCGTGTTCATCTTTTATGGGGCCCGGTGAATTTTCTATATATTTATTTAAAAATTCAGTAAAAGGTCTTTCACCAATGAAACATATGCCTGTTGAGTCTTTTTTGTCACTATTATGAAGGCCTTCTTTTTTAGCAATTTCTCTTACATCTTTTTTAAGAAGGTTCCCTAGTGGAAATATAGATTTTGAGAGCTGGTGTTGATTGAGTCGATATAAAAAATAACTTTGATCTTTAGTTGAGTCATCGGCTTTAAGAAGACTATATAAGCCATCAGTCTCTTTAATTTGTGCGTAATGACCGGTTGCAATTTTATCAGCACCCATTGAAATTGCATGATTTAAAAATGCATTAAATTTAATTTCGGAATTACATAATATATCTGGATTGGGTGTTCTTCCACTTTTAATCTCATTAATAAATTCAGAAAAAACTTTTTCTTTATATTCTTTGCTGAAATTTACCACTTCAATATCAATACCAATTTTATCGGCAACAGATACTGCGTCTACAAGATCTTGTTTGCTTGAGCAATACTCGTCATCGTCGTCATCTTCCCAATTTTTCATGAAAAGTCCAACGACCTTATACCCTTGATTCTTTAAAAGCAAAGCAGTTACCGAAGAATCAACGCCGCCAGACAAACCTACAATGACTGTATTATTTTTCATTTAATTAATTAAATTCTGAGCCAAGTTTTTTCGATTTTTCATAAGCAGCTCGCGTTGCCTTTAAAAGCGCTTCATTTAATTTATTTGACTCAAGTTGTTTTAATCCTTCTTCTGTCGTGCCACCTTTTGAAGCTACCGATACAATTAAATTTTGAAGGTTATTTAGCTGGTCTTTAGCTAAATGAGATGAGCCAAGCATGGTTTTGCTACATAATTTTTCAGCCTCACTTCTTGATAAGCCTAATTCGATACCTGCCTCAATGAATGCATTAAGGAAATAAAATACAAAAGCAGGACCGCTTCCTGAAATAGCTGTAACTGCATCCATTTTAGATTCATCATCTAGCCATATAAAATCCCCAATAGCACCTGCAATTTCTTCTATGGCCATTTTATTTTTTTGATCTAAAGTTTCTTGAGTAAAAAGAGCTGTAATCCCAAGTTGAATTTGAGCGCACATGTTAGGCATAGAGCGAACAATATTTTTATGCCCATTCGTCCATTTTTCAATAGATTTTATTTGAATGCCTGCGGCAATCGATAAAATAATTTGTTTCGAAATTTCATGAGATATTGATTTGAGAAGAGATTCAGTTTGCTGGGGTTTAACGGCAAGCACAATAATTTCATCTTTATCTATTTTTTTAAATTCCGCTTCTGATGAAATATTAAATTTAGTTTTAAGATCCAGCCTCTTTTTGCTATCAGATTCAATCACTCGAATAAGCGCAGGGGAGTAGTTTTTATTTAATAAACCACTAATCATAGCTGTTGCCATATTACCACCACCTAAAAAGCAAATATTCAATTATCGTCCCCTTGAGTTTTTATGGCTCGCGCTCCAAAAATAGCGGTTCCAATTCTAACAAGATTTGAGCCATATTCAATTGCTAGCTTAAAGTCACTCGACATTCCCATGGATAAGGTATCAATGGTATCAATTTCATTCTTGAGTTCGCTATAAAGTATATGCATAGCTTTAAATTCATCAACAACTTGTTTGATATTCTCTATGTTGGAGGGTATAGACATAATACCTCTTAGTTTAAGCTTAGGAAGTTCTTTGAGCGCCTGAATGAGCTCTATTAGTTGTATTTTTGCATCTTTAATTGGAATGCCGCTTTTAGTTTCTTCCCCACTCGTATTAATTTGAATGCAAATATTTAAAGGTGGGACATTTGAAGGCCTATTATCGTTAAGTAATTTCATAACTTTTATTCTGTCAACGCTATGTACCCAATTAAAATTTTCTGCAATAAGTTTGCATTTGTTGCTTTGAATGGGCCCCAAAAAATGCCATTGAATTGGAAATTTTTCTAGCTGCTTTTTTTTATCGAGCGCTTCTTGAAGGTAATTTTCCCCAAAATTTAAAATGCCAACATCAAAGGCCTCGATTATTTTATTAAAGTTCTGACCTTTGCTCACAGCTACTAAAGTAATTTTTTCATGAGAAGCATTAATAACAGAAGCTTCTTGAATATCGTCATGAATTTGAGAAATATTTTGGGAGATTGAGGACATTAATTAAATAAAAAAACCAAGCAAA
>CAINIH010000141.1 GCA_903849185.1 uncultured Methylophilaceae bacterium
ATCCTCTGGGAGTGTCTTAAATCTCTTGAGGCTATCAGGATCTTTTGAAAAATATTCAATTTTGCCTTGTATCACATCCGCCTTTTGTTGGGATAAAAGCGCTATATGTCGCTCCAGTCTTCCCGAAGGCCATAGGTCATCATGATCAATAAAGCTTATATATTCGCCCCTGGCAACATCTAGACCTTTATTCCTGGCACCTGATGCCAAAAAATTGGATCCTTTGATGATGATGATTGGTGTCTTAGATAATTTTGAAATTCTATTTACAATATCTAAGGTGTCGTCAGCTGACCCGTCATCAATAATAATGATTTCATCTTCTGCTATAGTATTTACAAAGAGGCTTAAAAGTGTCTCCTCAATAAAATTTGCACCATTTTTTACGGGCATTATGATAGAAGCTCTTATGCTCATTTAGTCTTATTTATTTTTAAGCAAATTATTTCTCATTTTAAACCTTTTTGAAGTTATTACCCATGAAAATATACAGATTAAAAAATGCTTTAATTTTCCCTGCAATAAATGAAGCCGTGTGGGATGAGTCAGCTATGCTTGGAGTTCAATCTCAGAATCCAAGAAAAGATCCAAAAGAATTTGGCTTAATATCCCACAATCGATATCTCATCAACTATAAGCTCAGGGAAAAGTATTCGTGCAAGAATAGTCCAATTAGGCTATCTGGAAAATATTTATATCTCGGCCAATTACCAAACCATTTTGGCCACTTCTTAGAAGAATGTCTGGGGCGCTTATGGGCTTGTCGCGCTTACGAATCAAAAGTCGATGGCTTTATTTTTTTAAGGTATCACGACAATATTAAATTAGTTCCTTATATTTTAGAAATTTTAAAGTTGTTTAATGTTAATGCAGATAAATTAATATTAATTAGTCAATTTACCGAAGTAGAAGATTTGGTCGTCCCAGAAATTGGATCTTGGCTAGGGGGCGAAAAAAAATGGTTTAAGGATTGGACAGAAAAATATATCAATATAAAAGATTATAAAAAGAATTTACCCCCTAAAATTATTGTAAGACGTAGCAATAGATTTCTTGGGCGAGTAGCTGGCTTTGATTACTTTTCTAAAATTTTAGTCAGCAATGGATTTAAAGAAATATTCCCTGAAAATTATACGATTAAAGAGCAAATTGAATTCGTTGTTTCCGCTAAGGTTATTGTTTGGGAGCAAGGCTCAGCTTGCCATATATTAAAAATATTGCCGCCGCTTAATAATACCTCTTTGTTAATTAGAAGGGGTATGTTTGTATTGTCAATAGAAAATTTAATTAAGAAAAAATCTAAACGTTTTATGATTTATCGGGATGCTCAGAGTATTTTGTACCATCCTAGCAGCAATAAGATTATGGGTTTTTTCCCAAATCCGGAAGGGCTTTTAAATTTCTTTAAGAAAAATAACTTGATTGAAGATGAAGCGTTTGAAAAAAATGTTTTTAAAAAAATAGAACGTAATGATTTCGTATATTTTTTTCGTAATTATCTTATTGATATTGCATTGATTTCGCCCGTTGTTAAATACATCAAACCTATTTTACCGAGATTGATTTGGACGAAGCTTAAATATTTTAAAAGATATTTGGTGGTCTAGAATTAAAGCAATAACTGTAAATTAGTTAATTTTTCGATAGTTTCTTTTGAGTGCGATGCTAGAACTAAGATAGATGATTTATTGACATAATCTTCAAGTCTTTTCTCTGCCTTAACTTTAAATGCCTCATCCCCAACACTCAGCCACTCATCCATAAGAAGTATATCTGCGGGTACAGCCGTCGATACCGCAAAACCAAGACGCATGTGCATGCCGGTTGAATATGATCGGATAGGCATATTGAGGTAAGGTCCTAACTCAGTGAATTCAGCAATCTCTTCTTCGAGTGATTTAATTTGTTTTAATGAAAGACCCATCATGACACCGCGCATACGAATATTTTCAAAGCCGGAGGCTTCGAGCTCCATACCGAGCGAGATATCGATGAGGGAGGCAATGCGGCCCTTGACCTCAATGGAACCTGATGTGGGTGCGTATATGCCGGCGATCACTCTAAGGAGAGTCGATTTACCTGCGCCATTAGGACCCATGACTCCCAAGCGGTCGCCACTTTTAAGGTTAAGAGACAGGTCACGCAACGCCGTGACGGATACCTGGTTAGAAACATTACGGCCAATCTCACCCCCGGTAATCTTTCCCACAAGCGAATTTTTAAGTGAACGACTATGGAAGGAGTAGATTGGGAACTGGACGCTTACGTTTTGGAGTTTAATGCTCGGCATGATCTATAACCAGAAGGCGATCCTAGATCGGTAACGACCCGTTAGGTAGATAGCAAAGATTAAAAAAAAGATAAATGTGCCAAAGCACCATAACCAACTATCAATTAAGGGTAAGCGACCCAGGAGTGGCGCCCTAATAATTTCCATCCAGTGATGGATGGGATTAAATTCAATGAGGTACGCTTTACCCTTCAAGCTCTCTGGCTGCCAAAGAATGGGCGTGAAAAAAAATAAGATCTGGGTGAGGGTAGCCACCACCTGCGACATGTCCTGAAACCTGGTACAAAAGATCATAATGATGATTGAGACACATACAAGGTTCATCTGGATAAGGATCAGGGCCGGGATAGAGACCAAGCTATACCAGGAGAGTCCGTCCCCGACAATAAAGAGCACCAAAAATATAATGACAAAGTTATGTGCAAGGACAATCAAGAGCCTCATACATAACCTCAAAATAAAAACCGGGAAGGGGAGCTTAATTTGCTTAATCGTCGCCTGGAAAGGGGCAAAGCCGCTAGCACTTTCCGTGATGACGGAAGACATCCAGCCCCATATGATAAAACCTATCGCGAAGAAAGGCATGTAGGTTTTAATATCACTCCCAAAAATTTTAGACCACAAGACGCTTAGCATGAGGATCATGACGCCGGTTGAGATCGTGACCCACCAGGGCCCTATGATGGAACGCCTATAGCGGAGCCTGATATCTTGCAAACCCAAATAAAGCCACTGTGCGTGATTTAAGAAGGCGTCCTTGATCTCATGGGTTCCCTTCAAGATATGCTGAGATAAGTTCTTCATATAGGCACAAATTATAGCTTCTTTTAAAAATAGGGGGGGGCTGAAAAATCTATAAAGATTAAGTTAAAAAAGAAATTTTCCCCTATAATTACAATGGTTTTGTATACTTTAACTATCATTAGAAGAATACAACTATGGCCAGGAT
>CAINIH010000142.1 GCA_903849185.1 uncultured Methylophilaceae bacterium
ACTTCTCAGCAATCGTAGATACAGGATATAAAAGTCTTAAAGAAGGTCAAAGAGTAACTTTTGACGTTACAGACGGACCAAAAGGCAAGCAAGCTTCAAATATAAATAAAGCCTAGTTTCAAATTAAATAAATAAGCCCGCATAAGCGGGCTTTTTTTTACATGTAACTTATGATGGCATCAGCAAAATCATCTGTAGATAATGGCGAGACATTATTTAATTGCGATGAGAAATCCTGAGTGACCTTTTGATCTACTAATGTTTTTCTGAAAGCTGACAAGAGAGTGTCGGCAGCTTCAATCCAGCCGATATGCCTTAACATCATTTCAGCCGAAAGAATTAAAGAGCTAGGATTGGCAATTTTTTTGCCTGCAATACTTGGCGCGGTTCCATGGGTAGCTTCAAAAATAACCGTTGAGTCTGATAAATTAGCGCCCGGAGCAATACCAATACCACCAACTTGAGCAGCTAATGCATCTGAAATATAGTCCCCGTTAAGGTTGAGAGTGGCTACGACATCATATTCGCTTGGGTGAAGTAATATTTCTTGAAGAAAAGCGTCAGCAATGCAATCTTTGATGATAAGACCATTGGAACACATAAAACCGGATTTGCCTTCAATAGGTTTAGCGCCAAATTCATCTTGAGCTAATTGATAACCCCATTCTTTAAATCCACCTTCAGTAAATTTCATAATATTGCCTTTGTGGACTAACGTGACTGATCTTTTTTTATGTTCTACAGCATATTCAATCGCTTTTCTTATAAGCCTTTGGCTACCTTCTTTAGAAACAGGTTTAATGCCTATAGCGGTTGATTCTGGAAAGCGAATTTTATTTTTAATACCCAATTCTGAGATCATTTTTATAATTTTTTTTGATTCTTCTGAGAATGCTTGCCATTCAATTCCCGCATAAATATCTTCTGTATTTTCTCTAAAAATCACCATATTAGTTTTTTCAGGATTTTTTAAAGGGCTTGGAACACCATTAAAATATTCAATCGGTCTTAAACAAACATATAAATCTAGTCCTTGTCTCATGGCCACATTAAGCGATCTGATGCCGCCACTGACAGGCGTTGTGAGAGGACCTTTGATAGACACAACAAACTCTTTCATTGCATCTAGAGTTTCTTGAGGCAGCCATGTATCTTTATCGTATATTTTTGTAGCTTTTTCTCCGGCAAATACTTCCATCCAAGCAATTTCTTTTTTTCCATCGTAAGCTTTTAGAACGGCTTGATTCACAACTTTTAACATCGCTGGAGTAATATCAATACCAATACCGTCACCTTCAATAAATGGGATAATAGGGCGATCTGGAACATTCAAACTTAGATTTGAATTGACAGTAATTTTTGATGCATTTTTTGGAAGATTAATTTTGCTAAGCATTCATACTCACTTTAAGTTTAATGAAAATATTATTCAATAAGCCTTATGGCGTCGTTTGCCAGTTTAGCAAACATGATAACCATGAGACGTTGAAAGACTTTATTCCAATACCTAGTGTTTATCCTGCGGGCAGGCTTGACACAGATAGTGAAGGTTTAATTATTCTAACTGATGATGGCTTATTTCAACATCAAATTAGCGACCCAAAATATAAAATGCAAAAAACTTATTGGGCTCAAGTTGAAGGCGCCCCAAAAGAGAGCGATTTAGATGAATTAAGGCGCGGTATTGATTTGGGCGACTTTAAAACTTTACCTGCAGAAATAAAAATTATAGATCAGCCAAAAACTTTATGGGAAAGAATGCCTCCTATTAGAGAAAGAAAAACAATTCCGACGACTTGGCTAGAAATTAAAATATCGGAAGGTAAAAACCGTCAAGTAAGAAGAATGACAGGAAAAATTGGATACCCCACATTAAGATTAATTCGTTTTGCAATCGGAGCTTATACACTGGAAGGTCTGGATCTAGGGATGTATAAAATTATCCATGAATAAAAAATTAGTTTTAATCATGAGGTTTTATGAAACTGAAGGCCCAGGCTATTTGGCTGATTTTTTAAGTCAAAATGCTATTCAGTATCAATTGATTAAAGTAGATCAGATGGAAAATATTCCTAGATCTATTTCTGAATATGCTGGTTTGGTGTTGATGGGAGGTCCCATGAGCGTGAATGACGATTTGCCATGGATCAAAGAAGTGGTTAAATTGATTCAAGAAGCCATACGCTCTGATATACCAGTTCTTGGACATTGCCTTGGGGGTCAATTAATCAGTAAAGCTCTTGGCGCAACTGTTAAAAAAAATTCTTGTAAGGAAATCGGATGGTTTGAAGTACAAAGCCTGAGCCACACTTCTCAGCAAATAGAAGCTTCTAAAAAATGGTTTGGTGATTTATCAGAATTTGAAGTCTTTCATTGGCATGGCGAAACTTTTGAATTGCCACAAAACGCAATTCATCTTTTAACCAATAAAAATTGTCATCATCAGGCTTATAGCTATTTTGATACGCACATTGCATTTCAATGCCATATTGAAATGACACCTTCCATGGTAGAAAGTTGGACAAAGGCTGGGGCGGCTGAAATGGAAAGTGAAAAAAATAAAGAAGCGATTCAATCACCAGTAGCGATATTAGAAAATGTTTCTAACAAATGTGATCAATTGAATAAGTTAGCTTATCGAGTCTATAAACAATGGATTAAGGGCTTGCGACTCAATTAATAAGTTAAAGGCTACAATCGGGTTATGATAAAATTTAAATATATTTATAAAAAAGCATAATCTATGTCAGGTAATACTTTAGGCACTTTATTTACGCTCACCTCTTTTGGTGAATCTCATGGCGCAGCTATAGGGGGAATCGTAGATGGCTGCCCGCCTGATTTGGATTTGTCGGAAGAAGATTTACAATTAGATTTAGATAGAAGAAAGCCTGGTACTTCTAAGCATGTTACTCAACGCAAAGAAGAAGATAAAGTCGAGATTTTGTCTGGGGTCTTTGAAGGTAAAACAACTGGTGCACCTATTGGATTTATTATTCGTAATACAGATCAACGAAGCCAAGATTATTCAAAGATTAAAGATGTATTCCGTCCTGGACACGCAGACTACACATATGCCCATAAATACGGCATAAGAGATTATAGAGGCGGTGGCAGATCAAGCGCTAGAGAAACTGCTGTCAGAGTTGCTGCAGGCGCTATAGCTAAGAAATGGCTATTTAAAAAATATGGCATTAAAATCCGAGCTTATTTAAGCCAAATGGGTGCTATTCAAATCACATTTAAAAATTGGGAAGATGTAAATCAAAATCCATTTTTTTGTCCTAATCAAGCACAGGTTCCTGAATTAGAAAAGTATTTAGATAGCATTCGTGCAGAGAGAGATTCAGTGGGCGCCAAAATTACCGTAGTGGCAGATAATATGCCCGTAGGCTTAGGGGAGCCAGTTTTTGGTAGACTAGATGCTGAAATTGCTTATGCAATGATGAGTATTAATGCTGTTAAAGGTATTGATATTGGCGAAGGTTTTGGTTCTATTATACAAAAAGGTAGTGAGCACGGCGATGAATTAACCCCTCAAGGTTTTTTAACAAATCATGCAGGCGGTATTTTAGGTGGCATATCAACCGGACAATCTATTATTGCTCATGTAGCTTTTAAGCCAACTTCAAGTATCCCTCAAGATCGAAAATCAATTAACACTGAAGGCGAAGCTGTGCTTATGCAAACAACAGGCCGTCATGATCCTTGCGTTGCAATAAGGGCGACACCCATTGTTGAAGCTATGTTGGCTCTTGTGATTATGGATCAAGCATTAAGACATCGGGCTCAAAATGCCGATGTTGTTTCTCACATACCAAAAATTTAGTGAGTGCTACACATAATCTTCACTGGCGCTTATCGCGTTTTTATTTTTTCTATTACTTTTTTGTAGGCGCTTTTGTTCCTTACTGGGGCATTTATCTACAATCTCAAAACTTCTCACCTGCAAGCATTGGCATTCTTCTTTCTTTATTTCAAATAAGTCGTATTGTTGCCCCTAATTTTTGGGGTTGGCTGGCTGATCACACAGGTCATCGCGTCAAATGGATTAAATTAACATCGCTTTTGGGGTTGATCGGATTCGTTGGTGTTTTTTGGGCAAAAGGATTTTTTTGGATTTTTTTGATAATGTCAGCTTTGAGTTTATTTACGAGTTCAACTTTGCCTTTAGCAGAATCTTTAACTCTTGCACACTTAGCAACCACAGATGGACATTACAGCAGAATAAGATTATGGGGATCAATTGGATTTATTGCAGCATCTTTATTGTTGGGTTATTTAATTGATCTTCGAGGAATTAATATTTTGCTCTGGGCTTTATTAGTTGCTCAAGCCATTATATTTTATTTATCAAACACCATTCCTGAGACCCAGGAGATTCATCACGAAAAAAACGATTTATCTATTTGGAAGATTATCAAAACACCTTCTGTGGTAGCGCTTTTAATTGGCTGCACTTTGATGGTTTCAGCACACGGGGTACTTTACAATTTTTATTCAATTTATCTCAAAGAGCATGGTTACAGTGGCGGCACAATAGGCTGGCTTTGGGCAGTTGGCGTTATCTGTGAAATTTTGATTTTTATGATGATGCCAAAAATTTTACGTCGCTATTCACTTAAAGTAATTTTACTCATGAGTTTATTTTTAGGCGTCATTCGATTTATTCTGATCGGAGCCTCTCCTGACCATCTTTATTTATTGCTCATAGCACAAATGTTTCATGCTGCAACTTTTGGAAGTTTTCATGCGGCATCGATTGAAGTTATTGCCTATTATTTTAAAGGTCGCAATCAAGCAAGAGGACAGGCAATTTATAACAGCGTAGCTTATGGCATTGGGGGCACTGTTGGAGGGTTGGGGGGAGGTTATCTAATTCAATATCTTGGAGGCCAGATTGGTTTTACAGTTGCTGCCATATCTCCATTGATTGGTTTTTTTGTGATTTGGTTTGGATTAAAACTAGAGATTAAAGGAAATAAAATATTTGGCTAAAATAAATTAGCTAGATTTACCCTTCAATTAATGCGTAAGCAGAATGATTATGAATAGATTCAAAGTTTTCAGATTCCACTACGAAATGATTAATTCTTTTTTCTAATTTTAATTGAGCTGCAACATCTCTCACCATATCTTCAACAAATTTAGGATTGTCATAAGCTTTTTCAGTTACAAATTTTTCATCAGGTCTTTTTAGAAGGCCATAAAGTTCAGATGATGCTTGTTTTTCAATCAGCTCAATTAATTCTTCTATCCAAATAAATTTATTAATTTCAGCGGTGACTGTGACGTGAGACCTTTGATTGTGAGCGCCATAATCTGAAATTTTCTTCGAACAAGGACAGAGACTTGTTACTGGCACAACTACTTTAATTGTATTCTTAAAAATTCCATCAACAATTTTTCCAATAAAACTTACGTCGTAATCCAGGAGGCTTTTTACGCCAGAAACAGGAGCAGTTTTATTAATGAAGTATGGAAATGTCATTTCGACATCACATGATTTAGCTTCAAGTCGCTTAATCATTTCTCTTAAGATATTTTCAAAGGATTCAACAGATATTTCTCGATCATTCATATTTAAGATTTCCACAAATCTAGACATGTGAGTGCCTTTGAAATTATGTGGCAAATATACATACATATTGAATGTTGCAACGGTATGCTGTGCACCACCTGTTTTATCTTTCACAAGTACAGGATGTCTTATAGATTTAATGCCGACTTTATCAATATCCAAACTCCTGAGATCAGGTGAGTTCTGAACATCTTCAATCGGGCATGTATGATCGTGCGTCGTCATAATAAAGAGTTAAATATTAATACTTGAGTGTAACACTAGGTTAATTTTTTCTCAATTGATTTAGTGATAGAAGCGGCATCTAAACCATATTTTTTGCGAAGCTGTTCTTGGCTGCCTTGCTCGACAAACTTATCAGGCAAGCCAAGGCGTAGTGTTTGACATTTCAAATTGTACTCACTAATAACCTCTAACACTGCTGATCCAGCACCACCCGATATTGCGTTTTCTTCTAATGTGACAAGGAGCTTATGTGAAGATGCCAAATCGCGAATTAATTTAATATCGAGAGGCTTTATAAATCTCATATTAACCACAGTAGCGTTAATTTTATGTGCGACCTTTAAAGCTTCCTCCAGCATATTGCCGAAAGCTAAAAGAGCAATTTTTTTACCTTTTTTAATGACTTCAGCTTTGCCAATCGGGATAGCTGTCATCTTAGATTTAATTATTGATCCTGGCCCTATGCCTCTGGGGTAGCGAACTACTGAAATACCCTTGAATTTAAATCCGGTAAAGAGCATTTGGCGACATTCATTTTCATTACTTGGCGCCATAATTACTATATTTGGAATGCATCTTAAGAATGACAAATCAAAACTACCTGAATGTGTAGGCCCATCTTGTCCCACAATTCCGGCCCTATCGATAGCAAATAACATGGGAATATTTTGTAAGGCAACATCGTGTATTAATTGATCATAAGCCCTTTGAAGAAAAGTTGAGTAAATAGCAATGACAGGTTTGTAATCTTCACAGGCAAGCCCTGCAGCAAAAGTTATCGCATGTTGTTCAGCAATACCTACATCAAAAAAACGATCTGGAAATTTTTCAGCAAATTTATTCAAGCCCGAGCCATCCGACATAGCAGGAGTAATTGCGCAAAGTTTTTTATCAGCCATAGCCATATCGACAATCCAGTCGCCAAAGACATCAGTGTAAGTTGTCTTTTTTATTTTGGATGGTTGAGTGCCGTCATCTGGATTGAATTGACTTATGCCATGAAACTTATTGGGATCAATTTCTGCGGGCTCATAACCAAAACCTTTTTGGGTGGCTACATGAAGGAACTGGGGCCCTTGAAGTTCTTTAAGATTGCTGAGTGTATCAACTAATGCGTCAATATCATGACCATCAATAGGACCAATATAATTAAAGCCAAATTCTTCAAATAAAGTGCCTGGAATTACCATGCCTTTAACATGCTCTTCGGCACGCTTAGCAAATTCAAGCATAGGAGGAATAGCAGATAAAACTGCTTTACTTGAACGCTTAATACTTCCATAAAGATTTCCCGACATAAGTTTTGCTAGGTAATTATTAAGTGCCCCTACGTTTTTAGAGATCGACATATCGTTGTCATTTAAAATAACCAAGATATTATTTTTTGAGTCGCCGGCATTATTAAGGCCTTCAAAAGCCATACCTGCTGTCATAGCACCATCACCGATAATCGCAATTGCTTTGTGATTCAAGTTTTTCTTCTTGAGTGCTTCAGCCATACCTAAGGCGGCTGATATCGAAGTGCTTGAATGGCCGGTACCAAAAATATCGTAATCACTTTCTGCTATTTTTGGAAAACCTGAAATTCCAGACATGGCTCTTAAAGAGCTCATTTTCTTTTTTCTTCCAGTGAGAATTTTATGGGGATAAGTTTGGTGTCCAACATCCCATATGAATTTATCTTGAGGACAATCAAAAACATAATGAAGTGCTACGGTAAGCTCTATAACACCAAGATTCGATGAAAGATGCCCGCCTGTTTTTGAAACGCTTTCAATAATGAAAGTTCTTATCTCATCGCATAATGAAGCAAGTTCGCTGCGATTAAGTTTTTTTAAATCTTTTGGCGAATTAATTTTATCGAGGAGATTCATATTAGTGTGATCGCGTCATCATTAATTCAGCCATGCTAGCTAAATAATATGCCTTATTTCCAAAAGGTTTGATTGCAGCTAAAGCCTCTTCATAATATGTCGCAGCCAATTCTTTTGATTTGGAAATACCTAGTAAAGAGACAAAGGTAGATTTGTTATATTGCTCATCCTTACCAGGTGTTTTGCCTAAAGTTTCTTGATTTGCTTCTTTATCAAGAATGTCATCTTGAATTTGGAACATAAGTCCAATTGATTTTGAATAAGTATCTATTCTATCCAGCATTTTTTTGTCATAACCATTTGAGGCAAGCACCGTCATTAAACAAGCTGCATTAATAAGTGAGCCAGTTTTATATTGATGCATGGTTTTAAGTTCATCTAATGAAATTTTTTTATTGGTATATTCAATATCCAATGCTTGGCCTTTTGCCATACCTTCAATACCAATAGCATTAGAGAAGGTATGAATTATTTTTAATTGATTGTCCGGGTTAACCTGAAAAAATGGTGAAGATAAACAGGAAAAAGCAATAGATTGCAAAGTGTCTCCAACAAGCAATGCAGTACTTTCACCAAATTTTTTATGGCATGATAATTTTCCTCGTCTTAAATCATCATTATCCATGCAAGGCATATCATCATGCACTAAAGAATATGCGTGTATAAATTCGACGGCACATATAATGTTTTCAATGGCAATTGAAGGGATCTCTATAGTTTCAGCAATTGCAAGAATAAGTAGCGACCTCATTCTTTTCCCGCCATTGAGAACACTGTATCTTATAGCTTCATTTAATTGTGTTTCATGGCTGACTCGAGGCAAATTTTTTTCAAGCAAGGATTCAATAAATGCTTGTTTTTGAGAGAGCCATTCATGAAAATTATTCATTAGAAGATTTAAATTGTTCGAGTGTATTTTCCGCGGAAAGTACTAAAACTTTTTGCTCGATCTCTTTCAGCGAGTCTTGGCATAATTTAAGAAGGAGCATGCCTTTTTCATAAGATTTTATAGAGTCTTCGAGCGCCATATCACCTTGCTCCATTTTTGACACAATGGATTCAAGTTCTTTAAGATTCGTTTCAAGTGAATTTTTATTCATAAAAATTATCTTTAGTTAAATGATTGATTCAAGAATATTGATAAATCATCAATTTCTTTTTCACAAACTTCATGTCCCATCGGGTATTTTAAAAAGCTTGCAGAATTAAATTTTTTTAATAGCTTTTTAAAGGAGCTATCCGCAATTTGTATATCTATAACATTATCATATAGACCATGAGCCATAAAGATTGGCATATTTGCTAATTTACCTTTTACAGAGTCAGTAAGCTTCTCTTTCAGAGGGAGATAGCCTGATAAAGCTGCAATACCGCCCAATTTTTTATGATACTTCAAGCCTAAATAAAAACTCATTGCTGCACCCTGAGAAAACCCACCAATAATAATTTTTTCGGAAGGTATGCCAAGGGAAATTTGCTCTTCAATAAGCTTCTGAATATTTAAACTTGATCTTTCCATCCCCAATTCATCCTCATCTTTCTCTAAAGATAAGTCATACAAATCATACCAAGCCCTCATTTCATAGCTTTGATTAATAGTCACCGGTTGGTAAGGAGCATGGGGCAGAATAAATCGAATTTTATTAAATTGTGGTCTTGTGAAGATATCTTTGAAGTCAAAACCGTCAGCTCCTAAGCCATGAAGAAATATGACTGCGCCTATAGGTGGCTCAACGCTATCGAGAATAATTGGTGTCATAAATAAAAAAAGCAGAATTAAATTCTGCTTTTTTCTACATAAATTATGTTATTTGGCTTCAGCTAACTTCTTAAGTCCTGGAAGTCCTGCATCATAAATTTCAGTTACAGCTTTAATTGCTGTTTCATCATCTTGACCAGCTGGAATCGGAGGATTCAGTTTATAAACTCTATAGAAGCGACCTACCCATGTTACAGTCGATTCATTAGGATTAGAACCTTTTGCTACCACAATAAATGAATTGTAATCAGATACCGGTACTGCACCTTCTACGATTTCATATTTTAACTTCATAGCTTCTTCATCGATGCCTTTAAGTCTCTCAATGACTTTGCCACCAGATTTTAATGTGAGCGTTCTTAAAGTATCCTCACCCTTTTTTTCTACCTTGCTATCAGTAACAAGAGGCTCCCATTTTTGAATGCTCCCAAAATCTTTAACGATTGCCCAAACTTTATCAGGTGACGCATTGACTGTAATTGATTTCTCAACTTTTTGGGGTGATGGACCATGCGCAAATACATTGAAAGATAAAAAAATAAGGAAAATACTAATAATAATTTTTTTCATTTGAATTAAGACCTTTAGTGTTTAATTAACTTGTTAATTATAAATTGTTTTTATGTATAACATTAGTCAATTTTAATAAATTGACCAAAAGATCTACTTTGTTTGCCTGTTTTAATCTCATAGAGATACTCTTGCTTTGCTAAGTCTATGATTGAAATAGAGTCGCTTCTCCAATTTGCAGTTATGAGTAGATTATCTTTATCATCAATATCAATGCCTTCTGGATTTCCACCCACTTTAATCTTTCGGATTTCTTTGCTTGCCTTAAGGTCAATAACGCTAACATTGTCATCTTGAGTATTTGTGACAAAGGCAAATTGATTGTTCATATCAGATACTACGCCATAAGGGTGATCACCAACCTTAATAGTTTCTGTCGCAAATGACTGGATATTTATAATAGATATCGAATCATCCAAAACATTAACAACAAAAAGTAAGTCTTTTTTGACAAATACACCATACGGGTGATTGCCCACTTTAATTTTCTTAACAAGACTTAAGTCTGATTGGCTGTATATTTCAACCGTATTTTCGTCGCGATTGGAAATAAAAAGATATTTCCCTTTTGTGTCACATATCATCCCAGATGGAGATTTCCCAACTGCAACTCTATTAATCACCGTTAATGATTTTGTTTCGATCGTAAAAATTTCACTATTGAACCAATCGCTCACATAAATATACTCTTCGTTAGTTGATTTAGTAATGCCAACTGGCGTTCCATTCACTTTGATTGTCTTAATAATCTCATTGCGTTGAAGATCTAAAACACTTACAGAGCTATCATTAGCATTTGAAATAAAGGCATATGATTGTTTTAAAGCAATAGCAATACCAACAGGACCTTTGCCCACAGAAATTTCTTGCTTAACTTTTTTCTTTTTAATATCAACGATACTGACTGTATTAGAGCCTTGATTTGTAATGTACGCTATCGGCGCACTGGAGCATGCACTAAGAGATATAAAAAAAATAAATAAAATAAAGTTTTTAAAAGTCATGTTTTTTCAATTTTTTCTTAATAGATTCTAGCTTTAATTCTGGCTTTTATTTAAACTAAATCTATAAAATAATTGATGCAATTCTTAAGGTGTTTCTATGATTGATAAAGACGGCTATCGGCCAAATGTCGGCATTGTGATTTGCAATGCTGAGAATCAGGTTTTTTGGGCGAAGCGTACACAAGAGCATGCATGGCAGTTCCCTCAAGGTGGCATTCAAAAAGGTGAAGCGCCTGAAGAGGCTATGTATCGAGAGCTTATGGAAGAAGTCGGATTAAAGCCACATCATGTAGAAATACTTGGCCGAACAAAAGACTGGTTAAAATATGAAGTACCTTCACAATGGCTTCGAAGAGATTTTAGAGGTACTTATAAAGGCCAAAAACAAATATGGTATCTATTAAGAATGAAGGGTCAAGATACCGATATTTTTTTAAGAAATACTAAGAAGCCTGAATTTGATGCATGGCGATGGCATGATTACTGGATGCCTCTTAATGAAGTAATTGAATTTAAGAGAGATGTGTATAGATTGGCGTTAAACGAACTTCGTATATTTATAGATAATTAATCTATTTTTTTAATTCAGCAATAATTGTTTCGCCATTAAAAACTTTTTCGCCTAAAGTAACTTTTATCTTTGAGTTAATAGGTAGATATAAGTCTACGCGCGAACCAAATCTTATAAAACCATATCTTTCACCAGCTTCCAATGCATCACCTTTATTAACGTAGCATAAAATTCTTCTCGCAATTAAACCTGCAATTTGAACGCAAGTAATATTAAAGCCTTCTTTGGTTTTAAGGTGAAGCGCACATCTTTCGTTCTCTAATGAAGCTTTTGATAAAGCTGCATTCAGAAATTTTCCAGGAAAATACCACTTATTCATAATGATTGATTTGATCGGACTTTTATTTGAGTGAACATTAAAGACATTCATAAAGACGCTGACTTTAATTGCACGTCTATTAAGATACTCGTCTTTGCATTTTTCAATGACAATTACTTTGCCATCAGCTGCCGATACCACCATATTTTTCTTAGAGGGCGTATTTCTTTTCGGATCTCTAAAAAATTGCAGAATAAATAATGAGACGATCCAAAGAGGAATTGACCACAGAGTGCATATATTAAATATGAAGGCTGATATAGCAACGGATGCTATTAAGAATGGCCAGCCTTCTTTTGCAATGATAGGGTAAGTTTTTTTTGCCATGAAGCTAGTTTTTACTTTGATCTACAAGCTTATTTTTAGCAATCCAAGGCATCATTGATCTTAATTGCGAGCCAACTTTTTCAATAGGATGTTCAGCATTAAGTCTTCTTCTCGCCGTCATTTCTGGATAATTTGTTTTTCCTTCAAGAATAAAACGTTTTGCATATTCACCATTTTGAATATTTTTCAAAGCTTCTTTCATTGCTAATTTGGCTTCATTACCAATCACTCTTGGACCAGTAACATATTCACCATACTCAGCATTGTTTGAGATGGAATAGTTCATGTTAGCAATTCCACCTTCATACATTAAATCTACAATGAGTTTAAGTTCATGTAAGCATTCGAAATAAGCCATCTCTGGTGCGTAACCTGCTTCAGTTAAGGTTTCAAAACCTGCTTTAACAAGCTCAACTGCACCGCCGCATAAAACAGCTTGTTCACCAAATAAGTCAGTTTCAGTTTCTTCACGGAAATCAGTTTCAATTACACCACCTTTGGTGCCACCATTTGCTGCAGCGTATGAAAGCGCGATATCTTTAGCTTTGCCAGATTTGTTTTGATAAATCGCAATTAATGTAGGAACGCCACCACCCTTAAGATACTCTGAGCGAACTGTGTGACCAGGACCTTTTGGAGCAATCATGATGACATCAAGATCATCTCTTGGAATAATTTGGTTGTAGTGGATATTAAATCCGTGTGCGAAAGCTAATACTGCATTTTTTTTCAAGAATGGTGCAACTTCTTGATGAAAAATTTGAGGCATTGTTTCGTCGGGTATTAAAAGCATAACGACATCAGCAGTTTTAACGGCTTCATTAATTTCTAAAACGTTATGCCCAGCACTTTTGGCTTTTTCCCATGATGCGCCACCTTTCCTAAGAGCAACAGTGACGTTGACGCCTGATTCTTTTAGATTAGCTGCGTGAGCGTGGCCCTGTGAGCCATAACCAACAATAGCAACATTCAATTTTTTAATTAAATTTAAATCAGCATCTTTATCGTAGTAAACCTTCATAATAACCTTTCAGTTTTAATTTATACCTTTAAAATTCTATCACCGCGTCCAATACCTGACGCACCAGTTCTTACTGTTTCTAAAATAGCCGCTTTATCAATGCTTTCAATGTAAGCGTCTAATTTGCTAGATGATCCTGTTATCTCGATGGTAAAAGAGCTATCAGAAACATCAATAATTCGTCCCCTGAAAATATCACACATTCTTTTCATCTCATCTCGATATTGAGCATTCGCTTTTACTTTAACGATCATTAATTCTCGCTCAATAAATCGACCATCGTTAAGATCTAATACTTTTACAACATCAATTAATTTATTTAACTGCTTAATGATTTGTTCAATAATTTCATCTGAACCAGAAGTTACAATCGTCATTCTCGATAGCGTTGAGTCTTCAGTAGGCGCTACAGTCAAAGATTCAATATTGTAGCCCCTCGCAGAGAATAGACCTGATACTCTTGATAAGGCGCCAGATTCATTTTCCATTAAAAGAGAAATAATATGCCTCATTTATAAATCCTCAGCCGTAATCATTTCTGATAAGCCTTTTCCATTAGGAACCATTGGGAAAACATTTTCTTTTTGATCTGTAATAAAGTCCATAAAGACCAAGCGCTCTTTAAGTTTATTACTGAATGCTTCCTTGAGTGCGGGTTCAACATCGCTAGGTTTTTCGATCTTCATTCCAACGTGACCATAAGACTCAGCTAGTTTTACAAAATCAGGTAATGCCTCCATGTAGGACTCTGCATAACGATTTCCATAAAAGAATTCTTGCCATTGTCTTACCATTCCCATGTAACGATTATTAAGATTGATAATCTTAATAGGCAAATGGAATTGTTTGCATGTAGATAACTCTTGAATACACATTTGTATGGAAGCCTCGCCTGTAACGCAAGCAACTTTTGCGTCAGGGTGAGCTAATTGAGTACCCATTGCGTAAGGCAAACCAACACCCATCGTTCCAAGTCCGCCAGAATTAATCCATCTTCTAGGTTTATCAAATGGGTAGTATTGTGCTGCCCACATTTGGTGTTGACCTACATCAGAAGTGATAAAGGCATCACCTTTTGTGACTTTGTGTAATGTTTGAATGACAAACTGAGGTTTGATAAGTTTTTTGTCATTTTTAAAACTTAAACAATTCATTGATCTCCATTGGTCTATGTCTTTAAACCAATGCTTAAGAGATGGGTTTTGTTTAGTTTTTTCTTTGGATAAGAGATCATTGAGTTCAGTAAGCACTGAAATAACATCACCTACGATAGGTATATCAATCTTTACTCTTTTAGAGATAGATGATGGATCAATATCAATATGAATGATTGTTTTTGGTTTTGATAAAAAGTGTTCTGGATTGCCAATCACTCTATCGTCAAAGCGCGCACCAACAGCTAACAATACGTCACATTCTTGCATTGCCATGTTAGCTTCATAAGTTCCATGCATGCCCAACATGCCGAGGAATTGTTTATCGCTTGCTGGAAAACCACCTAAACCCATAAGTGTGCTTGTGATGGGGGATCCAATAGCGCGAACAAATTTGGTTAATTGTGAAGCAGCATCTCCTAATACAACGCCACCACCTGAATAGATCATCGGTCTTTTAGCATTCAAAAGAAGCGATAGTGCTTTCTTAATTTGACCGCTATGACCCTTAACAATAGGGTTATAAGACCTTAAATGAACTGATTTTGGATAGCTAAATTCGTACTTTTCGGCAGTGATATCTTTTGGTATATCAACCAGAACAGGCCCGGGTCTGCCGCTTGATGCAACATAAAATGCTTTTTTAATAGTTGATGCAATATCTTTAATGTCTTTAACTAAGAAATTATGTTTCACACAAGGGCGGGTAATCCCAACCGTGTCACACTCTTGGAAGGCGTCTTGACCTATAGCGTAAGTGGGTACTTGACCGCTTATGATTACCATAGGGATGGAATCCATATAAGCCGTGGCAATACCTGTTACCGCATTAGTAGCACCAGGTCCTGAAGTTACAAGTGCAACCCCCACTTTTCCAGTGGATCTAGAGTAAGCATCAGCTGCATGAACCGCAGCTTGTTCGTGACGAACCAAGACATGCTTAAATTTATTTTGCTGAAAAACAGCATCATAAATATTAAGGACGGCGCCACCAGGATAACCAAAAACGAATTTGACTTTTTCCTCGTGAAGGCAACGAATAACAATTTCTGCGCCAGAAATGTGGTTTGAGCTCATAGAATTCTTGATTGTAATTAATGAGATAGCTATAAACCCTCAACCTTAACGCTTTAAGCGTGTTTGGTCAAGTTTAGAGACTTTTAAAAGTCTCAATTTTCATAGACAAATCAATTGCTTTGATATTTTTTGTGAGTGCACCTAGAGAAATTCTATTTACACCAGTGAGTGCAATTTTTTTGATATTTTTTAATGTAATGTTTCCTGATGCTTCAAGAATGACTCTTTTTTTATTAAGAAGGACAGCTTTTTTAAGACCTTTAATACTAAAGTTATCCAGTAGTATATTTTTAAAGCCTATTTCTATGGCTTTTTCAAGCTGATCAAGGCTTTCAACTTCAATTTGTACGTCTTTATTTTTTGCATATTTCAAAGAAAACGATAGTAAATCCCCCATTATCTTTGAAGATTTAATATGGTTTTCTTTAATAAGAATTTGATCAAAGAGCCCAATCCGTTGATTATTGCCACCTCCAATAGTGACAGCATATTTTTGCGCAATTCTCAACCCCGGGATTGTTTTGCGTGTATCAAATATTTTTGCATGGGTATTTGCAATAGCTTTGACATATTGATGTGTAGTCGTTGATGTTGCGGACAATGTTTGTAGAAAATTAAGTGCAACCCTTTCGCCACTTAAAATAGGCCTTGTTTTGCCATAAATCTCACAAAGCCTTTGATTTTTTTTCACAATCTCACCTTCTTTAATAAACCACTTTATTTTGATCTTTGGGTCTAGCATTAAGAAGGTGGCATTAAACCAAGGAATGCCAGAAATTAAAGCTGATTCTTTGGATTTAATATAGGCTTTTGCAGAAGATTTTTCTTCAATGAGTTGAGCAGATAAATCCATATTGCCCATATCTTCTTGAAGTGCCATTTTGACATTTTTTTGAATGGCTTCAGTTAAAATTTTTTTATTTATTTTTGATCTTTGCATAATGTAGAAGCTTATCAAATTATAATAAATTTAGTTTTTTTAAATCGAGAAATACATGAAGCTTTTTTATTCAAACAATAGCCCATAC
>CAINIH010000143.1 GCA_903849185.1 uncultured Methylophilaceae bacterium
TAAGTGTTGCCTAGACCAGCATCCTGAACCAAAGGTTCAAGGGGTAAAAGCCTAAGGTGCATTAGGTGCAATCGCCAAGGGTGTCTTAAAAGAGCGCCCAATTTAGATCGCTCACACCGCAACCTGATGAGCTAAAACCGATGCTATAGACTAGTTCAAGGAATTATTAGCCTAAGCAACACTTAAAAAAACAAACGTGCTCATTGCAATGTTTAATAAAGAATAGGCAGATCTTTAGTTTTGCGCAAGTACTTCGTCGATTTGGTGTTCGATTGATGAAATTTTATGGCGGAATTGAGATATATCTAATCCGTCAGTAGAGTTTTGATTAAGAAGTTCATTGGTAATATTGAGCGCTGCCATGATGATGATGCGATCGATACCTACAATAGAACCTTGAGATTGTATGAGATCAATTTTTTGGTTTAGGTATTGCACAGAATCTAATAAACTTTTTTCTTGTCCTTCTGGGCAAGCGACAATGAATTCACGTGCCATGATAGTGACTGTTACATTTTTTGAGCTCATTGATTATCCTCAGGCAATTGCCTCATCATTTTTTCAAGACGCAGACTTGCTTCTTTCATATTAGATTGAAGTTTTGTGAGACTAGCTTCAGAGGATGCGAGTCTTGCTTCGAGCCCTTTATTTTTTTCCTGTGCAGATTCAATTAAGCTGATGAGCTGCTTAATTTTTTTCTCTAGAGCGATAAGTTGAGCTTCCATACCTTCACTATAGTTTAAAGAATTGAAGTGCGTCAATAGCGCTTAAAAGAAATTAAATAGATCATGATTTCTTTTTAGCTCTTGGATGTGCTTTGTCGTAAATATTTGCAAGATGCTGAAAGTCTAAGTGGGTGTAAACTTGAGTCGTGCTGATATTTGCATGACCTAACATTTCTTGCACGGCCCTCAAATCTTGACTTGATTGTAAAACGTGTGAGGCAAAACTGTGTCTCAATAAATGAGGGTGCACGGTACTATCAATACCCTGCTTGATAGCCCACATTTGAATGCGGTATTGAATAGCGCGCGCTGTCATGCGTTTGCCACGTTCAGTAATAAATAGTGCATCGACTGATTTCTCATCTGTCTTAATAGATGTGCGTTTTTCAATCCACGACTGAATGGCATGAATCGCTTTTTGCCCTATTGGAACTATGCGCGTTTTATTGCCTTTGCCCGTGACGGTAATCACGCCTTCTTGAAGATCAAGATCATTAATATTAACGTTCACCACTTCACTTAAACGTAATCCAGATGAATAAAATAATTCTAAGAAAGCTTTATCTCTTAAACCTAATAACGTGGTGTCATCAATCGAAATGAGTTTGACCATCTGCTCGATCGATAAAGTTTGCGGTAAGGTTTTAGCACTTTTAGGCGCATGAACATCTTTGACAGGATTTTCTTTAAATTGATGGCGTTCAATGAGGTAGTCAAAAAAACCTCGCCATGCAGATAACATGCGCGCGATCGATTTGCCATGAAGTCCTTGGCTATTAAGTTTAGCGCTTGCGCGTCTTATGTCTTGAATAGTGATCGACTCAAATTGGTCATGCTCGATAAGTGTGACAAGTTGAGTTAAATCGTGCGTATAATTTTTAATAGAATTATGGCTAAGACCTTTTTCAAAGGTGAGGTAATCGATATAACTTTTTTGGAAGTGATTATGTTCCATAAGATTTAAGCGATCTCAATATCTCCTTCGTAGATTGTTACGGCTGGACCTTTCATCATCACTGGATTTGTATCGCCTTTCCAATCAATAGATAATGATCCGCCTGTCATATCAACTTTTACAGGGGTTGTGAGTAAATGACGCTTTATTCCGGATACTGCTGCAGCACACGCACCAGTTCCGCAGGCAAGTGTTTCGCCCACACCTCTTTCAAAAACACGTAAGCGAATATGATGGGGCGTTACAATTTCCATGAATCCAACATTGACGCGTTTCGGGAAAAGCGCATGCGATTCCAAATATGCACCCAATGTTTTAACGTGAGCTTTATTGATATCTTCAACTGTGATCACCGCATGAGGATTACCCATGGATAATGCAGCAATATTTATCAATCCTGTTTGATCTGGCAAATCTATAGAAATAGAGTACTCGTTTTTTTCCGTATCTGAAATAAATGGAATTAATTTAGGATTAAAAATGGGCTCACCCATATTCACTTCAATCATATGTTCATGGTCTTCAGTCAATTCAATGACACCAGATTTTGTTTCAACCCGAATGGATGCTTTATCAGTTAAATGGTTATCTTTTACAAATCGATAAAAACAACGTGCACCATTGCCACATTGTTCTACTTCGCCACCATCTTGATTAAAAATACGATATTTGAAATCAACGTCTTTGAGTGTTGAGTTCTCAACAACGAGGAGTTGATCAAATCCAATACCGAGTTGTCGATGTGATAACGATTGAATGATCTCTTTAGTTAATTGGAAAGGAGACTTTGTATGATCGAGCACTATAAAGTCATTACCAATACCATGCATCTTTGTAAAATGAAGTTTCATACAATGATTGTCTCTTATTTATTTGGTTTTTTAAACCGCTGATAATTCCAAAGATACTGAGTTGGATATTTTCGAATGAGAGATTCAAGTCGATCATTAATGCCTTGAGGCGAATGATCGGACCCTAAGGGTTCAATATAAACTTCATACCCTTGACCCTTTGAAAGCCTATGACCAAAACCAATAAGGACAGTGGCTTTTGAAGACTCTGCGAGTTTAGAAACAAGCGTCATTGTGTAAGCGGGGGTATTAAAAAATTGAGCCCATACCCCTTGACCCTCATTGGGCACCTGGTCGGGTAATACACCAATCGCCTCACCTTTTTTTAATGCCTGCATGAGTTGCTTAACACCTTGCATATTAGCTTCAGCAAGATGAACCTTTGAGTGACGTCTGCCAGATAAAACAATATTTGCTAGCCATTTTTGTTTTGGACGTTTAAATAAAACAGTGATGGGATGAAAGTGAGCATAGTACTGTGCGGTAATTTCAAAACAGCCTAAATGAGGCGTTAAAAAAATAATACCTTTTTTCTTTTTAAGCGCAGCTTCAACATGCTCCCATCCATAACATTTTTTGACCCAGCAAAAATTCTTTTGAGGTGAGTTAAACCAAATGGCAGGTGCTTCCATCAAGCACTTTCCAATTTCCCGAATGGCTAATGATGTGAGTTTTTTTAAATCACTTGCATCTGATGAAGCAAAAGCACGTTTTAAATTAATGTCTATACGCTCTTTAAATCGACGATCAGATTGATAAGCGATGTGACCAAATAATGCGCCCAATAAATGCAAAACAAAGAGCGGTAATTTAAAGAATATGGCAATGAAAAATAAGAGTAGTCTTGATAGCATAATTGTATTTAAACGCGATATTTTGCTATTCTAAACGCTTTACGTAATTTAAAACTTGGAAAAAACCATGAGCGAGTATTTATTTACTTCAGAATCTGTTTCTGAAGGCCATCCCGATAAAGTAGCCGATCAGATATCTGATGCGATTCTTGATGCGATTCTAGAACAGGACCCTACTGCGCGCGTTGCGGCTGAAACCTTAACGAATACAGGCCTTGTGGTATTGGCAGGTGAGATTACGACAACAGCGAATGTGGATTACATTAAAGTTGCGCGCGATACGATTCGTTATATTGGATATGACAATACGGATTACGGTATTGATTATAAAGGTTGTGCGGTTCTCGTCGCCTATGACAAGCAGTCACCGGATATTGCACAAGGCGTAGATGGTGCTTTAGATGATCCATTGGATCAAGGGGCTGGCGATCAAGGCCTGATGTTTGGTTATGCTTGCGATGAAACAGCACAGTTAATGCCCATGCCTATTTGGTTATCTCATCGATTGATGGAGAGACAATCTTATTTAAGAAAAGACGGCAGGCTGCCTTGGCTTCGTCCTGATGCTAAAGCGCAAGTGACTTTAAAGTATAAAGATCACAAACCGCATTCGATTGATACCGTGGTTCTCTCAACCCAGCACGATCCAGAAGTCTCACTTGAGAACATTCGCGAATCAGTCATTGAAGAAATCATTAAGCCTATTCTGCCTAAAGAGCTTATTAAAGGTGACATTAAATATCTTGTAAATCCTACAGGCCGATTCGTGATTGGAGGGCCTCAAGGTGATTGCGGACTCACCGGACGCAAAATTATTGTAGATACTTATGGCGGTGCTGCCCCTCATGGCGGCGGTGCTTTTTCAGGAAAAGATCCAAGTAAAGTCGATCGTTCAGCAGCCTATGCCGCACGTTATGTTGCTAAGAATATCGTGGCAGCAGGATTAGCTTCTCGCTGTTTAGTACAAATTTCATATGCGATTGGTGTAGCAAAACCCACTTCAGTCATGGTTGAAACTTACGGCACAGGGAAGATTGCAGACGATAAATTGACCGCATTGGTTCTCGAGCATTTTGATTTAAGACCTAAGGGTATTGTAAAAATGCTTGATTTATTGCGCCCCATTTATAAGAAAACCGCGGCTTATGGCCATTTTGGCCGTGATGAACCAGAATTTTCATGGGAAGCTGCAGATAAGTCTCAAATCCTTAAATCTGCAAATTAAATATTTGAACTTTAGTAAGTATTTGAGTCTTAAATACTTTTAATCTATAATCCAATTCTTCTGAGGAACGCTGCGAGATTTTTTCATAAAATCCCAGGCTCAGATTACAAGTTTACTTGTAAACGGCGTTCACCAATTTATAACCGTGCCAGTCACGGGGTGTTGGTGGATACCGAAACATCCCAGCTGGTCA
>CAINIH010000144.1 GCA_903849185.1 uncultured Methylophilaceae bacterium
CGACACAAGTCATGAAAACATTTCATGATAACTTAGGTGTCAAAGTCATTCATGTGAATGCCTCAGATAAATTCTTGAGTGATCTTAAAGGTGTGACAGATCCTGAACAAAAGAGAAAAATCATCGGCCGTGAATTTGTGGAAGTGTTTCAACATGAAGCTAAAAAAATTCCAAAAGCCAAATGGTTAGCACAAGGTACTATTTATCCTGATGTCATTGAATCAGCATCAGCTAAAACTAAAAAAGCGCATACGATCAAGAGTCACCATAATGTAGGGGGCTTACCTGAAACATTAAACCTAAAATTACTAGAGCCCTTACGCGAACTTTTTAAAGATGAGGTTCGTGAACTAGGTGTTGCTTTAGGGTTGCCTAAATCGATGGTGTATCGCCACCCCTTCCCGGGTCCTGGTTTAGGTGTGCGTATCTTAGGTGAAGTCAAAAAAGAATTTGCAGATCTCCTCCGACGTGCGGATGCTATCTTTATTGAAGAATTAATCAATTCAGGTTGGTACGAAAAAACGTCACAAGCCTTTACTGTATTTTTACCTGTGAAGTCTGTAGGTGTCATGGGCGATGGAAGAACATATGAATATGTGGTGGCATTAAGAGCGGTCGTCACCTCAGATTTTATGACAGCGCACTGGGCAGAATTACCATATGAGCTTTTAGGTAAAGTATCGAATCGTATTATTAATGAAGTACGCGGGATTAATCGTGTTGTTTATGATGTCTCAGGAAAACCACCTGCTACGATTGAGTGGGAATAATTCATGAGTCGCGCATTTGTTAAAGAAAATGATTTAGAACACGCGGGGATTGATATTCCTGAAAGACCATTAAGTGACGAACCTAACTATGTCACCCCTAATGGTCTCAAATTACTCAACGCACAAATTGATGCGTTAGAGATTGAACGTGAACAATTAAAACAAAAAAAAGATGATCCTATCGCTAAACAAAAAATTGCCATGATAGAGCGCGATATGCGTTATTATGCAGCGCGGATTGAATCCGCGATTCTCACAAGCCCTAAAGAGGAAGATCATTCAATTGTATTATTTGGTGCCAAAGTCACTGTCGAAGACGAAGAAGGAAAATTAACTAAGTATGAAATTGTAGGTGAGGATGAAGCAGATATTCACCAAAGTAAAGTAAGCTACTTATCTCCTCTTGCTGAAGCCCTCATCGGTGCAAAATTAAATGATGAAGTCACTTGGGAAAAACCTATGGGTGATACTTATCTCACCATTCAAAAAATAGAATATTAATTTTTTTAGAAAGAAATTTATGCAAGTTAAAGAAGCGGTGCAACAAAGAAGATCCATTAAACATTTTGATCCTAATCACGTCATGACTGAAAAAGAAGTCAATGAACTTCTTTCTCATGCCATTTTATCTCCGACTGCTTTTAATATTCAAAACTGGCGATTTGTTGTAGTCACGGATAAAGCCTTACGCCAAAAAATTCGAGCTATCAGCTGGGGTCAAGCGCAAGTTGAAGAAGCGTCTCTTTTAATTGTATTGATCGCAGACCTTATGGCGTGGAATAAAGAGCCTGGTCGTTATTGGAAAGATGCGCCAAAGCCTGTGCAAGATTATTTAGTACCAGCGATTCACCAATATTACGATGGCAACCCGGAAGTGCAACGCGATGAAGCAATGCGCTCATGTGGTATGGCGGCGATGAATTTAATGTTAACCGCTAAATCGATGGGTTATGATACCTGCCCGATGGATGGCTTTGATTTTGATAAGGTAAGTGAATTATTAAATTTACCTAAAGATCACACCCCTGCAATGTTTGTTTGTGTAGGTAAAGGTATTAAAGAAGCGATGCCACGCGGTGGTCAGCTTCCTCTTAACGAAGTTGTCATTCACAATCAATTTAAATAAAAATTTTAAGGATTTATAAGCGTGCTTATTAGTAATAACATCACCATCCAATTTGGTGCAAAACCTCTATTCGAAAACGTATCCGTTAAATTTGGGGACGGTAATCGTTATGGCCTTATTGGGGCTAATGGTTGTGGTAAATCCACCTTCATGAAAATCCTTGCAGGTGTATTAGAGCCAACCTCAGGCAATATCTCGCTCGATAAAAATGAACGTATGTCATGGTTAAAACAAGATCAATTCGCCTATGAAGATCAGCGTGTACTAGATGTTGTGATGATGGGCCATGAAGAAATGTGGAAAGCGAATGAAGAAAAAAATGCGATCTACATGAATCCAGATGCGACTGAAGAAGATTATATGAAAGCTGCAGAACTTGAAGGTGTCTATGCAGAATTTGATGGCTACACCGCAGAAGCAAGAGCTGGTGAATTATTGATTGGTGTAGGGATTCCGATTGAGCAACATCAAGGCCCTATGAGTCAGGTCGCACCGGGCTTTAAATTACGTGTGTTATTAGCACAAGCGATCTTTTCTAATCCAGATATTCTATTACTCGATGAGCCAACAAATAACTTAGATATTCATACCATTCAATGGCTAGAAGATACTTTAAATAACCGTAACTCCACCATGATTATTATTTCCCATGATCGACACTTCTTAAATCAAGTATGCACCCACATGGCAGATATGGATTATGGAAAATTGACTGTCTATCCAGGTAATTACGACAATTACATGGAAGCTTCTACCATGGCTCGCCAACAAAAATTAAAAGATAACGAAAAAGCTAAAGAACAAATTGCAGAACTTCAAGAATTCGTGCGACGCTTTTCAGCGAATGCTTCCAAAGCACGCCAGGCAACAAGTCGCGCTAAACAAATTGATAAGATTAAAGTGGAAGAATTTGTCCCTTCAAGTCGCCAATACCCTTATATTCGTTTTGATTATGACGATAAAGATAAACTTCATCGTCAAGCAGTCGAAATTAAAAATTTAAGTCACGGTTTTGATCGAACATTATTTAATAATTTTAATTTACTTGTTGAAGCCGGTGAGCGCATTGCTGTCATTGGTGAAAACGGTATCGGTAAAACAACATTTTTAAGATGCTTAGCTTCGGATCTTAAAGCCAATCACGGTGAAATTAAGTGGGCTGAAAAAGCAAAAATTGGTTATTTCGCACAAGATCATGCGATTGATTTCGAGAAGGATGTCACTCTTTTTGATTGGATGAAAGACTGCGCGCAATCGGGAGAGGATGATCAAGCGATTCGAAGTATTTTAGGTAGACTTTTATTTTCCGGTGAAGACACTAAAAAATCAGTGAAGGTTTTATCAGGGGGAGAGCAAGGACGTATGCTCTTTGGTAAACTCATGCTCGCAAAATCGAATGTACTTCTTATGGATGAACCGACAAATCATATGGACATGGAATCCATTGAGTCTCTTAATACTGCGCTCGATAAATACAAAGGCACTTTATTTTTTGTGAGTCACGACCGTGAATTTGTGAGTTCAATTGCAACGCGTATTATTGAAATTAAAGAAGATCGTATTATTGACTTCTCTGGCAATTACGAAGACTACTTACTCACACAAATACAAGCTGCTTAAATTATTCTTTGGATGCGCGTTTACGCTCATGTTCGAGTAGGAAGCGTTTACGAATTCGAATTGATTTAGGTGTAATTTCAACCAATTCATCATCTTCAATAAATTCCACTGCAGATTCTAATGTGAGTTGCACCGGTGGCACTAAGCGAACCGCTTCGTCGGTACCTGACGCACGGACGTTGGTAAGTTGCTTACCTTTAATAGGGTTCACAACAAGATCGTTATCACGACTGTGAATACCAATCACCATACCTTCATAGAGTTTGTCACCCGGACTTGAATACATACGACCACGGTCTTGAAGTTTCCATAATGCGTAAGCTACGGCTTCCCCTTGCTCAGCTGAAATCAATACACCATTTCGACGTCCTGGCATATCTGCTTTCACAGGTGCATATTCATCGAATACATGCGACATAAGCCCAGTACCTTTTGTCATCGTCATAAACTCACCTTGGAAACCAATGAGGCCTCGTGCAGGAATTTTATATTCTAAGCGTGTGCGGCCATTACCATCTGATTCCATATTTTGCACTTCACCACGACGGCGACCGAGTTCTTCCATGACGGCACCTTGCGTGTCATCTTCTAAGTCCACAGTTAAGACTTCATAAGGTTCACACTTTTGACCATCAATTTCACGATAGACAACACGTGGCTTACCTACAGCCATCTCAAAACCTTCGCGACGCATATTTTCTAATAGAATGGTGAGGTGTAATTCACCGCGACCTGAGACACGGAATACATCCGCATCTTGTGTGTCTTCAACACGTAATGCCACATTCACTAATAATTCTTTTGTGAGGCGATCTCGGATTTGTCGACTGGTTACAAACTTACCTTCGGTACCAGCGAGTGGTGAAGTATTCACCATAAAGTCCATGGTCAATGTCGGTTCATCGACTGCCATAATGGGAAGACCTACTGGATTATTAGGATCCGCAATCGTGACCCCAATACCAATTTCTTCGATGCCTGAAATAATCACAATATCGCCTGCTTCAGCCTGTTCCACCGGAATACGCTCTAAACCCTTAAAGCCTAGGACTTGATTGATACGACCTTGTGAGACTTGTTTATCGCCATGCATCACAACCACTGGCTGACCTGATTTGATCACACCGTTTTTGACTTTACCCACGCCTAAACGGCCGGTATAGGTTGAATAATCGAGCGCTGAAATTTGAAGCTGCAATGGATTGTTAGGGCTGCCTTCTGGAGGGCTCACGTGTTTTAACACGGTCTCAAATAAAGGTTTCATCGTGTCTGACTTTTGGTTCATATCGAGTGTTGCAAAACCATTGAGTGCAGACGCATACACAATCGGAAAATCTAACTGCTCATCTGTCGCACCTAGGTTCGCGAATAAATCGAATGTATGGTTAATCACCCAATCAGGACGCGCACCTGGACGATCTACTTTATTAATTACTACAATCGGCTTTAAACCTAATGCTAATGCTTTCTTAGTCACAAAACGTGTTTGAGGCATCGGGCCTTCAACAGCGTCTACCAACAACACCACGCCATCCACCATACCTAATACACGCTCGACTTCGCCACCGAAGTCAGCGTGTCCAGGGGTATCTACAATATTAATGTGTGTGCCTTCAAAATTGACTGCTGTATTTTTAGCTAAAATCGTAATACCACGTTCTTTTTCAATATCGTTAGAATCCATCACGCGCTCAGTCACTGCTTGATGCTGTGCGAAGGTACCTGATTGCTGAAGAAGTTTATCGACGAGGGTGGTTTTGCCATGGTCCACGTGGGCGATGATGGCGATGTTTCTTAAATTGCGTGACATAAAAAGCTTACCAAAATTGAATTGAGGCCGAATTCTAGCATATTATGGGGAAATTAAGCTTTGATATTCATGGATTTATCTATATACTGCGCACTCACATCAAGTAACACTTGCC
>CAINIH010000145.1 GCA_903849185.1 uncultured Methylophilaceae bacterium
AAGAGAGAAAAGATGATTCTTAAATGTCACCGACCCTTAAGTTATAATTCCGACTCTTTTCGGAAGGGTGGATGAGCGGTTTAAGTCGCACGCCTGGAAAGCGTGTTTAGGTGAATAACCTAACGCGGGTTCGAATCCCGCCCCTTCCGCCATATTCTTTTGATTTATCTTTTAAAGATGAATGTATTGGCTTTATACTAGAGGCTAATTCCCCCGTTAATTTTTAAAAGCTCATTTGCATACAATGATTGATGATTACAGAAAAGAAGCTGCTGATCGTTTAAAAGAGGATCTGCCGCCCCTTCCTCTGACAGCTAAGCAAACCGCAGAACTCGTAACATTACTAAAATCACCAAACACTAAAGACGCAGAAACGTTGATGGAATTATTTTGTCATCGCGTACCGTCAGGCGTTGATCAAGCCGCTTATATAAAAGCTGCCTATCTCACAGATATTGCTAAGGGCATTGAAAAATCCTCATTTATTTCACCAAAATACGCAATTGAATTATTAGGAACAATGGTGGGTGGCTATAACGTTCAATCGCTTATATCACTTTTAGACTCAGATCTTGCTGATGATGCCGTTAAAGTTTTATCTCATATCATTTTAATTTTTGATGCATTTCACGATGTAAGTGAAAAAGTAAAATCAGGTAATAAATTTGCAATGAAATTAATGGAATCATGGGCGAATGGCGATTGGTTTTTAAAAAAACCAGCATTGCCAAAAGAAATTAAAGCATTAGTTTTCAAGGTGGATGGCGAAACAAATACTGATGATTTGTCGCCTGCACAAGAAGCTTGGTCAAGACCAGATATTCCACTTCATGCAAAAGCAATGCTAACAAATAAAATGCCAAATGGTATTAAAACGATTCAAGAATTAAAACTGAAGAAATTACCTGTGGCTTATGTGGGCGATGTTGTCGGCACAGGCTCATCTAGAAAGTCAGCTATTAATTCTGTTCAATGGCATATGGGAAATGATATTCCTTATATTCCAAACAAAAGAACAGGTGGCATTGTATTGGGCAGCAAAATTGCGCCCATATTTTTTAATACTGCAGAAGACTCAGGCGCACTTCCAATTGAATGCGATGTGAGTCAAATGAAAACTGGAGATGAAATTACTATTCAAACATTTGAAGGGGAAATTTTAAATAGTAAAAATGAACTCATTGCTACATTTAATTTAAGCCCATTTACGCTTGCAGATGAATATCGTGCGGGTGGCAGAATACCTCTTATTATTGGTCGTGGACTAACATCTAAGGCCAGAGAGTTTTTAAAATTAGCTCCTAGTGATTTATTCTTAACTCCTGCCCCAATAGCTAATTCTAAAAAAGGATTTACGCTTGCTCAAAAAATGGTTGGACGCGCTTGCGGGCTTCCTGAAGGCGTCGGTGTTAGACCAGGAACATATTGCGAACCTAAAGTCACTTCGGTTGGCTCTCAAGATACAACGGGAGCTATGACAAGAGATGAACTAAAAGAATTAGCTTGCCTCGGATTTAATGCTGATTTAGTGATGCAAAGTTTCTGCCATACAGCAGCTTATCCAAAGCCAGTAGATCTTAAATTGCAGCATGAACTTCCTGAATTTATGTCAAGCCGAGGTGGTGTAACCTTAAGACCGGGGGATGGCATTATTCATTCTTGGCTCAATCGTCTTTTACTTCCAGATACTGTGGGAACAGGCGGGGATTCGCATACGCGCTTTCCTATAGGTATTTCATTTCCAGCAGGTTCTGGACTTGTAGCATTTGCTGCAGCGATGGGTGCGATGCCAATTGATATGCCGGAATCCGTCTTGGTAAGATTTAAAGGTAAGATGCAACCAGGCATTACATTGAGAGATCTTGTTAATGCAATTCCTTATGTAGCGATTAAAAATGGCGATCTTACAGTTGCAAAACAAAATAAAAAAAATATTTTTAATGGACGCATTTTAGAAATCGAAGGTTTGCCTGATTTAAAAGTTGAACAAGCTTTTGAATTTGCAGACGCATCAGCAGAAAGATCTGCAAACGGATGCACAGTAAAACTTAATAAAGAGCCGATCATCGAATACATTCATTCAAATATTGCGCTTATTAAAAATTTAATTGATAACAATTATGAAGATAAAAGAACATTATTGCGCCGCATGAAATCTATGGAAGATTGGTTAAAAAATCCAACTTTACTAGAAGCAGATAAAGATGCTGAATATGCAAGTATTATCGAAATTAATCTTGATGATATTAAAGAGCCATTAATTGCTTGTCCGAATGATCCAGACAATATCAAGCCTTTATCTGAAATTGCGGGTAATAAAATTGATGAAGTTTTTATCGGAAGTTGCATGACTAATATTGGACATTATCGCGCAGCAGCTAAAGTTCTCGAAGATACAAATAAAATTCCAACGCGTTTATGGATCGTTCCTCCTACAAGAATGGATGAAACCGAGCTTAAGAAAGAGGGCGTATATTCTATTTTCAATAAAGTCGGCGCTAGAACAGAAGTGCCCGGATGTTCGCTTTGTATGGGCAATCAAGCCAGGGTTGAAGATGCTGCACATGTTTTCTCAACAAGCACTCGAAATTTTGATAATCGCATGGGCAAGGATGCTCAAGTTTATTTGGGATCAGCAGAGCTTTCAGCCGTTTGTGCAACTTTAGGTAAGATTCCAACTCTTTCTGAATATCTTGCAATTAACAATCAAAAACTTTCAAAAGATTTAGATTCAATTTATCGATATTTAAATTTTGATCAAATGCCAGAATACAAACCTAAAAAAGTTATTGAAATTACTGAAATTTGACAAACGATGGCATTGATTAAAAAAGAAGATTTTATTGAAAGCATCGCAGATGCTCTTCAATTTATTTCTTATTATCATTCAGAAGATTTTATTCTTTCAATGCGCAACGCGTATGAAAAAGAAAAATCTATTCCTGCTAAAGATGCAATGCTCCAAATTCTAACAAGCTCAAAAATGAGCGCAATGGGACACAGACCTATATGCCAGGACACAGGTATTGTTGTGGCTTTTATTGAAATAGGAATGGATGTGAAATGGCAGTCGGATCTTTCTGTTGAAGAGATGGTGAATGAAGGTGTGAAGCGGGCTTATACAAATCAAGATAATCCACTTCGACCTTCAATGGTTTTGGATCCAGCAGGAAAAAGACAAAATACAAAAGACAATACACCTGCTATTACACACGTAAAAATTATTAAAGGTGACAAAGTCCATATTTCTATCAGTGCAAAAGGTGGAGGTTCAGAAAATAAAGCGCAATTTACGACACTCAATCCCTCTGACAATATTGTAGATTGGGTGCTTAAAGTTATTCCAGAAATGGGTGCTGGCTGGTGCCCTCCAGGGGTTGTTGGCATAGGAATTGGCGGATCATCTGAAAAAGCGATGTTGCTCGCAAAAGAATCGCTGATGCTACCAATTGATATTCATGATCTAGTTAAGCGCGGCCCGAAAAATAAAATTGAAGAACTGCGAATTGAGCTTTATAACAAAATTAATGAGCTTGGCATTGGCGCTCAAGGGTTCGGAGGTTTAACCACCGTGCTTGATGTGAAAATCATCGATTATCCTTGTCATGCTGCATCATTACCTATCGCATTAATACCCAATTGCGCTGCCACAAGACATACTCATTTTATTTTGGACGGTAGTGGCCCTGCACAATTTAAAGTTCCTAATATAGATACCTGGCCTAAAGATGTTTGGGTGGCTCAAAAAGAAGCTAAAAGAATCAATCTTGATTTAATAAATAAAGCTTCGATTAAAGAATGGAAGGAAGGCGACTTACTTTTATTATCCGGAAAATTAATCACTGCAAGAGATAGCGCACATAAAAAAATTGCTGATCTCTTAAAGCGAGGAGAGGGTTTGCCTGCGGGAATTAATTTAAAAAATAAATTCATATACTATGTTGGCCCAGTTAATGCGGTGCGAGATGAAGTTATAGGCCCTGCTGGACCAACAACTGCAACTCGCATGGATCAATTTATGGAAATGATGCTCGGCGAACTAGGCGTCTTAGGAACGATTGGAAAAGCTGAGCGCGGAGAAAAAGCCATACAAATCATAAAGGAGCATCAGTCAGTATATTTAAGTGCAGTGGGCGGCGCTGCCTATCTTGTTTCTAAAGCTATTACATCATCTAAAGTTATAGCATTTCCTGAATTAGGCATGGAAGCCATATACGAATTTGAAGTCAGAGATATGCCAGTGATGGTTTCTGTAGATGCTTATGGAAAGTCTATTTACTCCGAAGCTCCGACACGCTGGAAAAATAAATCAATTCCAATAAAGTCAACTTTATAAAAGTTTAATCAAGCACCAAACAAAATGTACCTTCTATAGGCTTTATATTTTTTTGTTTTAAATACTGATTAATCATCACTTCATTTTTAATTTGATCTTGAAGTTTTAAAATGAGTTTATCAAAAAGTAAACCAATGTTCTTTTCTGGCAATACATCAAGTCGGCCTTTAATTTCATCTTCACTTAAAAAACTCTTTATGACTTTGGGCTCAGATGAATAAATGGTTGTCTTAATCGATCCATAAAGCGTTCCCAGAAGAGGGTTGTAAAATGAATGTGGCTCTATATTTAAAACAAGCGAACCATAATTATTCTTTTCACACAAAGATGAAGATTTTAATTGTTTAATGGCGGATTCTCTTAAAAGTGGAGCCTGTTTAACCCAATATTGACTATAGAATCCATTCAAATGAGTCGAGTGATCATCAAATGTTTTATTCACATAAATTAAATAATCGTGATTTGTTTGAGGCTGTGCAGAAATACTTGCTGACAAACCTAAAAGAGTAAATAGTAATTGATATAATATTCTTGTCATTTAAGTATTATGATTCAAATTATCTTTTAATAACTGATATTCTTTAAATTAAAGGAACAATATAAGTTTTTCAAAGTCAGAATTAATTCAATTAAATTTCAAATTAACATTTCTATGAAAAATACTCTTAAATCTTTATTACTTTTTTGGATGATGCCTATTATGTCTTACTCTGCTTGCCTTCCTTTGTATGATCATCAATTTAATACTCTTCAAGGCGAAAAAATCAATTTATGTGATTATCAATCAAAGCCAATATTAGTTGTGAATACAGCAAGCAAATGTGGATTTACTCCTCAATTTAATGCGTTAGAGGCCCTTTATAAAAAATATCATGACAAAGGATTGTTAGTCATCGGATTTCCATCCAATGACTTTAATCAAGAGTTAAGTAGCGATAAAGAAGTGAGGGATTTTTGTAAATTAACGTATGCAGTTGAATTCCCCATGACATCCAAATCAAACGTGACGGGTAAAAATGCAAACCCTTTTTATCAAGAGCTTATTAAAACTACAGGTGAAATGCCAAAATGGAATTTTCATAAGTACTTAATTCTGCCTCAAGGTAAAAAAGTTTATGCGTTTACAAGTGATGTCACGCCTGACTCACCAGAGATTTTAGATAAAATTAAAGCGGAATTAAAATAATACGTTTTAAGTATTGGGCTGACGAATTTTTTGCAAGATAATTGCAGAGAGCTCTTCGACTGAGCGAGTGGTTGAATCAGCCCAAGGAATACCGGCTCTTTTCATAAGGTTTTCACAATCCGTAATTTCTTTTCTGCAGTTTTCAAGTGATGCATAAGTACTATTCGGTCTTCTTTCGCTTCGAAGGCTACTTAAACGATCTGCTTGTATGGTTAATCCGAAAATCTTATCGATATACCCTTCGAGAATAGGCGGCAATGCTTTTCTTTCAAAATCCTCAGGCGTTAAAGGATAGTTCGCAGCTTTAATACCAAACTGCATTGCAAGATAAATGCTTGTTGGTGTTTTACCTGATCGAGATACACCAACCAAAATCACATTAGCTTGATTGAGACCGTTATGCGTCATGCCGTCATCATGGCCCAATGCAAAATTAATCGCTTCCATTCGGTCTGAATAATTAGTACCAGACATGCTATGGGCAACGCCCGGACGCGTCAGAGGTTCTTCTTTTAATTCGACACCTAATGGATCAATGAATGAATCAAAAAGATCGATGTAATAGGCATCAACTTCTTTAAGTTCTGCACGAAGTTTAGGATTGCCAATTGACATAATGACAATCGGTCTTTCACCATTTTCCATTTTTGCATTGACGATACGTTTTTGAGCGTCATCCACTTTAGCGTCGGAATCGGTAAATGGAATTCTGATTTGTGTGAATTGTGTATCCGGAAAGTGAGCTAAAAGCTGGCCTAATGCGCCAGCAGTAATACCTGTTCCATCAGAAATAAAGAACGCTGTTCTTTTTTGTTGTGCCATTATTTTTGGCTAATACGCTTCCATGTGCTGATCACAGTATCAGGATTAAGTGACATTGATGAAATACCTTCTTTCACTAGCCATTCAGCAAAGTCAGGATGATCTGATGGGCCTTGCCCACAAATGCCAATATATTTTTTTGTTTTCTTAGCTGCTGTAATTGCCATTTGGATAAGCGCTTTCACAGCATCATTTCTTTCATCAAAACCATCAGCCAAAATGCCTGAGTCACGATCAGTGCCTAATGTAAGTTGTGTTAAATCATTTGATCCAATGGAGAACCCATCGAAGTATTCAAGGAATGCTTCAGCTAAGATTGCGTTTGATGGTACTTCACACATCATAATTAAACGAAGCCCATGATCGCCTCGTTTAAGACCGTTAGCCGCCATAATGGATGTTACTTCTTTTGCTTCTTCTAAAGTTCTCACAAATGGAATCATAATTTCTACATTTGTTAAACCAAAAGCTTCTCTTACTTTTTTCATGGCTTGGCATTCCATGATAAAACATTCTTTAAAATCTTCTGACATATAGCGCGCTGCACCTCTAAATCCGATCATTGGATTTTCTTCATCAGGCTCGTAAATATCTCCACCCACTAATTTTTTATATTCATTAGATTTAAAATCAGATGTTCTTACAATCACAGGTTTTGGGTAAAATGCCGCCGCAATTGTTGCAACGCCTTCAGCTACTTTATCAATATAGAATTGTTTGGGATTTAGATAGCCGCGTGCACGATGTGTAATTTGTTTTTGAATATCTTGAGGCATCGCTGAATAATTTAATATGGCTTTTGGGTGAATGCCGATCATATTATTGATAACAAATTCTAAACGCGCTAAACCCACACCATCATTCGGTGTTTGAGCGAATGTAAATGCCATATCAGGATTACCTACGTTCATCATGATTTTAACTGGCGGTGTTGGAAGGATAGTTTCTTTTTCCGTATTAACTTCGTATTCAAGTGCGCCTTGGAATACAAGGCCAGTTTCACCCTCTGAACAACATACGGTTACCATATCTCCATCTTGTAAAAGTTCAGTTGCATTCACACTACCTACAATCGCTGGAATACCAAGTTCGCGAGCAATGATGGCAGCATGGCATGTTCGACCGCCTCGGTTTGTAACAAGCGCGGATGCTCTTTTCATCACTGGTTCCCAGTTAGGGTCAGTCATATCTGCAACTAAGACATCACCGGGTTGAACCGCATGCATTTCGGAAGGATCTTTTACAATACGAACTGGACCTACACCTATTTTTTGTGTCACTGCACGTCCTGCTACAATCGCTTTACCACTTCCTTTTAATTTAAAAATTTCAACTGCATTTTTTGATTGAGATTTAACAGTCTCAGGCCTTGCTTGAAGAATGTAAATTTTTCCGTCTAAACCATTTTTACCCCATTCAATATCCATAGGACATCCATAGTGTGATTCAATAGTCACAGCATATTGAGCAAGTTCGAGAATATCTTCATCGTTGAGGCTAAACGAATCGCTTTCTTTAGGATCAACATCAATGGTGTGCGTACTTTTTCCAGCTTGTGTAGCATCACTAAACACCATTTTAATTTTTTTGGATCCAATAGATCTTCTAACAATCGCAGGCTTTCCTTCTTTTAGAAGGGGTTTGAAAACGTAAAACTCATCTGGGTTGACAGCACCTTGAACCACCGTCTCACCTAAGCCATAAGAGGCAGTGATAAATACCACATCTTTAAATCCTGATTCAGTGTCGATTGTAAACATAACACCAGAACAGCCAATATCACTTCTTACCATTTGTTGAACGCCTGCTGAAATAGCAACATCAGCATGAACAAAACCTTTGTGCACACGATAAGAAATAGCGCGGTCGTTATAAAGCGACGCAAACACTTCTTTGATTGCATGCTTAATATTTTCAACGCCATGAATATTTAAAAAGCTTTCTTGCTGACCTGCAAAAGAAGCATCAGGTAAGTCTTCTGCAGTAGCAGAAGATCTAACCGCAAAAGTAGTGCCTTCAGCAGAGTTCTTTGTGAGTCGCGTGTAATTTTCTTCAATAGCTTTTTCTAAGGAAGAGGGGAAGGGCGTATCAATAATCCATTGTCTAATTTTTTTACCGCTGACAGCGAGGGCATCCGTATCATCTGTATTTAAAGTTTTTAGTTCATCAGCAATCTTATCGTCGAGTTTATTGTGGGCTAAAAATTCTCTGAATGCCAATGCTGTGGTTGCAAAGCCAGTAGGGACTCTGACACCCTTTGCATTAAGTTGTGAAATCATTTCACCTAATGACGCATTCTTTCCTCCAACAGAGCCGACATCTGTATTGCGAAGATTTTCTAATGGAATGACATATGCTGACATAAAGGCCCTTAGGTTAATAACTTGAAGAACTTAAGCATTCAATCTTTAGTAATGCTGCTTTTAAGTTTAATTGGTTTTCACGACAAAAATGGTTAACTACAAAATCTTTAAATGTGAGATGCCATAAAAAGACGTCATTTTGCCAAATTAACATCTTATTGTCATCTGAATCCTGAGTCTTATGAATTAGTGAAATTGATCAAAGACGGCGAGATTTGCTTAAGTGACTTTAAACAGAAGTTAGATCAAATAAAATGATCTTAATTGTATCTAAAATGTAGTTAAAAT
>CAINIH010000146.1 GCA_903849185.1 uncultured Methylophilaceae bacterium
ATCTGAAATTTTAAATATTGGTGATGAAGTTGAAGCTAAAGTGCTTAAATTTGATCAAGAAAAAAATCGTGTCTCATTAGGTTTAAAACAACTCGACGATGATCCTTGGAAAGGTTTATCAAGAAGATATCCAGTAAGCACACGTCTATTCGGTAAGGTATCTAACTTAACTGATTACGGTGCATTCGTTGAAATTGAAGCTGGTATTGAAGGTTTAGTTCACGTTTCAGAAATGGATTGGACAAATAAAAATATTCACCCAGGAAAAATTGCACAGCTCGGCGACGAAGTTGAAGTAATGATTCTTGAAATTGATGAAGACAGAAGAAGACTTTCATTGGGTATGAAACAATGCAAATCAAATCCATGGGCAGAATTTTCTGAAACACATAAAAAAGGTGACAAAGTTAGCGGCCCTATTAAATCAATCACTGATTTCGGTATCTTTATCGGTCTTGATGGCGGCATAGATGGTCTTATTCATTTATCTGATATCTCATGGGATAAAACAGGTGAAGAAGCGATTAGAAACTTTAAAAAAGGTGACGAACTCGAAGCGCTTATCGTGGCGATCGATGTTGAGAAAGAAAGAATTTCTCTTGGCCTCAAACAATTATCAGGCGACAACTTTACAGGCTTCACAAAAGCTAACGACAAAGGTAGTTTTGTTAAAGGCACAGTTAAATCAGCAGATGCTTCTGGTATCGTAGTGACTTTAGCTGATCAAGTTGAAGGCACGGTTGATATCAGCGAAGTTAGCGAAGATAAAGTTGATGATGCTTCAACTGTTGTTAAAGCCGGTGACGAAATTGAAGTTAAAATACTTAATGTCGACGCTAAAGAAAAAACAATCCAACTTTCACTTAAATCTAAAAATACAGCTAAACCAAAAGCTGCTAAGAAAAAAGTAGAAGTTGAAGAAAGTTCTGATAATGCTGGTACAACTAACCTTGGCGCATTATTAAAGGCAAAATTAGATAGTAAAAAATAATTAATCTTATGACGAAGTCTAAATTAATCAACTTACTTGCTAGCCGTTTCTCTCAGTTAGTCTATAAAGACGCTGAGTTATCGGTCAAAACAATTCTTGATGCTATGGGTGAAACACTCTCCAAAGGCAAAAGAATTGAAATTAGAGGGTTTGGTAGTTTTAGTTTAAATTACCGACCACCTCGTTTGGGCAGAAACCCTAAAACAGGTTCAAAAGTGGAAGTACCAGAGAAATACGTTCCACATTTTAAAGCAGGTAAAGAACTAAGAGATCGCGTTGATAAATAAGACTAAACATCATTTAAAAGCATATCTTCTTACCAGGATATGCTTTTTTTTTGATCTATCAATTAATAGATATACAATAAATCAAATATGATTCAATTCGAATATTGGTGGCTCCTTGTTATCCCCTTCTTCTTTGCATTGGGTTGGGTAGCCGCTCGCATTGATATTAAACAACTCATGAAGGAATCAACAAGCCTTCCTGCGACCTACTTTAAAGGCCTTAATTACCTCATCACTAATCAATACGAAAAAGCAGTAAACGCTTTTATGGATGCTGTTCGTATTAACAATGAATCACTTGAATTGCACTTTGCCTTAGGCAGCATCTTAAGGCGAATAGGTCACATTGATCGCGCTATCAATATGCATTTAGATTTATTAGAAAATCGTGATCTTAATCCTTCGCAAGAAGAATCCGTGAAAGCTGAATTAGCTCAAGACTATCTTAAAGCAGGCTTATTTGATCGTGCTGAAGAATTATTCCTAAAATTAGAATCTGGAAAATATAAACAATATGCATCTAATGCTTTACTTGAGATTTACGTGAAAGAACGTGAATGGCAAAACGCGATTAAGATGGCCACAAAATTAGAAAAAGAATCTGGCGTTTCATTTAGATTACAAATTAGTCATTACCATTGTGAAATTGCATTGAATGCGATTTTAGATAAAGATAAAAAGTCAGCAATTAAATCACTTAACGATGCACTCGATGCGCATAAGAAATGTGTTCGAGCAAATATTTTACTTGGTGATTTAGATGCAGAAGATGGTGATCATAATAAAGCGATCAATCACTGGAAAAAAATTGAGTTTCAAGATCCAGAATCCTTAGGTCTTGTCGCAGCCAAAATACTTAATTCATTTGAAAAACTTAAAAAACCTGAAGAAGGTTTATCACTCCTAAATCTTTATTTTGAAAATTACAAATTAAGATCACTGCTTAATGTTATCTATGAAGCAACATTAAAACTAGAGGGCTCTGAAATGGCTGAAGAGCTTGCTCGCAAAGAACTTATAAGAAAGCCAAGCCTTCAAGCATTAGATCAATTATTTCAAGCGCGTGCTATGAATAGCAAGCATAAAGAACAAGACATCCAACTTATTCAACAAACTGTTCGAAATGCTATTGGCAATCGACGTTTATTTACATGCAGCAGTTGTGGCTTTAAAGCTAAACAGCATCATTGGCAATGTCCGGCTTGTAATGCCTGGGAAGCACTTCCATCAGAACCTACTGAGATGAATGAAATTAGTTAATGACACCAACGCATAAAGTTACCGTAGCTCTTGATTTTGCAAATCTTGCAGATGCAAAAACATTGGTTTCGCAACTTAATCCAGAATATTGCAATGTAAAAGTTGGCAAAGAATTATTTACAGCAACTGGGCCCGCTTTTATCGAATATCTGCACAATAAAAATTTCAAAGTATTTTTAGATCTTAAATTCCATGACATTCCTACGACCGTTAAAAAAGCATGTGAAGCAGCAAGTCAGTTAGGCGTATGGATGCTCAATGTTCATGCTTCTGGAGGAAGTAACATGTTGGAAGCGGCACTCGAAGGCACGAGTAAAGCCAAACAACCAGCTCTTCTTATAGCAGTCACTGTATTGACAAGTATGGATCAAAAAACTTTAGAAGAAATTGGTGTGTCTAGAAATTTAGAAGACCAAGTATTACGTCTCGCAAAATTAACCGAACAAAGTGGGCTTCAAGGTATCGTCTGTTCTGCCAAAGATTTAGGCTTCTTAAAAGACCAGTTTAATCCGTCATTCTTATTTGTGACGCCAGGTATAAGGATGGCTGATGATGTCGCAAATGATCAAGTGAGAACTATGACGCCTGTAGAGGCCATCAAAGCAGGATCCAGTCATCTAGTAGTTGGAAGACCCATTACCCAATCAAAAGATCCATCAAAAACTTTAGAAAAAATTTATTTAGAAATTAACCGAAGTTAATTATTTAATGCGCATGCCAGGTTTAGCACCTTGATCTGGATAAAGGACGAACGGCCCTTCAGATTCATTGCTTGCAGCAAGCACCATACCTTCAGATAAACCAAATTTCATTTGTCTTGGTTTTAAATTAGCAACCATGACAGTTAATTTTCCAACAAGCTGATCAGGATTATATTTAGATTTAATACCTGCAAAAACTTGTCTTAGACGACCGTCATTAAGATCTAAGCTTAATCTTAAAAGACTATCTGCACCTTCTACAAAAGAGGCTTCTTTAATAAGCGCGACTCTTAAATCGATTTTCATAAAAACATCAATGGAAATAGTCGATTGATCGACGTCTACCTTTTTCGAAGATTCATTGTTTTTGTCTAAAGACTCTTTGTTTGATTCAATCATCATGTCGATATCTTTCTTTTCAACTCTAGTTAATATGTGCTGATACTCGTTAACGGTAATGTATTTTTTATCAAGATCTTTAAATGACTTAAATTCTTTTTCATTAAAAAATTTTGCTATATCTGACGTAAGTTTAGGCAATACAGGTGCAAGATATATAGAAAGCCGCCTAAAGGCCTCAAGACTTCTACTGCATATCACATGTAAATCTGAACCTAATTTATGTTGTGTATCATCTTTTGCAAGTGTCCAGGGCGCTTTTGTACTGACGTACTCATTTGTAATATCTGCTACACGCATAATTTCTCGAACTGCACGACCGTACTCTCTAGACTCAAAGCAACTCTTGATTTCGCTTTCAATATCTTTGCATTTTTGCGTGATAGCAATATGTTCTTGATCAGTTTTTGAATCATCAAGAAAAAGTTTGCCTTCAAAATATTTATGAATAAATCCTGAGGTTCGACTTGCGATATTAATAAATTTACCTACAAGATCACTATTCACTCGAGATAAAAAATCATCTAAATTAAGATCAATATCTTCCATCGTGTTATTTAATTTAGCAGCGTAATAATATCGAAGGTAGTCTGGATTTTTAATATGATCTAAGTAACTTCGAGCTGTGATGAATGTACCGCGAGATTTAGACATCTTCTCTGCATTTACCGTAAGAAAACCATGTGCAAAAATCTTTGTAGGTTTTCTATAACCAGAAAATTCTAAAGTTGCCGGCCAAAATAATGCATGGAAATAAAGAATATCTTTACCAATAAAATGATATAGCTCTGTTTTTGAATCTGCGTTCCAAAACTCATCAAAATTTATCTTTTTATCTTCACAAAGTTTTTTAAAACTCGCCATATACCCGATAGGAGCATCAAGCCATACATAAAAATATTTACCTGGCGCATCAGGAATTTCAAAACCAAAATAAGGTGCATCTCTTGAAATGTCCCAATCAGCTAAGCCTGATTTAAACCACTCTTTCATTTTATTGGCAGCTTCTTGCTGAAGCGTGCCAGAAGATGTCCAGTTCTCTAAAAATGATTCGCACTCTGAAAGCTTAAAGAAGTAATGCTCCGTTTCTTTTCTGATAGGAACAGAACCTGAGACAGAAGATGTGGGATTAATTAATTCAGTAGGTGCATATGTAGCGCCGCAAACTTCACATGAATCACCATATTGATCTTTGGCGTGACACTTAGGACACTCACCTTTAATAAAGCGATCAGGTAAAAACATTTCTTTTACTGGGTCGTAAAATTGCTCTATGGTTTTTGTATAAATCTTTTTATTCTGTTTAAGTTTTTTATAAACAGTTTGAGATAGCTCAAGATTTTCAGGAGAGTTTGTAGAATAAAAATTATCAAAATTTACAAAAAAATCAGAAAAATCTTTTGAATGTTCTACATGTACTTTTTTAATTAGCGCTTCCGGCGTAATACCCTCTTTTTCTGCCCTAAGCATAATAGGAGTTCCATGTGTATCATCAGCACAAACGTAATAAGCCTCATGGCCTTGCATTTTTTGAAATCTAACCCAAATATCAGTTTGGATATATTCCACTAAATGGCCTAAATGAATGCTCCCATTCGCGTACGGCAAGGCTGAAGTGACTAAGATCTTTCGCATGAATTGAGAAACTTTATTGATTTGACTAAGTCCCTATTCTATCAAATGACGCCTCAACTAAGATAGGTTAAAATTACCGCCTCATGACTCACTCAGAAGAACAAATAAAAGATCTGTTAAAAGACGTTGTTGATCCCAATACGAACGACAACCTTATTAACGATAAATCTATTAAGAGCATTTCAATAAAAGATAATGGTATTGATATCAAAGTCTTGCTTGGCTACCCAGCTAAAAGCCAATTAAATGACATCAAAAATTTGATTGCGACTCAAATTAAAAAAATATTGCCTGAAGTTAATTTAAATATTGAAGTTGATTTTAAAATCACATCCCATGCGGCTCAAAAAGGCATAGCACTTATTCCTGGTGTTAAGAACATTATTGCTGTCGCTTCTGGCAAGGGTGGTGTAGGAAAATCTACAACCGCAGTCAATCTCGCTTTAGCTTTATCAGCTGAAGGTGCTCGTGTAGGCATTTTGGATGCTGATATTTATGGCCCAAGCCAACCTCAAATGTTAGGAATATACACAAAGCCTGAGAGCAAAGATGGCAAGTCAATGGAGCCTATTATGGCTCACAACATTCAAGCTATGTCGATTGGATTCCTTGTAGATACAGAAACACCCATGGTATGGCGCGGCCCTATGGTTACAGGCACACTCGAACAACTCTTAAAAGAAACAAGGTGGGATAACCTTGATTACCTTGTTGTTGATTTACCTCCTGGCACCGGCGATATTCAACTCACCTTATCTCAAAAAGTCCCTGTCACAGGCGCTATTATCGTTACAACGCCGCAAGATATTGCCCTTCTTGATGCTAGACGCGGATTAAAAATGTTTGAAAAAGTTAATATTCCAATTATTGGTATTGTAGAAAATATGGCCATGCATACATGTTCAAAATGTGGCAACGAAGAACATATTTTTGGATCGGGTGGCGCTGAAAAAATGTGTCAGGATTATGGTGTATCTCTTTTAGGAAGCTTGCCTTTAGACATTAAGATTAGGGAGCAAGCTGACAATGGAAACCCAACGGTGGTGGCAGAGCCTGAAAGCAGCGCTGCAAAAACTTACAAGAAAATTGCCCGTTTAACGGCCATTAAAGTATCTAAACTTGCCCAAGATTACAGCAATAAATTCCCAAATATTGTGATTCAAAAAACCTAGCTTACGTTAAAACAAAATACATCTACCCCATTGTTACAGGTGATCGTGCTTGCAGGTATTAAATCCCCCGCTTTCCATTGATTTATCGCGGTTTGTTTCTCTTTTCCACTGACCAAGAAAAGCACAGATTTAGATCGACTTAAACGTGCTGGCGACATAGATATTCTTAATGGTGGTGGCTTGGGCGCATCGAAGACCGCTAAAGCATCTAAATTGTTATCCCAACGATGTCCTGGGAATAAGCTTGCCGTATGGGCGTCTTCACCAAGCCCTAAAAGGACTAAGTCAAAATCCCCTACCTTGCTTAGTGTTTCATTATATAAATTTGCACCTTCTACCGGACCAAGCTCAGCTGGAATTGTATGAATGTTTTGGGTTGGAATATCGATATGATTAAGCCAAGCTTCAAAGGCCATAGTACTATTTCGATCTTGGTGAGCTGAATCGAGACATCGCTCATCTCCAAAATAGACATGCCATTTATGCCAATCTGTATTGATGTTTTTAAGAAGTGTATAGACGTTTTTAGGTGTCGATCCTCCGGCTAATACGAGATGAAATTGGCCTCGAGCTTTAATTGAAGAATCAGCTAACGCTACAACCCTTTCCATAGCAGCTTGATCAAGAGAAACTTGGCTTTCAAATGACTGCCATTTAATTTGCTTCAAATTCATGTAAATCTTTCAAAATAATGTGGATTTTATATCGAAATCAATTCCTTGAAGAGGCTTGCGTTTGATATAATTTAACTTGTATCGCACTTTAAACTAATTTGCTTTATTCCAAAAGATTAAGCAACGACAAATCTTCCAGAAAAAGGTAAAAAAAAATGAAATTAGCAATGATTGGTCTCGGAAAAATGGGTGGCAATATGGCTACTCGTCTCGTTCAAAAAGGTATTTCTGTTGTAGGCTTTGACCGAAGCGCAGAAGTTGTAAAAACACTAGAAGAAAAATCAAAAATTATTGGCGCAAGCTCAGTGGCAGATGCTGTAGCAAAATTAGATAGTCAAAAAATCGTATGGCTTATGGTGCCAGCAGGAAATCCAACCGAAGAACAAATCAAAGAACTCATCCCAATGCTCAATAAAGGCGACATTATTATTGACGGTGGCAATTCAAATTACAAAGACTCTCAACGCATCGGCAAATTCCTTGAAGAAAAAGGTATTGGCTTTATGGATTGCGGTACATCAGGTGGTGTATGGGGTTTAGCAAATGGCTACTGCTTAATGGTGGGCGCAAAACAAGAAGTTGCAGATACAATGAAACCGATTCTTCAAGCACTAGCTCACGCAGATCGTGGCTGGGCTCATGTAGGCCCTGTAGGCTCAGGTCACTTTACTAAAATGATTCACAATGGTATCGAATACGGCATGATGGAATCATTCGCTGAAGGCCTTGAACTTCTTAAAGGTAAAAGTGAATTTAAACTTGATTTAGCGCAAATTACAGAATTATGGAAACATGGCTCAGTGGTTAGAAGCTGGTTGTTAGATTTAACTGCTGATGCTCTTAAAGAAGATCAAGCGCTTGATGAAATTGCGCCTTATGTAGCTGATTCAGGCGAAGGTAGATGGACTGTTGTTGAATCAATTGAACAAGGTATTCCAACACCAGTGCTTACACTTGCATTACAAGTGAGATTCAGAAGCCAAGAAAAACAAGGTTATGGCTATAGATTGCTATCAGTAATGCGTAATGCATTTGGTGGTCATGCAGTAAAAAAATCTAAATAACTTTTTTACATTCTTAAATATCTATGACAAAAATTGATGACTGCACCTTAGTCCTCTTCGGTGCAAGTGGAAACCTTTCTAGAATAAAACTTATTCCAGGTCTTTTTAGACTTGATTCTCTCGGCAGATTGCCAGAGAAAATGAAAATTCTTTCAGTGGGAAGATCTGAAGTTGAAGAATCAGCATGGCGAGATGACATCAAGTCCATGCTTGATATTAAATTCAAAAAAAATTACGACGCAAAAGTATTTGATCGTTTTATTGCTAGAAATTTTTATCACGCGAATCCGCCTGATGATAGTAATGCTTTTAAACGACTCAGCGAAAGACTTTCCGACGCATCGACTTTCCCACAAAACTTAGCTTTCTTTTTGTCTGTCAGACCATCTGATTTTGCTTCGATTGTTGATTTACTCGCGAGCGTTGGCTTAACGGATGAAAGCAAAGCTTGGCGTCGTGTTGTCATTGAAAAACCATTTGGTACCAATTTAGAAACAGCTCAAGCACTTCAAAAATCAATCACTAAACATTTAAAAGAAACACAGATTTACCGTATCGATCATTACCTTGGTAAATCAGCATTACAAAATATTCTTCTCACGCGTTTTGCAAATCATATCTTTGATCCACTTTGGTCGCATGAGCATATCGATCATATTCAAATTACAAATAATGAAACGCTTGGTGTAGGTGAGAGAACTCAATTCTATGATGCAACAGGTGCTTTAAGAGATATGATTCAAAGTCATCTTATGCAAATGCTTGCATTAACGACGATGGAAATGCCTCAAACATTAAGCCCTGAAAATATTCGCGCTGAAAAAATTAAAGTACTTGAATCAATCACACCTATTCCTCTTAACGAGCTTAAGAAGCATGCTTTTAAAGCGCAATATGGTCGAGGTAAAATCAACGGTGAAGAAGTTAAGGGTTATTTGGAAGAACTGGAAGATCCAAAGAGTGTAGTTGAGACTTACGCAGCGCTTAAGTTCTACATTAATACACCACGATGGAAAGGTGTACCTATCTATGTGAGAACAGCAAAGCGTCTTCACACATCCGATACTGCGATAGCGATTAAGTTTAAAAAAGCACCGCTTTCACTTCCTGAGCAAGCCGATAACTGGCTCGTCATTAGTATTCAACCTAAAGAATTTACCCGCTTTGAAATCCAAACGAAAATTCCAGGGCTTGATACCAAAGTAAGAACGGTAGCTATGGACGCCCCAAATAGAATTACAGGGGATGAAAGTGTAGATGCTTATGAATCACTCCTTCTTAATTTGATGCAAGGCGACCAATCTTTATACCTCCATATCAATGAGGTAGAAGCATCATGGAGACTACTTGATCCTGTAATTAAAGCCTGGAATGAAGATAAGAGCCCAGTCTTTACCTACCCTGCTGGAAGTGCTGATCCCGCTGAATCCAAAGTTATCTTTGACAAGCCTGAACAATTTTGGCGTCAGAGTATTGAAATCGGTGAAAATAAGCTCTAAAGTAATGAAAATTTAAATCATTAGAAATCCCGTAGCGTCAAGATTGTGCAAACGGGATTTTTCTTTTTTTGAGACAAGAAAATTATGACGATAAAATCAGATAAATGGATAAGAAAGATGGCCGAAGAACATGGCATGATTGAGCCATTCGAGCCTAAACTTATTCGCGAGAAAGACAATCAAAAAATCGTATCTTATGGCACATCGAGTTATGGATATGACATTCGATGCGCTAATGAATTTAAAGTATTTACCAATATTAATAGCACTATCGTCGATCCAAAAAATTTCGACCCGAATTCTTTTGTTGAATTTAACGCTGACTATTGCATCATCCCACCTAACTCATTTGCACTTGCAAGAACAGTTGAGTACTTCAGAATTCCAAGAAGTGTGCTTACGGTATGTTTAGGCAAATCAACTTATGCACGATGCGGCATTATTGTAAACGTCACGCCTTTTGAACCAGAATGGGAAGGTTATGTGACTTTAGAATTTAGTAATACAACACCTCTTCCAGCAAAGATTTATGCGGGCGAAGGTTGCGCTCAAGTGTTATTCTTTGAATCCGATGAAGTATGTGAAACATCCTATAAAGATCGTGGTGGAAAATACCAAGGTCAAGTAGGCGTAACATTACCTAAAATATAAAGGGTTAATATGAAATTTAACTTCCCCGTAGTCATCATTGATGAAGACTTTAAATCTGAGAATTCATCTGGTCTTGGTATCAGAGTTTTAGCAAAAGCGATCGAGGAAGAAAATTTTGAAGTCCTTGGTGTTACGAGCTACGGCGACTTATCTTCATTTGCTCAACAACAAAGTCGGGCTTCTGCATTTATTCTATCTATCGATGATGAAGAGTTCGTTGAAGAAAACCAAACTGCTCTTCAGCAATTAAAAAATTTCGTAGATGAGATTAGATTTCGTAATGAAGAAATCCCTATATTTCTTCATGGCGAAACAAGAACAAGCCGTCACATTCCCAATGAAATTTTAAGAGAGCTTAATGGTTTTATTCATATGCATGAGGACACGCCCGAATTCGTAGCGCGTTATATTGTGCGTGAAGCAAGAACTTATTTAGACAGTTTGCCTCCACCATTTTTTAAAGCTCTCACTCATTATGCAGGCGATGGCTCCTACTCATGGCATTGTCCTGGTCACTCAGGTGGCGTTGCTTTCCTCAAATCACCAGTTGGCCAAATGTTTCACCAATTCTTTGGTGAGAACATGCTGCGCGCTGACGTATGTAATGCAGTAGATGAATTAGGACAATTACTTGACCATACAGGTCCTGTAGGCGCTTCAGAAAGAAATGCAGCGCGTATATATAACTCTGATCATCTTTATTTCGTAACAAACGGCACATCGACCTCTAATAAGATGGTTTGGCATTCAACAGTAGCCCCAGGCGACATCGTTATCGTAGATCGAAATTGCCATAAATCAGTATTGCACTCCATTATTATGACCGGTGCTATTCCAATTTTCTTGATGCCAACACGAAATCACTTTGGCATTATTGGTCCCATTCCTAAAAAAGAATTCGAATGGAAAAACATTCAAGACAAAATTCAAAAGAATCCATTCATCACCAACAAAAAAGATAAGCCTCGTGTATTAACAATTACACAATCAACTTATGACGGTATTCTTTATAACGTTGAAGAAATTAAAGAAATGTTAGATGGAAAAATTGATACACTTCATTTTGATGAAGCTTGGTTGCCACATGCAACATTCCACGATTTCTATGGTGACTATCATGCCATTGGTGCTGATCGTCCACGCTGTAAAGACAGTTTAATCTTCTCAACACAATCGACACACAAACTTTTAGCAGGTTTAAGCCAAGCATCTCAAATTCTTGTGCAAGATGCAGAAAAAAATAAACTTGACCGAGAAGTCTTTAACGAATCATTCTTAATGCATAGTTCTACCAGTCCTCAATATTCAATCATTGCGAGTTGCGATGTCGCTGCTGCGATGATGGAAGAACCTGGCGGCAAAGCGCTTGTAGAAGAATCTCTCATGGAAGCGTTAGACTTCAGACGCGCTATGCGAAAAGTAGATATTGAATGGGGATCTGACTGGTGGTTTAAAGTATGGGGCCCTAACGATTTATCAGACGAAGGTCTCGAAGATCGAGATGCTTGGATGTTAAATGCCAATGATCATTGGCATGGATTCGGTAATCTTGCTGATGGCTTTAATATGCTCGACCCTATTAAGGCAACCATCATTACCCCAGGCCTTAATGTTGATGGCGAATTTTCGGAAGAGTTTGGTATTCCTGCTTCTATCGTTACTAAATATTTGGCAGAACACGGGGTTATTGTAGAAAAAACAGGCCTCTACTCATTCTTTATTATGTTTACGATCGGTATCACTAAAGGCCGATGGAATACGCTTGTTGCAGCACTTCAACAATTTAAAGATGATTACGATAAGAATCAGCCTTTATGGAAAGTCTTACCTGAGTTTATTCAAAAGCAACCAAGTTATGAACGCATCGGATTAAAAGATTTATGTACACAGATTCATGAAATTTATAAAAAACATGACATTGCAAGACTTACCACTGAAATGTATCTCTCTGACATGATTCCTGCAATGAAGCCAACAGAAGCTTTTTCAAAAATGGCTCACAAAGAAATTGAACGTGTGGCGATTGATGATTTAGAAGGCAGAATTACAGCGGTACTTCTCACACCTTATCCACCAGGCATTCCTCTTCTAATACCTGGCGAACGTTTTAATAAAATTATTGTGGACTATCTAAAATTCGCAAGAGATTTTAATGAGAAATTCCCAGGATTTGAAACAGACAATCACGGATTAGTGAAACAAAAGATTGATGGTAAAGCGCACTACTTTGTAGATTGCGTATCTATTTAGTATTTTTTTGATACTTTACAAAAGAAAATTCAAGGCCATCATTTGTAATATGATCTTCTCTTGAAGATTCGACCCATATTTGTTTATTGATCTCAGGAAAATAAGCATCCCCCGAAAAGCTTTTCTTAATTTCTGTAATATATAAGTGATCCACCAAGCTTAATGCTTGTTCATATATATTTGAACCCCCGATCACAAATACCTCGTTATCGTTCCTAGAAATAGAAAAAGCATCTTCGATACTATGCACAACTTCCGCACCTTCATATGAAGCTTCCTTATTTCGACTAATCACAATATTTCTTCTATTAGGGAGTGGTCGACCTATGGACTCGTAAGTCTTTCGACCCATAATAATCGTGTGGCCTGTCGTTAAAGATTTAAAATGCTTTAGGTCTTCACTTAGATGCCAGGGCAAGGTGTTATTCACACCAATAACACGATTAGAACTCATTGCAACAATGATGGATAGTTTCGACACTAGACTGCTACAGGCGCTTTAATCGCAGGGTCAGGATCGTAATTTTCTAAAACAAAATCTTCAAATTTAATGTCAAAAATACTTTTAACTTCAGGATTAATTATCATACGAGGTAATGCTTTAGGTGGTCTTGATAATTGCTCATTGACCTGATCCATATGATTAGAATAAATGTGTGCGTCGCCTAACGTATGAACAAAATCGCCAAGCTCTAATGAACATACTTGAGCTACCATCATTGTAAGAAGCGCATAAGATGCAATATTAAAAGGTACGCCTAGAAAAATATCTGCACTTCTTTGGTAAAGCTGACAAGATAATTTTCCATTCGAAACATAAAATTGGAAAAATGCATGACAAGGTGGCAGTTTCATCTTTGAAATTTCTGAAACATTCCAAGCTGAAACTATTAATCGTCTTGAATCTGGATTTTTTTTAATTGACTCAATCAATTCCGTAATCTGATCGATATGTTTTCCATCAGCGGTGGGCCAGCTTCTCCATTGGTAACCGTATACTGGACCTAAGTTGCCATTTTCATCCGCCCATTCATCCCAAATACTCACGCCGTTATCTTTTAAGTATTTAATATTTGTGCTGCCACTTAAAAACCATAAAAGTTCGTGAATAATTGACTTCAAATGTACTTTTTTTGTAGTTAATAAAGGAAAGCCTTTTGATAGGTCGTAACGCATTTGATAGCCGAACACAGAAATTGTACCTGTACCAGTTCGGTCATGTTTAACATCACCATGGTTTTTAACGTGATTAAGTAAATCTAAATATTGCTTCATGATCTTAGACGTTTTGCCTTATAAATGTTTTAACTTGATCAACTTGATTATCTAAAACTTCAAATTTTTGCGGAAGATCTTCTAAATGTTTTAATGATTCTGGTCTGTCAGGTTTTTGATTTATCGCTTCCACAATAGAATCTTCAAATTTAATAGGTAATGCTGTCTCAAGAACAATCATCGGCACATTATCATCCATATGCTCATAGGCTGCTTTAAATCCATCTGCTGTATGCGTATCTATGATGATCTTGTATTGATTGTAAATTTCTTTAATGTAGTGAATACGTTCTTTGTGTGTACTTGAAGATGATGTAAATCCAAAATCTTTAATTTTTTCAAAGATACCGCCTTGGTTTAAATCAAAATTACCGCCTTGATCAATCGATTTCCATAATTCATTTAATTTTTTACTGTCTCGTCCAATTAAATCAAAAATGAATCGTTCAAAATTAGAGGCCTTAGATATATCCATTGAAGGGCTTGAAGTATGAAAGGTATTTTTAGAGTCACGCGGCTTATACATGCCTGTTTTAAAGAACTCATCTAATACATTATTTTCATTGGTAGCAACCACAAGTCTCTTAATTGGAAGACCCATCATGCGAGCTATGTGACCTGCACAAATATTACCAAAATTTCCTGTGGGAACAGTAAAGCTCACTTCTTCATTGTTTTTGGTAATAGCAAGATAACCTTTAAAGTAATAAACGATCTGCGCTAAAATTCTGCCCCAATTAATTGAGTTCACTGCGCCAATTTTTAAATCTCTTTTAAAATCTAAGTCATTAGATACCGCTTTAACAATATCTTGGCAATCATCAAAGACACCTTTGATGCTTAAATTGAAAATATTAGGATCTTGAATACTAAACATTTGAGCTGATTGAAAACGACTCATTTTTTGATAAGGTGACAACATAAAGACATTAATGCCTTTTTTTCCTCGCATTGCATATTCAGCAGCAGATCCTGTATCTCCAGACGTTGCACCCAAAATATTAATTTCCGCATTTTCTTTAGCGAGCACATATTCAAAGAGATTGCCAAGGAGTTGCATTGCGATATCTTTAAATGCAAGTGTTGGTCCATTTGAAAGCGAAAGAATATATAGATTATCTTTAACTTTTAAAATGGGTGTAATGTCTTCTGGTTTTTGTTGCGATCTAGAAAATGCATACACTTCTTTGGTGTATGTTTTATTGATAATCGTTTTTAAGTCATCTTTTGGTATGTCATCAACAAATTTAGAAATGATATGAAAAGCAAGTTCAGCATAACTCATGCTTCGCATATTATTTAAATCTTGAGCTGAAAATTGAGGATAAGACTCTGGAAGATACAAACCACCGTCAGGTGCAAGACCGCCTAATAAAATCTCAGAAAAAGAAAGTGGCTTTGATTGGCCACGCGTTGAAATATATTTCATAAAGTCTTTATTTGCTAAGTTCTTCTAATCTAATTTTAATAACTTTTCCAATGGTGGCTGATAAGGACTCAATTGAATCAATGATAGCATTGATATCTTTCTCAACTGCTAAATGGCTTAGTATGACAATATCTGCTTCAGATTCATGCTCTTGAGGCTCCTTTTGAAGCATCGCGTCAATTGAAATTTTCTTATCGCCAAATAATTTTGTGATCTCAGCTAATACACCTGGCTTATCTGAAACACGAATTCTTAAATAATAACCACTGATTGCGTCTTCGATTTTATAGATAGGTATTGGATCAATTTTATTATCGTCAAAACCATGAGGAGGGACCTGAGATGATCTTGAAATATCAATCAGATCAGCAACGACAGCGCTCGCGGTTGGTAATGCACCGGCACCGGCGCCATAATAAAGCGTTGGACCAACCATATTACCTTTAACAACGACAGCATTCATTGCGCCATTTACATTAGCAATTAAACGTTTTTCAGGTATTAAAGTTGGATGTACTCTTAACTCAATACCTTTATCTCTTTTTTTAGCGATACCTAATAACTTAATCCGATAGCCTAATTCTTCTGCATATCGAATATCTTTTTGCTCAAGCGCTTTAATACCTTCCACATAAACATCTTTGAAGCTCATAGGAATGCCGAAAGATAAACCAGCAAGAATAGTTAATTTGTGAGCTGCATCAATACCTTCAATATCAAAAGTAGGATCCGCTTCTGCGTATCCTAAAGATTGAGCCTCAGATAAGGCTTTAGCAAATGTAATGCCCTTTTCACGCATCTCAGTCAAAATAAAATTGGTAGTCCCATTAATAATACCTGCGACCCACTCAATCTTATTTCCAGCTAAACCTTCTCTAATTGATTTTAAAATAGGTATGCCACCAGCGACTGATGCTTCAAAAGCTAAAGTGACATTATTCTTTTGGGCTAATTCAAATAGTTCATTTCCGAAATTCGCGAGCAATGCTTTATTGGCAGTTACGACATGCTTTTTATTTTCAATCGCTTTCACCACTAAATCTTTTGCAATAGTTGTACCACCGATCAGTTCAACAATGACATCGATCTCTTTATCAGCAACTAATTTAAATGCATCATCAGTGACCTCGATCGAGTTTCCAACAATTTCTTTTGCGCGTGCGACATTTTTATCTGCCACAGCGACAATTTTCATATCAGCAGATGTTTTACGTTGTATCTCTTTAATGTTAGATTTTAAAAGTTCAAATACACCGCCACCTACTGTACCGATACCTAATAAACCTATATTCATTCTTTTCATCAGTTATAGCTCTCTAGTTCGCAGTATTTTTCTTAAAGTTTTCAAGATAATTGGCAATGCGATTAATTGATTCTTTAAGATCATCTTCGTTTGGTAAGAAAACAATTCTTATGTGATCAGGATCTTTCCAATTAAATCCTGTGCCTTGAACTAATAATACTTTTTTGTCGATTAATAATTTTAAAATAAATTCTTGATCGTCTTTAATCGGATACATCTTTGGATCTAATTTAGGAAACAGATACATCGCAGCCTCGGGCTTAACACATGTGACACCAGGTATCGACACAAGCATGTTGTAAGCAAGTTCTCTTTGCTTAAAAAGTCGTCCTGTAGGTGCAACAAGATCATCAATACTTTGATACCCACCTAAAGCGGTTTGAATCGCAAGCTGTCCAGGAACGTTTGCACATAAACGCATGGAGGCTAACATGTTTAAACCTTCAATGTAGTCTGTAGATTCTTTCTTGTTACCAGATACAACTAACCATCCTGCACGATAGCCGCATGCACGATAGTTTTTTGATAAACCATTGAATGTGACAAAAAGAATGTCGTCTGCAAGAGATGCAATCGAAATATGTTTCTTCTTGTCGTAAACAACTTTGTCGTAAATCTCATCTGCAAAAACAACAAGTTTATGTTTTCTTGCGATTTGAATAATGCCCTCTAGAATATCTTTTGGATAAAGTGCACCTGTCGGATTATTTGGATTGATTACAACAATCGCTTTTGTTTTGTTGGTGATTTTACTTTCAATGTCTTTAAGATCGGGGTACCAGCTTGAAGCTTCATCACATAAATAATGTCTAGGCTTTCCACCTGCCAATGTCACAGCCGCTGTCCATAGCGGATAATCTGGCATAGGGATCAATACTTCATCGTCGTTATCTAATAATGCCTGCATTGACATGACAATAAGTTCTGACACGCCATTACCAATAATCACGTCATCTACATCAACATTTGGAATATTTTTTTCCTGTGTGTAATGCATGATAGATTTTCTTGGCTCAAAAAGCCCTTTGCTATCTGTGTAGCCAGATGCTTTACCCATATTACGAATCACGTCTTGAACAATCTCTTCAGGCGCTTCAAATCCAAAAGCTGCTGGATTGCCAATATTAAGCTTGATAATACGATGACCTTCTTCTTCCATTTTTTTAGCGTGTGCTAAAACAGGTCCGCGAATGTCATAACAGACGTTATTTAATTTCGATGATTTTTTAAGCTGAGCCAATTTAATTACCTAAATTTGAATATATGATATCTTACCTTGTGAACGCCCATTCCGCCAACAAATGAGAGGGTTTTGATTCAATTTATTTCTTTAAAAACACGATGTTATGAAATTTCACTTAATTCAATCTGACAATAAAAATCTCATCACAGGGTACGATTTAAACTGGGTGGAAGTAAATCAAGAGCGCCATCATTCAAGTCTTATCGTGACGCCTAATCAACTTCTTCTTGAATGGCCAGTCAAAAGCATTAAAGACATCAAAGAAAATAGTTTTGAGGCTATTGAATCTTTGAATGTTGAAATCATTTTATTGGGCACTGGAAATATACAAGAACATCTTGAGTCAAGACTTTTGGAATATTTTTCAAAGAAAAATATGGCTGTTGAATCTATGAATAATCAATCTGCGTGCAGAACTTATAATATTCTGGCAAATGAAGAGCGCAAGGTTTTACTCGCGCTTATGCTTTAAAGATTTTTTGTTGAAAATACAAGACAGGCGTTTGTGCCGCCAAAGCCGAAGCTATTTGAAATTGCTGTTTTCACTTCGATATTATCAATACGCTTTGTCACGATAGGAAGATCTTTGGCTAAAGGATCGAGCTCTTCAATATTCACTGATGGTGCAATAAATTTATTTTCCATCATGATAAGACTATAGATCGCTTCATTGACGCCGGCCGCACCTAACGCATGACCAGATAAAGATTTAGTCGACGCAATATGTGGCATAGGGCCATATTTATTATCCCCAAATACAGCACGAATCGCTTCAAGTTCTTTGACATCACCCACAGGGGTGCTTGTGCCATGTGTATTCATATAATCGACATGGTCGATTCCTTGGAGTGCAAGCGCCATACATCGCTCAGCGCCTTCGCCGCTTGGTGCCACCATATCATAACCATCAGATGTCGCGCCGTAGCCTGCGACTTCTGCATAAATTTTTGCATTGCGCGCTTTAGCATGCTCATATTCTTCTAGAACCAAAATACCACCGCCGCCTGAGATCACAAAACCATCACGATTCACATCATAAGTACGCGAGGCTTTTTCTGGAGTTTCATTGTATTTACTTGAAAGAGCTCCCATACTATCGAACATAAAAGAAAGTGTCCAATGCTCTTCTTCAGCGCCGCCTGCAAAAATAATATCTTGTTTACCTAGTTGAATTTGTTCAACACCTGCACCAATACAATGAGCACTGGTTGAACATGCGGAAGTAATCGCATAGTTCACTCCTTTAATTTTGGCACCCGTTGCAAGACATGCTGAAACGCCACTCGCCATAGCTTTAGTGACCATGTAAGGGCCTAC
>CAINIH010000147.1 GCA_903849185.1 uncultured Methylophilaceae bacterium
GGATTGAAAATCCGCGTGTCGGCAGTTCGATTCTGCCCCTGGCCACCATTCAAATTTTAAAAGTCTTACTAAGGAATGTAATGAAAAAAAATACAAAATTAACGATCGCAGTCGCACTTATCGGTTTAGTTGCTTCAGCAGCTGTTGCATTTAAATATGTTAGCGCTAGAGTAAAAATTAAAGAATTAGAAGCTGTTTCACGCTTACAAAATTTAACTCTAATTGCTATCGGCAATAAAGATTATGTACTTGCTTGCAAATCACAAACTGAAGCAGAGCAATACTTAGGTAAAGTTCACTCAAAAGCAGAGGACTTACTTGGCATGATTCATAAAAGCAATCAAGACTTATGCAACAAGGCTGCAAAAACACAATCTAAATAATTTAGATTAAATTAAAAGACCAGCTGACTGTAAGTCTCGCTGGTCTTTTTTTATGCATCAAAACCAATTCGGATTCTTTAAACCTGTAAAAACTTTTTTAAGTCCACTCGACCATTCCTGTCTTAACTGAATAAAATAAGGATCATTATCTGTAATACGTTTTTTATTCTTTGAACTAAAAGTATTTATTTTATAAAGTAACAAATCGATTGGAGCTGCTACCGAAATATTACTTCTGATAGTGGAGTCAAAAGATACAAGCAAACACTTCACGACATCCATCATTTTAGAGTCATGTTTTACAACACGATCGATAATGGGCTTTCCATATTTTGTTTCGCCAATTTGGAAGTAAGGCGTCTCAGCACATGTCTCAATAAAATTACCTGCGGCATAAACATTAAACAATCTCGGTTTTTCACCTTTAATCTGACCACCCACTAAAATAGTCGCATTGAATTCAATATTCTGACTTTTAAGATGTTTAGCATCACGCTCGTAAGCCAAGCGCATTTCCTCACCGACCAATTCAGCCACATCGAACATGCTCACTACATTATTAATATGTTTTGTTTTCCCTTTTTTTAAAGTATTAGCTTTCAAAGCATTCACAACGGACTGAGTGATTGCTAAATTGCCTGCAGTGAGCAGCACTACGACTCGCTTATTTTTTACCTCGAAGATATGCATCTTAGGCACGATGGCGACCTGATCAACACCTGCATTTGTTCTTGTATCTGATGCAAAGACAAGACCTTCATTCAATAGGAGGCCTACACAATAGGTCATATGATTTCCTTAAACATTATTATTGTTGTTGCTGAGTGGCTTGAATTATAAGCTCAGATTTATCTATTTTTTTTCTTTTATCAATAGGTGTATTGGATTGATTAATAATGACACTCGAAGCCATACCTTCAGCGCCGCCACCAAGCCTGACGCCAACTACAGGACTCGCTGATTTATAATCCAATCCAATCGCGAGCCTTACATACAGATCATTAACTCGGCATCCATTAGATACGTCAAAACTTTGCCAACCCCCATGCTCAAGCCAAACATCAGCCCATGCGTGAGACTGCATAAGATGACCATCCTCAGTAAACATGTATCCACTCACATAGCGCGCCGGCAAATTAAGCTCATGACAACACGCAATAAAAATATGTGCATGATCCTGGCAAACACCTTTTTTTAATTGAAAGGCTTCCGAGGCTGTCGTAGTGACTCTAGTCGCACCTTTAATATATTCAACTTGATTAAGAATTTCATGCATCATTTTTTCAAGCGCTTCATTTTGTTTATCACTTGAAGTTTTAAACTTATGAGCAAATCGACTTAACTTTGCACTCGCTTCTGTAAGTTTTGTATCTCGCAAAAATATTGGAAGAGGCAAATAGTCTTGATCATTCTTTTTATCTAGTCCTGTTTCAACTTCACCTATTGCAATAATATCAATTTCCTGGTGAGGCTCATTCACAATTAGACGATGGCTAATATTTTTATAAGCATCCTGAAATTGATGTAACTCGCCTTTAACCTTAATATCCCAACGTCTTACGTATTGTCCAAATTCACTATTCGGTGTTAAACGCAGGTGTTGTATGGTGTAGTTTACGAAATCGCTATAACTATAGTGTGTGTGATGCTCTATTTTAAGTAACATGATTAATAGGTCGCGCTTAAGAAGTGTTTATGAATCTCTTGGCCAATTAAATCGTTCGATTTAATAAAGTCACTTAAAAACTCATGTAAACCATATTGAAAAATATCTTTAATCTTGCCGTAATGAAGTCTGGCATGAATTTCACCTGCGAGTCTAAATGCTTCATTATTTTTTGATTTCGATAGCGCTTCTAAAATAAGAATAATTTCATCGAAACATGCGTGAAGCGATCTTGGCATATCACATCTTAAGGTTAGTAATTCTGCAACACGCCATGGCTCAATCGTATCATTAAATATCTTTTGATACGCTTGAAGCGCAGATACTGATCTTAATACTGAGCTCCATTCGTAATAATCTACAGCGCCGCCCACCTCTTGACCACTTGGCAAAAGTAAATGGTATTTCACATCTAATAATCGCGCCGTATTATCAGCACGCTCAATAAAAGTCCCGAGTCTCACAAAATTAAAAGCATCATCTCGCAACATTGTTCCAAAACAAACACCTCTAAATAAATGTGATCTTGTTTTTACCCAATCACAAAATTCGCGCAATCCTTTTTTAGAAAAATCCTGCTTATGAAATTGATTAAACTCTAACCAGATAGAATTGATACTCTCCCAAGTTTCTGTTGTCATAGTAACTCTTACAGCATGGGCATTTTCTCTTGCTGATTTGAGTGCAGAATAAATACTTGAAGGATTTCTTTGATCCATCGCCAAGTAATTGATCACATTAGCTGCAGTGACTTCACCAATATCTCTTTCATATATTTCTGTCGTACCTGATATTTCTAATGCAGGTGACCAGAACATGGCTTCCGTAATATCCTCATTAGGCACCAGAGACATGTTATAGGTGACATCAAGTGCACGCGCCATATTTTCAGCGCGTTCAATGTATCGTGCCATCCAATACAGGTGATCTGCAGTTCGGCTAAGCATGATGATTCTTTTCTAAAATCCATGTATCTTTTGTACCGCCACCTTGAGAAGAATTTACGACCAAGGATCCTTTCTTCAAAGCAACACGACATAATCCACCGGGCACAACACTCGTTTCTTTTCCTGAAAGAACAAAAGGTCTTAAGTCCACATGTCTTGAATCAATACTTTCATCAATTAATGTAGGGCATTGAGAAAGAGACAGCGGGGGTTGCGCAATATAATTATCTGGATTTTTTAAAATCACTTCACGGAATGTCTCAATTTCTTTTTTAGTTGAAGTTGGTCCCACGAGCATGCCGTAACCTCCCGAACCCTGAACCTCTTTCACTACAAGCTCATTTAAATGAGAAAGCGTATATTTCAAATCATCTTCTTTACTTAAATCATAAGTGGGGACATTTTCTAGAATAGGTTTTTCATTTAAATAAAATTCGATCATCTTAGGCACATACATATAGGTTGCCTTATCATCAGCAACGCCTGTGCCTATGGCATTAGCTAAGGTGACACCGCCTTCGCGATAAACAGAAAGTAACCCGGGCACTCCTAACATTGACCCTTCATTAAAAGCTAAAGGGTCAATAAAATCATCATCAATGCGTCGATAAATAACATCGACTCGTCTAGGGCCTTCGATTGTTTTCATGTAGACCGCATTCTTATTTACAAAAAGATCTTTACCTTCCACAAGCTCAACCCCCATCTGCTGAGCAATGAATGCATGTTCGAAATAAGCGCTGTTATATGCGCCCGGTGTGAGAAGAACTACCGTTGGTTCTTCTATCCCGTTTTGTGCAACAGCGCGCAAATTATTTAATAAAACTTGTGGGTAATGTTCAACGGGGGCTACTGAATAACGACGAAATAGCTCCGGAAATAATCGCATCATCATTTTTCTATTCTCAAGCATGTAAGAAACACCTGAGGGTGTTCTTAAGTTATCTTCGAGTACATAAAATTGTGATTCGTCTGTTCTTACAATATCGACCCCAGCAATGTGTGCGTAGATTTGGTTAGGTACATCCACGCCAAACATTTCAGGTCGATATTGTGAATTTTGTAATAAAGATTGAGGCACTAGCCCCTCTTTGATAATCAGTTGATCATGATAAATATCATGCAAAAACATATTCAATGCTTTAACGCGTTGCACCGTTCCTTTGTAAATAAAGTCCCATTCTTTAGAAGAAAGAAGTCGAGGAATAATATCGAAAGGAATTAATCGCTCAGCACCATCAGTCTCGCCATAAACGTTAAATGTAATACCAACTCTACGAAAGAGAAGTTCTGCTTCCTGATTTTTACTTTTAAGCTGCATGCTTGAAGTATCTTTGAGCCACTGACTATAGGCAGAATAAATACTTCTTATCTCATCCTTACCTGAAATCATTTCATCAAAAAATGTATTTGTCTTTGCCATCTAACGCCCTAAAAAGATGCATTTTCTCTATTTAAATTTAAAAAGTGGCTCTTTCACGCCCAATCTTGGTGAAAAATGCACCTATATAACAATTAGAGCAAAAGTCATGCCAAATAAGCGCACTTCCGCTGATCTGCAATAACCTAAAAGAAACGGTTTGGCAGTGATTTGACAGTTTGGAAAGTGAATGACAACATGAAGCCATCTTCAAATAACAAGAGGTTCAAATGATTTTTCATACTCTGCCTGATATTCAATCTGTATCCGAAGCTATTCATGATGCAGTAGCGCCTGTTTTCTTAATCACAGGCATCGGTTCGATATTGTCTGTTCTCGTAAATCGATTAGGTAGAGCAGTTGATCGAGCTCGCATCATCAACGATATGCCCTTAAAAGAAAAGAAAGCTTATTTTGATGAACTTAATATTATTATTAGCAGAACAACTTGGATCAGAAGATCTATTGGTTTAATTACACTTTCGGCCTTAAGCGTATGTATTTCAATTGGCTCTCTCTTTGTTGAAGTCAATTTAGGCCTTAATCTTCCTAACATTGTGACGATCATGTTTATTACAGCAATGTCAGCACTTATATTGGGTTTGCTTTGTTTTTTACGTGAAGTGATTCTTGCCTCACAAGAAGTCATAGCCCCCAATCGCCATCGTTAAATCAATATCTCGATTTTTATTTGTGGCCCAATAAAGTCTCGAAATAATAAATCGCAGGAATAATCAGTAGAAAAAAAATAAGAAGAAAAGAAAAAAGAAAGTTTTTGTCTTGGGACGTAAGTCTTAAAGGTAAATAGTCTTTAATAAATTTGAGCAGTTTGTTTTTTGAAAAAATCATTGTTGTAACTAATTAAATTAAATCGCCCTGAATAAATGCATTTGAACCAAATCAATGCATAAAAATAATCAAGAGGGCGACTTAGGGGCACCCTCTTGATTACAACATCACTACTTCGCTTTCGCGTCAGCAGCTGGTTTAGCTTCTGGAGCCGGCTTCGCAACAGGCGCTTTCTTTTCTTCTTTCTTTGCAGCAGGCGCTGGCTTGGCATCCGCAGCCGGTGCGTCAGCAGCGAATACATTCAATGACACTGCAAATAAACCTGATACTAATAAAGCAACTAATTTTGACATTTGTTTCCCTTAATAAAAGTTGATAAGTATTTGAGAGTTCAACGTTAACTATGGAGGAAAAATTAAAGCTCTCAATTTATATAAAGCAAAAGGTGTGCCATTGTCATAATTTGTTAACAATTGTCTACTAAGATGATCATGTGCATCAAAAGTGCACATTATTAATACAACCCAAAAGGAAAAGAAATGAAAAAGTCAGTACGTTTAAGTCTTATTATTGTCGCTGCTGTTGCAGCAATTTCAACTACAGTGGCTGCGTCCACATTCATTCAAAGCAATGAAAAACTTCACGAATTAGAGCGTGCAGCACGCTTACAAAATTTAAGCGTCATCGCTGTTAAAAATAACGATTTTGCACTTGCTTGCAAAGCACAAACTGAAGCTGAGAAAGCGCTTACACAAGCTAATCTTCGCTCAGAAGACGTTGTAGGCATGGTGAATAAATCAAGCAGCGAACTTTGTTCAAAAGCTGCAAAAGTGATTGCTTCAAAATAATTAATCACTTGATTTAAAAAAACCCGCTTTAAAGCGGGTTTTTTATTTTTCTAAACGCTCAGTTGCTTTGAGATTACAGAACTTTCTTATATCATGCCTACCTAAGAGAGTATGTGTATAAACGAATACTTTTAAATTCAACATAATCAAGAAGGAATCATAGATGGAAAACTCTGGCACTTTTAAAAACATCATCATTGCAATCTTAATCGCGGTAGCAGGTTATTTTTCATATAGCGCTTATAACGCTGAAGACCAATTAAGTGCTCAAACTGCGGAAATTAAAAATTTAAATGGTCAAATTGCAACGCTTAATCAAAAAGTGACTGATTATGAAAAAGCTGATGCGCAAAAGAAAGCTATCGTAGCTGACTTAGAGGCAAAAGTAACAGCTCAAAGTAAAGACCTTGAAGATCTTAAGGCTCAACTTGCAAAATCGGCTAAGCCAGCTAAACCTGCAAAAGCAAAAGAAGCACCTGCAGCTAAAAAATCAAAATAATTTCAATGCTCACACATAAGGTGTATTCACCTTATGTGTGATTTCTTTTTATGTCCCGCAAAACGTTTGATAAGACTTGTCTTCCTCTAAAGGTGGCTCGCTAAATATCTTTGAGTCCTCGTAAGGTTTTTGGAGTGCTGCAAGCAAATCATTTAATAATTTGTAATCTTGTTCCATCACCGCAAATGTTAATGCTTTCTCCACTAAATGATTGCGGGGAATAACGGCTGGATTGCGCTTTAACATCATAAGCTTTGACGTCTCCTCACCATCTTTTTGTTTTTGAATGCAATGCATCCATTTTTTATACCAAGCCTTAAATGATGCATCTTCAAAAATAACATCCTTTAAAATTGCATCTGAAGAGAGATGTCGAAATGTAAGCGTATAGTCAGCTTTATTTTTCTGCATGAGAATTAATAACTCATTGATTAAATCAATGTCACCTGCTTCTTCATCAAATAAGCCTATTTTTTGTCGCATGCCTTTTAACCATGACGCCTGAAATAGATCTGAAAAACTATTCACTGATTGAGATGCTAATTCAATGGATTTATCAGTATCTTGATCTATAAGCGGAAGTAAAGTCTCCGCAAATCTTGCTAAGTTCCACTGCGCGATAGGCGCTTGATTAGCATAAGCATAGCGACCCTGACGATCGATCGAACTAAATACAGTCTCAGGATGATAGCGATCCATAAATGCGCAAGGGCCATAATCAATCGTTTCACCGCTCAACGACATATTATCTGTATTCATGACGCCATGAATAAAACCTACGTGCATCCATTGGCTAACGAGTAATGCTTGCCTTTCAATCACCGCGTTTAAAAATGCAAGATAGGGATTATCTTTTTCTTTGCACTCTGGATAATGACGATCAATTGTGTAATCAGCGAGGGCTTTTAATTTTTGAATGTCATTTAATGTGGAAGCGAATTGAAAAGTGCCTACACGAATATGACTTTTCGCAACCCTTGTGAGCACTGCGCCAGGTAAAAACTCATCGCGCATAATGCTTTCTCCCGTGACAACTACCGCCAAACTTCTTGTCGTTGGAATATTTAACGCATGCATTGCTTCACTAATAATGTATTCGCGTAACATCGGTCCTAATGCAGCTCGGCCATCACCACGTCTAGAATAGGGTGTTTGTCCTGATCCTTTCAATTGAATATCAAAACGTTTTCCATTTGGATTAATCTGTTCACCCAATAAGACAGCCCTGCCATCACCCAACAAAGTAAAGTGTCCAAATTGATGACCTGCGTATGCTTGAGCAATCGGATACGCATTTTCAGGAATTGTATTTCCAGAAAAAATACTGCCCCAGGCTTCATGGCTTAAAGCTTCTTTATCTAAACCTAAATACTTTAATAAAGCTTCGTTTAATAAAATAAGTTTTGGGTTTTGAACTTCTATTGGGAGTTGCTCAACAAAAAAATCTTTAGGAAGCTTTATATAGCTATGATCAAAATGCCAACCCACTTTTTGTGTCTCTTGATTGGTCATTTAATGATTCTTGGGAAGGGATGCATTTGATCTAGATTAAGCATGATGATTTACTAATATTTTAATATTCTTATTATAATGAATTATCCATACATCTCATGGGAGACGGTGATGTCAAAAATTATTGTTGAAAAAAATCCAAGTGAAGAGAGGCTTAATACTTTAGGCATTAAGTCTTGTCCTACTTGGTCAAAAGAGCCATCGACTTTCCCCTGGAGCTATTCGGAACAAGAGATCGCATACATTCTAGAAGGTGAAGTGACGGTAACACCTGATGGAGGTGAGCCTGTGAATTTTGGCAAGGGCGATCTTGTCACTTTTAAGGAGGGATTGTCTTGCACGTGGCATGTTAAAAAAGCATTAAAGAAACATTATCATTTTGGTTAATAGGAATATTTAAATTTTAAGGAATTATCATGGCTTATTTTGAAGACAATTCACAAACTATAGGCAATACACCACTTGTCAAATTAAATCGCGTGACAGATGGCGCTAAAGCAAGTGTGCTCGCAAAAATTGAAGGCAGAAATCCAGCCTACTCTGTGAAATGTCGTATTGGTGTTGCCATGATTAATGATGCCATTGAAAAAAAGTTACTCGGCCCTGGAAAAGAAATTATTGAGCCTACAAGTGGTAATACAGGTATCGCACTCGCCTTTGTCGCTGCAGCTAAAGGCATACCTATTACTCTCACTATGCCAGAAACCATGAGCATGGAACGCAGAAAACTTTTAACTGCCCTAGGTGCAAAAATTATTTTAACAGAAGGGCCAAAGGGTATGAATGGTGCTGTAGCGAAAGCGACTGAAATTACAGCCACTGATGCTAAATATGTTTTGCTTCAGCAATTTAATAATCCATCTAATCCAGCGATTCACGAAAAAACAACAGGCCCTGAAATATGGAATGATACAAATGGCAATATTGATGTATTCGTTTCTGGTGTTGGGACTGGTGGCACGATTACAGGCGTCACACGTTATCTCAAACATACCAAGCAAAAAAATATTGAATCAGTTGCAGTCGAGCCTTCTTTAAGTCCTGTCATCACACAAAAATTAAATGGTGACGAAATTAAGCCCTCGCCTCATAAAATTCAAGGCATTGGTGCAGGATTTATTCCAGGTAATTTAGATTTATCTCTTATTGATAAGGTAGAACAAATTAGCAACGAAGAAGCTATCGCTTTCGCGAGAAGATTAGCGCGTGAAGAAGGTATTTTGGCAGGCATCTCTTGTGGTGCTGCAGCTGCAGTGGCTGTGAGACTTGCAAAACTTCCTCAATACGAAGGCAAAACGATTGTTGTGATTCTACCTGACACCGCTGAGCGTTATTTAAGTTCTGCACTCTTTGAAGGTATGTTTGATGAAAAAGGTTTAGCGATTAGCTAATATCAAACGTACTTTGAAGTGTTGGAATAATGACATCATTCCAATTTAAATTTTCTCGAATCGATTGCACAAAATGAATCGAAGCTGATGGCTCGCCATGAACCACAAACACGTGTTTTGGTTTTTGTTTGAATCCTTTTAACCACTTCAATAAATTATCTCGATCGGCATGCGCCGATAAGCCTCCCAGGGTATGAATGGATGCTTTGACATCCACATACTCACCCATAATTTTTACTGAAGCGGCTTCATCCACCAATCGACGGCCTAAGGTTCTGAGCGCTTGAAATCCCGTAATGACGATCGCATTTTTTTCAAAAGGTAAATTATTAATCAGATGATGAAGAATTCTTCCTGCCTGACACATGCCACTGGACGAAATAATAATCGCACCACTTTTTAATCGGTTTAATGATTTTGATTCATCAACATCGCCCACAAATCTCACATCAATTTTATTCTTATGATCAAGAAGCCATTGATAAAGTAATTTTGCATCATCATCAAGCTCATCCATGCATGCGCTAGTGAGCTCGGTGACTTTTGTAGCCATAGGTGAATCGACCCATACATTTAAATGGGGCAAACGCTCTCGCCTGATGAGGTCAGCCAATATAAAAAGTATCTCTTGTGTTCTACCTACTGCGAAAGCCGGCATGATGACGTTGCCGCCTCTATCTAATGTCTGTGTCACTATTTCTACCAACTCATCCTCTGTTTCTTTGATGCCTCGATGAAGTCGATCTCCATAAGTGGATTCAACCACTAATACATCTGCAGATTCAATCAATGAAGGCTGACGAAAAATAGGTTTTTCAAACATCCCTATATCGCCTGAAAAAACTAATCGCTTTGAAGTTTCATTTTTTTCTTTGACATCGATGACTGCAATTGAAGAACCTAAAATATGTCCCGCCTCTTCGAATGTGACATCAATACCCGGGGTAGGTGAAAACTTTTTAGTGTAAGGAATGGCTTTGACCTGGCTGAGTGAATCGATCGCTTGCTTGGTGTCATATAAAAGAATCGGCATATCACCACGCCATTTGCCTAATTTGTTTTTTCTCTCAGCTCTCTCAAAGTCAGAGACTTGAATATGGGCGCTATCGAGCAACATAATTTCAAGTAATTTTGCAGTCGTGGTCGTGCAATAAATAGGGCCTTTAAATCCTTGAGCACATAAGCGCGGAATCAGACCGCAGTGATCTATATGCGCATGCGTGAGAACTAGAAAAGAAATTTCTTCTGGATTAAGCGGTAATAATTTTTGATTTTTTTCATCTGCTTCTCGCGCACCTTGGAACATGCCGTAATCCACGATGAATTTGCATGATGATTCTTCAAGCTTTGTATCAATAAGATACTTTGATCCTGTGACTTCGCCCGCTGCACCTAAAAATTGGATTTGCATTTAACTCTCTTTAGAAATTATGCATGCCGTGCATAATGGATTTGATCGTTTAATTTCTAAAAGTTACTTACAAGAAATTTCTAAACTGTATGGCAGGCTTGTTGATTTATCGACAAGGCTATAACCCTTTGAACATAACTTCTCAGCTTTAGCATAACAAGCATCCCAAAAAGCACAGTTAATAATATAAGTTTGACTTGTATTCGATAGTTTACCCTGATTTGTATAAGTCATCATGCTGCAACTTGAAAGCAAGGTAAATAGAAATAAAACTGTCATCTGTTTCATATATATTTTTTTAAAATTGAATAATTCATTATAGTAAAAATTTGCTGATTCATTATGGGTTTATGTAACATGCGATAGAATTCAATATCAATTTGAATGGAATATGCAATGCTAGAAAAATTCATCGGATTATTGGCTATTTGGATTATGGGTGTCATATCTTCTATGGGATATGGAGGCATTGTCTTACTCATGGCAATCGAATCAGCTTGCATCCCATTACCCTCCGAAATTATTATGCCTTTTGCAGGATACCTCGTTTTTAAAGGTGAAATGGTGCTTTGGGTAGTAGCTTTCATGGGTGCACTAGGTTGTGTATTAGGCTCTATACCGGCTTACTATGTCGGTAAAACGGGTGGCAGGAAACTCGCCCAAAAATATGGCCGTTTCGTACTTATTTCTAAAAAAGATTTAAAGATGGCAGATGATTGGTTTAAAAATTATGGTGAGATTATTATTTTTATAGGCCGCCTCCTTCCTGCGGTGAGAACTTTTATAGCGCTGCCCGCAGGTATCGCGCGCATGAATATGACTAAATTTATTATCTATACATTTGTGGGTTCGTTTATCTGGTGCTTGGCACTCGCATATATTGGAATGATATTTGGTGAACAATGGGATACATTAAAAGTTTACTTTCACGAATTTCATTATGTGATTGCGGGTGGCGCAGCCATCTTCATCGTCTGGTATATCAGACGTCATTTTCAAAATAATTAAATGGCCTCTAATTATCATATCGGTATTGACTTAGGTGGCACCAAAATTGAGGTGGCTGTATTAGATAGTCAGGAAAAAATTCTATTCCGTGAGAGGCTCCTTACAGAAGCTCATTTAGGTAGCGAGCATATTTTTAACCAAATTCATCTTCTCTATACAAAAGCAGTCGTATCTATACAAAACAAAACGCATACCTTGGGCTTAGGCACGCCTGGTTCAATCTCAAAAAAAACACATCTACTGAAAAACTCTAATACGCTTTGTCTAAATGGCTTACCGCTTCAATCTCTTCTTGAAGATAAATTAGTACATGACATCGTCATTGAAAATGATGCTAATTGTTTTGCGCTTGCAGAAGCATTGATGGGTACAGGCAAAGGATACCCTTCCGTGTTTGGTGTCATTATGGGAACGGGTTGTGGTGGCGGTATTGTATTTGATGGAAAAATTAGACAAGGCCCACAAAATATTGCGGGCGAGTGGGGTCATATGGTAATCGACCCTCAAGGCTCACCTTGTTATTGTGGTGCGAATGGCTGTGTAGAAAGTTTTATATCAGGTGGTGGCTTAGAAAGAAGAATTCAAGATAAAACAGGTAGCACAATATCGGCGATCGATTTTTTCAATGCACCATTAAAAGATGAGTCTTTAAAAAAGATTAAACAAGATTTTTATGCGCGCTTTGGGCAAGCCTTAGCCAATCTTATTAATATCTTGGATCCTGACATTGTAATCTTAGGCGGCGGGCTTTCTAATGAACAAAGTTTATACAAAGAAGGTGTAGATGAAGTGTATGCGCGTATCTTTAATGATGTGCCGACTACGCCAATTGTAAAGAACATGCTGGGGGATTCGGCGGGCGTGATTGGTGCTGCTTTAATTGGTCGAGGACTTATTCAGTAATCGTTTTTTCTTTTTCAATTCTGTAAACACAGTCTGGCAAATGATTTTCAAGTAAGCCATTAATTTTTACCGTATCTATTTTGCAGTGCTTACATTGATAGGCATGTAATGCTTCACCCTGATGCTCTTGCGGATAATCAATATAAAAATTTTTTCGTTTCATAAGGTAAGTATCTTAACTTGAAATTACATATTTACATAAATAAAGGCGTGATGAGATAAGGCACAATCGAGCTTACAAGAATAGCGATACCATAACGCGTCCATTTGGTGCCGTAATTATGCTTATTCAATTGCCACATAATGGCGACATAGACGCTAATACTGATAAGGGTACTCAGTATCATTTCTTCATTAAATTCTATTCCCATTTATCCTTCTCCTTTGATTCTTTGATAGTCTGCCATTGCATATTAGATGGATCGTCTAATCCACCTCGCTTCAAAGGAATAATATGATCAATAATATAACCGGGACAAGGGCCAAAAGATTTGGCTGTAGATGGGCACGGCCGCATTTTTTTAAAAGCTTTTTTAGCTTCTAAGCTTCTTTTAATGTGGCCATGTGAATCTCGCTCACATGAAACACAATAGTCAGAATAAACTGCTAAAAGTGAGCTACTAAAAAAAAGTGTAATTAAAAAAAATAAAAATTTCTGCATAAGCTGAGGATCATGATGTTTTAAGTATAATTCTCATAAATGATACAACAGCTCACTCTCGAATGGCTTAATTCTGAATCGCAAATACCACAAGCGCTTTGGGATAATTGCTTTCCTGCACCCTTCGAAGGTCAATGGTGGTATCGATCGCTTGAATGCTCTCACCTTGAAAAACAATTTACTTTTACATATGGACTCATTTCTTATAATGGTGAGCCCGTCGCTATCGCTCCCGCTTTCGTCATGGACGTGCCCATCGAACTTGTAATGCCGCCCTTGGTTTTGCCTATCGTAAAGTTAATCGGCAAAGTTGTTCCCTCATTCTTATACCAGCGGACTTTTTTTATAGGAAGCGCTTGCTCTGATGAAGGCCATATCGGCATTGATCCTAAGTTTTTAAAAAATAGTGGTTTAACTCAAGATGATATCTTTATCTGCATTCAAGAGGCTGCTGAAAAACAAGCAAAAAAATATAATGCACCTATGTTGGTATGGAAAGATTTTCCGGAAACATTTCATCAAGTGCTTTTAAAGATTTCTAAGTCTAAGGATCTTTTCCCTCTTGTGAGCTTTCCATCAGCATTGGTAACACTTCAAGGCAATAAAGCGGATGATTACATTGCCTCACTTAAATCATCAAGACGCCAAAAACTGAATAAAAAATTAATAACTGCCATGGCAGCCCCTCTTGATGTAAGTGTTGTTCATTTACCAGACAATCAAACGCTTCATCAGCTCTATCGATTATTTTCAAGGACTTACTTAAAGGGGAAAACAAAATTTGAGGAACTTACGCCTGAATTCTTTGAATTTATTTCTCGCGAAAAAGAAGCGCACTTTATTATTTTAAGACATCAATCTTCACATGAGATTGTCGCCTTCATGCTCTGTTTTAATCTAGGAGAACATGTGATTAATAAATTTATTGGCATGGATTATGATGCACCGCAAGATTGGTTTCTCTATTTCCGTCTATGGATTGAAGTCGTCAACTGGTCATATAAAATCGGTGCTAAAACGATTCAAAGTGGCCAAACAGCTTATCCTGCTAAAATTGAAACAGGTCATCAATTGATACCTCTAACAAACTTTTGTAAACATCGAAATACTTTGATGCATAGCATTTCAAAAAAAGTAGCAAGCTTAGTAAACTGGGATACACTAGATCAGGATTTAGCGCTTTATTTAAAAGCCTATCCTGAAGAAAAACCAAATATAGAAACCTTAAAAGAAGAAAAGCAATAATGTGGATCGTATTTAAACTTTTAATGACCTCAGGCATGGTTGTTTTAATTTCAGAAGTTGCCAAAAAAAGTGACCGGCTAGGTGGTCTCATTGCAGCACTTCCGCTTGTCACCGTTATGACTTTGATTTGGCTATATATCGAAAAACAGCCTGAGTCTAAAATCGCAAATCATGCTTGGTACACCTTTTGGTATGTTGTCCCCACCTTGCCAATGTTTCTAGCGTTTCCTTTTTTACTTAAACGATTTGGTTTTTGGCCAACACTTGGTATCTCTGTCTTAATTACTTTGGTCGCGTTCTATATTTTTGCAAAAATTGTAAAGCCTTATGGCATCGAACTTTTATAAATGCACACTATGAACTTCATTTTTAAATCTGTTTTGATGGCGTTTCATTTGCTTTTGGCGCTGATCCTTTGTGTCCCCATGATCATGCTTCCAAGAAATATCTGTCATATTCTTATTCAATACTGGGCAAAACGTCTTTTACGTATTTTAAGGATTAAAATTACGCTCTCCGGTGAAGTCTTAAAATTTTTAAGTAAAGATACTTATCTTATAGTTTCAAACCATATTTCATGGCTTGATATTCCTGTAATCTTTTCATTAAAACCTATTACATTTGTCTCGGCATCTGACGTCAAGACATGGCCTATTATTGGAATGCTCGCTAAAATTTCTGGCGCCATTTTTGTTGATCGCAATCGCAAATCAAGCCTTGTTGAAGTTATTCAAGCAATGAATCATCATTTTAAAAATGAAAAGCAATCGATCTGTATTTTTCCTGAAGGCATTACGTCAAATGGATATCAAGTGCTCCCTTTTAAGAGCAATTTATTTCAATCAGCTTTTGAATCCAATAAATTACTTTTGCCTTTATCGATTAAGTACAAAGAAAATAATGTACTTACAAATCGTACGAGCTTTCATGGATCAACTACTTTGTTTCAATCCTTCAAACGCGTGGCTAAATCCAATCTAATTGAAGTCGTTGTAGATATTGGACATCCGGTCAAACCTGCTCAATCAAGAAAAGACTTATCATTAAAAATTCAAAAAGCTATTGCATTAAAAATTAACTAAGCGCCCATTTATATGAGCCTCATCTCAATGTTATAATGAGCACTTCTTAGATTATTCCATTCAAAATCATGTTAAAAATTACTGCTATTTACGCTGCTATTCTCACCTTTGTATACGTTAAATTAACATTAAACGTCATTAACTTAAGACGACAAAATCAAGTGTCTTTGGGTGATGGTGGCCGAGAAGACTTACAACAGGCAATTCGTTCGCATGGTAATTTTGCAGAATATGTGCCTTTAGGTCTTATCCTTTTGGCATGCCTTGAGGCTAATCATATTCATTGGACGATTGTTTTACTCTTGGGTGGAATATTTACTACGGGCCGACTTTATTACGCTAAAGCTTTTTTAGAGGCAACGCATAACATCGAACTTAGAGTTAAGGGTATGAAGTACACGCTCTGGGGCTTGCAAGCGCTTGCAGCAACAAACGTGATCGCCCTCATCATTCAAAAAATTCTTTAGTATTAAAGCTTTTCTCTTATGAGTGCTTTTATGACTATTGATGCCGCAACGCTTCATGGCATGATCAAGCAAGATGACTTAATTTTGATTGATGTAAGAAATGATGATGAAGTTGCAAGGGGCGTGATCCAAGGGGCAAAACATATTCCACTGGCCAATCTTCCTCAGGCATTCGATAAGCTCTCTAAAAAATCTAGTATTGTTTTTTATTGTCATAGTGGCGTTCGTTCAGCGCACGCAGCATCTTACCTTGCCGAACATGATTATCATGATGTGTATAACCTAGCCGGCGGTGTGATTGCATGGGCAAATGCTGGGTATACTTTTTCAGCGCTCAAATAATATGCATTATGACCATGAAGTAGACGCGACAGGACTTAAATGTCCACTTCCTATATTGCGATGTAAAAAAGGTTTGAATGAAATTCAGCCCGACCAGGTCTTAAAAATTATTGCAACAGATCCTGGAAGTAAAAAAGATTTTGATGCATTTTGTCGTCAGACAGGGCACGAACTTTTATCTCTTGAAGATGATCATGGTGTGATTACCTTCTTCATCAAGAAACGTCATTTAAGCTAATTTTTTTAGTTGCGCTTCTAGCTTTTCAAAAGTCTCTGTAAATTCTTCTAAGCGTTTTTTCTCTTGAGCGACTACCGCTTCAGGGGCTCTATCTATAAAACTAGCATTTTCTAACTTGCCCTTAGCTTTTTGAATTTCCATTTGAATGCGATTAAGTTCTTTTGTAATTCTTTCTTTCTCCTCTGCCGCATCCACTTCAACTTTAAGCATTAATTTAAAGTCTTTCACTAACATCACGGGCGCATCGATCGCTGGAAGCTCATCCACGATCTCAACATCAGTTAGTTTAGCGAGTGCTTTAAGATAAGACGCGTATAGCTCAAGTGATTTTTTACCGCCTGCAATCACAAGTGGAATCTTTTGGGCTGGAGAAATATTCATTTCGCCGCGAAGTTTTCTGCAAACATCAACCATCTCTTTTAAAACCGACATCCATTGAATGCTTTCTTGATCGATTTTCTTGCTGTCACTTTGTGGATATGGTTCTAGCATAATCGAAGGGCCTGACTTGCCATTCATAGGCCCTATCGTTTGCCAAATTTCTTCGGTAATGAAAGGCATCACTGGGTGTATTAATCTTAAGATAGTTTCGAGCACGCGTAAAAGTGTGCGGCGTGTCGCTCTTTGTTCTGCTTCATTGCCGATTTGTAATTGAACTTTAGCCACTTCAAGATACCAATCACAAAATTCATCCCAGACAAATTGATAAAGCTCTTGGGATAACAAATCAAATCGATAATCTACAAATGCTTTTTCAATAGCTGCTTCTCTTTCTTGTAATACACTGACAATCCAGCGGTCAGCTTTTGAAAATTCTAAATAGCCATCCACACATTCACCAAAACCATTTTCTTTGCCTTCGCAATTCATCAAAACAAATCGCGTAGCGTTCCATAATTTATTACAAAAGTTTCGATAGCCTTCGCAACGCTGAAGATCAAATTTAATATCACGTCCAGGGCTTGCTAAACTTGCATAAGTAAAACGAAGGGCATCAGTGCCAAACGCAGCTATGCCTTCTGGAAATTCTTTGCGTGTTTTTTTAGTTATCGATTCAGCTTGCTTTGGATTCATAAGCCCCGTTGTTCTTTTTTCTATGAGCGCGTCCAATGAGATGCCATCAATTAAATCAATAGGATCCAAAACATTACCTTTTGACTTACTCATCTTCTGACCTTCTGCATCACGAATCAATCCGTGCACATACACATGCTTAAACGGAATTTTTCCAGTAATGTGTTTTGTCATCATCACCATTCGCGCTACCCAGAAAAAAATGATGTCAAAACCTGTTACCAATACTGTCGAGGGCAAGTAAAGGTCGAGTGCTGGGTTTGATACTTTTGGATATTCAGGCGTCCAATCAAGTGTAGAAAAAGGCCAAAGCGCTGACGAGTACCAAGTATCTAAAACATCTGGATCACGTTTTAAATGTCCTTGATAACCTTCTTTTAAAGCAAGCGCCTTTGCCTCTTCGTCATTATGCGCAACCCATACCTGACCTTCGTCACCATACCAGGCTGGAATTTGATGGCCCCACCAAAGCTGTCTTGAAATACACCAGTCTTGAATGTTGTTTAACCATTGGTTATAAGTATTCACCCAATTATCTGGAAAGAATTTAATCTCTCCCGTCTTTACAACATCGAGTGCTTTTTCTGTAATACTTTTTCCGTCGTGACCTTTTTTTGTCATGGCAACAAACCACTGGTCTGTGAGCATCGGTTCGATCACTACATCTGTTCTATCGCCACGAGGAATTTTCAGTTTATGTTTTTCGGTTTTAATTAAAAAACCTTGCGCTTCTAAATCTTCAACAATTTTTTTACGCGCAGCGAATCGCTCAAGACCTTGATAAATTTTTGGCGCTGATTCGTTAATATGCCCATCGAGTGTCAACACACTTATCATAGGAAGCTTATGACGCATGCCTACTGCATAGTCATTAAAGTCGTGTGCGGGCGTTACTTTCACTACACCTGTTCCAAATGTTTGATCTACATAATCATCTGCAATGATTGGAATTTCCCGATCACATAAAGGAAGCTTTACCATTTGGCCTACCAATTTTTGATAGCGTGCATCTTCGGGATGAACCATAATCGCTACATCACCCAACATCGTTTCAGGTCTTGTCGTGGCAACCGTTAGATGCCCTTTACCGGATGCAAGTGGATATTGGATATGCCACAACAATCCATCCTCTTCTTCTTGCACAACTTCTAAATCAGATACAGCTGTTTGTAATTGAATGTCCCAATTCACTAAACGTTTGCCCCGATAGATAAGACCTTCTTTAAATAAACTCACAAATGTTTCAGTAACGGTTTTTGATAAACCTTCGTCCATCGTGAAGCGTTCACGGGACCAGTCAGGCGAAGTACCTAGACGACGCATCTGCTGAGTGATCGTGCCACCTGAATAAGCTTTCCATTCCCATACTTTTTCTAAAAACTTTTCTCGGCCTAAGTCATGTCTTGAAATACTTTCTTTATCAAGCTGCCTTTCAACCACAATTTGTGTTGCAATGCCTGCGTGATCGGTACCGGGTTGCCATAACGTATTGTCACCCTTCATACGGTGATATCGGGTTAATGCATCCATAAGTGTTTGGTTAAATCCGTGCCCCATGTGTAACGTTCCTGTTACGTTGGGTGGTGGCAATAAAATACAAAATGAATTTTTTTGTTTTGTATCTAAGCCTGCTTGATAAAAGCCTTTTGATTCCCAAAAGTCATACCAACGACTTTCAATATCTTTTGGACTAAAAGGTTTCGAGAGATTATTTTCCATGAATAAAACACATAGAGGATTTGTTAAAGATTCATTTTAACATAGGGATAAGTGATATCAGGCCTCATGGCAGATGTCTACCATAAAAAATCACTTAGAACATACGGGGCAGGATGGATCTTTTTTAAGTTGAATATTTTTCCATTGCATCGATTTCACATCCAGCAATAGTAAACGACCTTCTAAAGATTCGCCTATGCCTAAAATAATTTTCATTACTTCGGCGGCTTGTGCTGTTCCAATCATACCAACGGTAGGAGAAAAAACACCATTATCAGCGCAACGCGTTTCATTACGATCGCCTGTATCAGGAAATAAACAATGATAACAAGGACTTTTGTCATGCCTCATATCAAAAACACTAATCTGGCCCTCAAATCCTACGGCAGCACCAGAAACTAAAGGCTTCTTTAACTCTACTGCAATTCGATTAAGTGCATATCGTGTAGCAAAATTATCTGAGCCATCAATAATGACATCCACATCTTTTGCAATCGTTTTCATCGTTGCTTCAGTTTGTTTTTCTGTCACTGCAATTACTTCTACATCTGGATTAAGTAATTGAATAAATTGTTTTGCAGAAGAAGCTTTATTAATGCCTACTGATTGTGTGTCGTGAATAATTTGTCTTTGAAGATTACTTAAATCTACATCATCATAATCACATATCGTCATTTTTCCGATACCCGCAGCTGCACAATACATAGCAATGGGCGCACCTAAACCACCTGCACCTACAATGAGAATATGACTGTGAAGAAGTTTTTCTTGTCCCTGATATTCAATATCAGGCAATAAGATATGGCGGCTATATCGAAGAAGTTGCTGATCGTCCATGAATGCATTAAACATTAATTAAAGTTGAAATGACTATATCGTCAATTAACTGTGGATTCAATGCATTTAAAACTGGGGTGGCTGATGGGGCTCGAACCCACGACAACAGGAATCACAATCCTGGACTCTACCAACTGAGCTACAGCCACCAATGAACTATGAAATTGGCCTGCCCGACAGGAATCGAACCTGTAACCCCCAACTTAGAAGGTTGGTGCTCTATCCAGTTGAGCTACGGGCAGCTTAACAACACAAAGCGTGTTACAGAAAATCCTTTTTTTTATAGTAAGTAAGATGCTAAATCTGGTCGGGGTGGAGAGATTCGAACTCCCGACATCCTGCTCCCAAAGCAGGCGCGCTACCAGGCTACGCTACACCCCGAGGGCGAGAATATAGCCTAATTAAGGGTTTAGGTCAAATCAAAGGGGCCGTCTTAGGCCCCATGATTTCTTCTATTTACGCAGGTTTAGCGGCTTTTTTATGGCCTGATTTACCTTTTTTGCCCTTGCATGCATTGAGCTCTTCTTTAGATACCGAACCATCATGGTCTTTATCCATAAGGTCAAATTCTTCTTTGCAAACAGTTTTTACTTCATCGCGATCTAGGGTCCATCATGATCAATATCTGCTTCATCAAATGATTTTTTTGTATGCATCTTACAATGCTCACCCATACCATCATGCGCTGCAAAAATAGGCGTATTAAACCCAAAAATTAATGCTAATGAAACTAACCAAAAGCTTTTCTTCGTCATTTTTAACTCCTTTAAAAAATAATCTAGATTAATCATACTCTTCGACAACCCTTCTTACAAAAGATTCAGCCCGCATGGGACATAGTTAAAATTCCAATATGTTAAAATGATGTTTTTTATTCATAGATCAATCCATGTCAGCCAAGATAATTGATGGAAAAGCGGTTGCTGAAAATCTTCTAACAAGTCTCAAGCAAGAAATTGACACGAGATCAAAAGAAGGTACTCGCAATCCGAGTTTAGCGGTCATTCTTGTAGGGTCCGATCCTGCATCTTCTATCTATGTTAGAAATAAACGCTTGGCTTGTGAAAAAATTGGTGTGAATTCGATCGCTTATGACCTCCCAAGTGAGACAACTGAAAAAGAGCTCATCACACTTATTGAAACATTAAATAATGACGCTAATGTCGATGGCATCTTGGTGCAATCGCCCTTACCAGCTCATATTAATAATGATGTTATTTTTGAGACCATTTCACCGCATAAAGATGTCGACGGATTCCACCCAAAAAACATTGGTCTTTTGGCAGTAAGGCAACCCCAATTAAGATCATGCACGCCTTATGGTGTGATGAAGCTCATTGAAGCCACTCAACTACCAACACGAGGACTTGATGCGGTCGTGGTTGGTGCATCTAATCATGTCGGTCGCCCCATGGGCTTAGAGCTTCTCTTAGCAGGCTGTACTGTGACAATATGTCATCGTCATACTCAACACCTTCAACAAAAAATTGAACTGGCAGATATCGTGGTGGCAGCGGTTGGTATTCCGGGTCTTATTAAAGGTAGCTGGATTAAACCTGGTGCCATTGTGATTGATATCGGTATCAGTAGACTCGATGACGGAAAAATAGTGGGTGATGTTGAATTTGATGTCGCTAAAACAAGAGCTGGATTTATTACGCCCGTACCTGGCGGTGTAGGTCCAATGACGGTCGCCACATTAATGGAAAATACGCTTCTCGCACAAAAGCTATCTACTTCATAAATAGTCACAAAAATACGTCAATTACATCTTGCTTTCATAGTCGATCAGTGTAAACTTTCGCGATTATTTTCATTTGTTTTTACTTTAGGATTAAAAAATGGCAGTTAAAAAAGTAGCTAAAAAAGTTGTTGTTAAGAAAAAAGCTCCAATCAAAAAAATGGTAGCTAAGAAAAAACCGGTAGCGAAAAAAGTGGTTGTTAAGAAAAAAGCTCCAATCAAAAAAGTGGTAGCTAAGAAAAAACCGGCGGCGAAAAAAGTGGTGGCTAAAAAAGCAGCTCCAAAAAAGGTAGCAGCGAAAAAAGTGGTTGCTAAAAAACCTGCCCCTGCAAAAATTGTTCCACTTAAATCTAAAGTCGCTAGCTCATCTCAAAAAGGTCTAAAACAATTTAGAGCTTATGAGGCTAAAAAAGGTGAAAGCTATATGAGCAAAAGCCAACTTAATCATTTCCGCACCATTCTTAACGAATGGAAAACAGAATTAAGTCAGGATATCGATCGCACAGTTCATACCATGCAAGATGAACTCACTTCATATGCAGATCCTAATGATCGTGCAAGCCAAGAATCTGATATGGCTTTAGAACTTAGAAATCGTGATCGCGAACGTAAACTCATCAAAAAAATAGATGAGACTTTAAGAAATATCGAAAGCCAAGATTATGGTTATTGCACTGGCTGTGGTGAAGAGATTGGTTTAAAACGTTTAGAAGCGCGTCCTACAGCAACGCTTTGCATTGATTGTAAAACGCTTGATGAAATCCGTGAAAAACAAATGGCAGGCTAATCAATTTATTGGAATAAAAAAAACCCGGGATCTCCCGGGTTTTTTGTTGTCTTAAATTTCTTTAAAGCAATTAGTCTTCTTTTTTGCTTTCAGATTTTTCTTCAGCAGGAGGAGGTTCGATCAATGCTTTTGCACTTACACGAACACGGCCCTTGTCATCTACTTCAATGACTTGCACTTTAACTTTCTGTCCTTCAGACAAGAAGTCAGTCACTGCATTGACACGTTGATGTGCAATTTGTGAAATGTGAAGTAAACCATCTTTACCAGGAAGAAGAGATACAATCGCGCCAAAGTCTAACATCTTAATCACGGTACCTTCGTAGATTTGACCTACTTCAATCTCTGCTGTGATTTCTAAAATACGACGTTTAGCTTCTTCACCTTGCAAACCATCGACACAAGCAATTTTGATCGTGCCATCATCTTCGATATCAATCGTCGCACCTGTTTCTTCAGTTAAGGCTTTAATGACTGATCCACCTTTACCAATCACTTCACGAATTTTATCTGGATGAATTTTCACAGTAATAATTCTTGGTGCAAATGTAGATAGTTCTTGACGGCTACCTTTCATTTCTTTTTTCATGATCGCTAAAATATGTTCACGTCCTTCTTTAGCTTGGCTTAATGCCACTTGCATAATTTCAGTCGTGATACCTGTGATCTTAATGTCCATTTGAAGTGCTGTAATACCATCTTCGGTACCCGCTACTTTAAAGTCCATATCACCTAAGTGATCTTCGTCACCTAAGATGTCTGTTAGAACAGCAACACGATTACCTTCTTTAATAAGGCCCATCGCAATACCTGCGACGTGAGCTTTAATCGGAACACCTGCATCCATTAAAGCTAAACAACCGCCACAGACTGATGCCATAGAGCTCGAACCATTGGATTCTGTAATTTCAGAAACAACACGCATCGTGTAACTAAAATCTTCTTTAGAAGGCAATACAGCAATCAATGCACGCTTAGCGAGTCGGCCGTGGCCAATTTCACGACGCTTAGGTGTGCCCACACGTCCTGTTTCGCCAGTGGCATAAGGAGGCATGTTGTAATGAAGCATGAAGCGATCTGAATACTCACCTTGAAGTGCATCAATTGATTGTTCATCACGGCCTGTACCTAATGTTGCCACCACAAGCGCTTGCGTTTCACCGCGAGTGAATAATGCTGAACCATGTGTCCTTGGAAGAACGCTTGATCTAATCGCAATCGGTCTTACAGTGCGAGTATCTCGACCATCAATACGTGGCTCACCATCTAAAATTTGTGTGCGTACTGTTTTTGCTTCTAAATTAAAAAATTCATTTTTAATTTTGTTTGTTTCGATCGTGTCTGTATCTTCAGTAATCAATTCAGCGAATACTTTGTTTTTAATTTCTTCTAGTTTTGCTGAGCGATCGCCTTTTGATTTAATTTGAAATGCAGCATGAACATCTTTTGCAGCTAAGTCATGAATCTTTTTAATGAGCGGTTTATCTGGTTCTGGTGCAACCCAATCCCAAGGCTCTTTGCCTACTTCTTTAGCTAATTCATTAATCATTTTAATTACAGCTTGCATTTCTTTATGGCCATGAAGCACAGCGCCTAACATCACGCTTTCAGGTAATTCTTTTGCTTCTGATTCCACCATCAATACCGCTGAATCTGTTGCTGCAACCACGAGATCAAGTTCACTTTCTTTTAATTGTGAAGCTGTCGGATTAGTGATGTACTCTTCGTTAATGTAACCTACGCGCGCTGCGCCAATCGGTCCATAAAATGGAATACCAGAAATAGCTAACGCCGCTGAAGCGCCAATGATTGCTGGAATATCAGAATCAATTTCGCTGTCAGATGAAACGACCATCGCCACGATTTGAATTTCGTTGTAAAAACTTTCTGGAAATAAAGGACGTAATGGACGATCAATTAAACGTGAAGTAAGTGTCTCTTTTTCACTTGGACGTCCTTCTCTTTTAAAAAAACCGCCAGGAATTTTACCTGCCGCGTATGTTTTTTCTTGATAATCAACTGTAAGAGGGAAGAAATCTTGACCTTCTTTAACATCGTGTTTACCCACGACCGTCACTAACACTGCTGTATCACCATAACTTACTAATACTGCGCCATCTGCTTGTCTTGCTATTTCACCTGTTTCAAGTGTTAAGGTGTGCGCACCAAATTGAATACTTTTCTTAATTGCTTTAAACATAATTTACCCTTTTCTTTTTTCATTCGTTATTCACTTCTTAATAACGAATACATTAACTAACATTTAACATCCAATAAAAAAGCCGACGCATCTTCCTATAAGAAGGATTGCAATCGGCTTCAAAACTTACGAATCAATAAATCTCTTAAACTAATTAATTTAAATAGTTAAAAAATTATTTACGTAAACCAAGACGCTCAATCAATGATTGATAGCGACCTAAATTCTTACCTTTAAGGTAATCTAATAATTTTCTGCGTTGACTTACAAGTGCTAAAAGTCCACGACGTGAGTGGTGATCTTTTGCATTGGTTTTGAAATGTTCTGTTAAATAACCAATACGACTTGTGATAAGTGCAACTTGCACTTCTGGGGATCCTGTATCGTTCTTTGCCTGTTGATATTCACTTACAACTTTGGCTCTTTCTGCTGCTGTTGATGCCATTTAATCTTCTCTCCTCATTCAGAA
>CAINIH010000148.1 GCA_903849185.1 uncultured Methylophilaceae bacterium
CTGGTAATTTATAAAGTTTATTATTTAACCATAATTGAGTTTCAGGCTTTCCATCCTTTTCGGCCAGACTCTGAATGGAAGTGGTCTCAAAATTTATATCGCCTAATGAAAGTAATGCTTTTTTATCCGTGATCCTAAATTGATATTTTTTATATTTTTTACCTGTAGCAGCTACAAATTCAATCGTAGGCTCTTCGAAATTTTCATAATTAAATTGATATAAGTAACTAATTAAATCTTGTGTTTTATTTTCTATGCTTTCTTTTGTTTCGCTACCTTTATAACGAGTAATTAATATTTGATTATCCCAATCGAAATCAACAATTGCATCTTTGCTCGCATTATTTCCTTGATGAACTTCAAAGTGTTTTGGCTTTAAGCCCTCGTGCGTAATAATGCCTTCACTTATCAATACACGATCTCCAAATAATGCATAAAGACCAATACCTTTTGTAGCGCTCTCAATATGATATCTACCTGTTTCATCAGTCACAAATTTCTCAATGACAGTGCCCAGAAGCTCTCCGTTCTGGGTGAGCTCGTATTTCAACTCTAAATTAGTGGGAAATTCTTTTGAAAAAGCTAATGACTCAAATAAAAATAAAAAAAAAGCTAGCCACTTTTTGAATGGCAATAATTTTTTCATATCTAGATTAAATCACCCTAGTAGAATGCTCATTAGCTTCGCGCTTTCTAATGGCGCCTATTTCATAAACTGTCTCATTGGATTCTTGTAAGATCTGTTTTGCTTTGGCAACATCTTTTTGATCAATAACGATAGCCATACCTATTCCGCAATTAAATGTTCGATAAAGTTCTGCGTTAGGAATATTTCCTTTTTCTTGAAGCCATTGAAAAAGTTTTGGTAATGGCCAGCTTGATGATTGAATTTCTGCCATCAAATCTTCCCCTAAAATACGTGGGATATTCTCGGTAATGCCACCGCCCGTGATGTGCGCCATACCTTTAATTTGAATTGTATCTTTAAGTTTAAGGATGGATTTTACGTAGAGCTTTGTGGGCTCCATTACAATATCTTTTAATGTTTTTCCATCAAAAGGGCCTGAAAAATCAGCTTTTTCATTGCTGATAATTTTCCTAATTAAAGAATATCCATTTGAATGAGCTCCGCTAGAAGCAAGACCAATCACTGCATCGCCAGGTTGAATTGTTTTGCCATTAATGATTTCACTTTTTTCTACAACACCTACTGCGAACCCAGCTAAATCATACTCACCTTCGGGATACATACCTGGCATTTCTGCTGTTTCTCCTCCTACAAGAGCGCATCCAGACTGAGCACAGCCTTCTGCAATACCTTTAATAACTTGAGATGCTATTTCTACATCAAGTTTTCCGCATGCAAAATAATCAAGAAAGAATAAAGGCTCAGCACCTTGAACCAATATGTCATTAACACTCATGGCAACCAAATCAATTCCGACTGTGTCGTGTTTATTCAATTCAAATGCTAATTTAAGTTTTGTTCCTACACCGTCTGTGCCTGAAACCAGAATAGGTTCTTTGTATTTTTTAGGAACTTCAAATAAAGACCCAAAACCTCCAATTCCACCTAAAACCTCGGCTCGCATGGTTTTTTTTGCAAAAGGCTTAATTCTCTCAACAAGCTGATCTCCTGCCTCAATATCCACTCCTGCATCCTTATAAGTGATGGATTGGCTATCTTTTTTTGCATCATCTTTATTCAAAAGATTAACTCTCTTTCATTAAACATTTGGGTTAGTCGTTATAATTGAAATTTTAACCGAAATATATTTTAAAGATGTGCATAATTAAGGCTATCTTTATCTAAATAAGCTTTCCATAGATATGAAACAGATGCTATTAGCCCTATCTCCAACGCCGAAACAATCTTTTGAAAATTTTGTAGTTGGTCAAAATATCGAAGCAGTTCATACCTTAAAGCAAATCATCTCAAATGAATTACCCATTCAATTTATATATCTTTGGGGCAATGAAGGCTCAGGCAAATCTCATTTAGCTCATATTGCCTCGGATCATGGATTTATCATTCATGATGATGTTCATTTACTCGATGAGCCAGGTCAAATCGAGTTATTTAATACATACAATAGATGCAAAGACTCTAAACAAAATATGTTGGTAACAGGGCTTTATTCTCCCCTTCAAATGAAGTTAAGGGATGACTTAGCAACAAGACTTGCTTGGGGCGTCACTTATGAAGTGATAGGCCTATCTGATGAAGAAAAAAAATTGGCGCTTTTAAAACATGCTGATGAAAGAGGTATGAAGCTCAACATGGACATTATTGATTATTGCCTAAAATATCTAAAACGGGATATGCCAAATTTATTTTCTATACTAGAAGCTTTGGATAAATGGTCTTTAACTTATAAAAGGCCCATCACACTCCCATTACTTAAAGAAATTATCAAAGCTAATAAGATTTAACTTATTGACGAATAAGGTAATCGAAAGCTCCAAGAGAAGCTTTTGCTCCCTCCCCCATCGCAATAATAATTTGCTTATAAGGTACGGTTGTTACATCACCTGCAGCAAACAAACCTGGTAATGAAGACTGATTGTGATGATCAACCATAATTTCACCAAACTTTGAAAGATCTACAGTGTTTTTAACAAAATCTGTATTTGGCAATAATCCAATCTGAATAAAAATACCTTCGAGCTCAATAGTTTTCTTCTCATTTGATTTTCGATCTAGATAAATCATGCCGCTTACCTTTTCTCTACCAATCACTTCGGTAGTTTGCGCATTTAATATGACATCTACATTGGACAAGCTATAAAGTCTTTTCTGTAAGATATCGTCAGCTTTGAGTTCAGATGCAAATTCAAAAAGAGTGACATGTCCTACAATATTTGCAAGATCAATTGCAGCTTCAACGCCAGAATTTCCACCTCCTATAACTGCAACATGTTTACCTTTGAATAAAGGGCCGTCACAGTGAGGACAATATGCGACACCTTTACCTTTAAATTCTTTTTCACCAGGGACATTTAATTCTCTCCATCTTGCACCTGTTGCAACAATTACTGACTTACTTTTAAGTTTTCCACCGTTTTCAAGTTCTATTTCAAATAATGAATTTAAATCATTTTTTTGAATGCTTTTTGCACGTTGCAAATTCATAATATCAACTTCATATTCTTTTACGTGCTCTTCAAGTGCTGCAACTAATTTTGGCCCTTCAGTTGCTTTCACAGAAATAAAATTTTCTATGCCTAAAGTATCCATCACTTGACCGCCAAAACGTTCGGCAATAATCCCTGTACGTATACCTTTTCGTGCGCTATAAATTGCAGCTGATGCGCCTGCTGGTCCTCCACCAATTACTAAAACATCATAAGTTTCTTTTTTGGATATTTTTTCAGCTTCTTTTAAGCTTGCGCTCGAATCAATTTTGTTTACGATTTCATCAAGCTCCATTCGCCCTTGTCCAAAGGGCTTCCCATTAAGATAAATAGTGGGCACAGCCATAATCTGCTTATCTTCAACTTCTTTTTGGAATAATGCCCCATCAATCATTGCATGAGAAATATTTGGATTAATGATAGACATTGCATTTAATGCCTGAACTACATCCGGACAATTGTGGCAACTTAGTGAAATATAAGTTTCAAAATGAAACTTGCCTTCAATATTTTTGATTTGTTCTATTTTTTCAGCATCTATTTTTAAAGGGTACCCGCTGGCTTGAAGAAGTGCTAATACAAAAGATGTAAATTCGTGTCCTGATGGAATACCTGCAAAAGTGATGCCTGTAATTTCTTTTTCTCTATTAACTTCAAATGAAGGAATTCTTTTTGAAGCATCCTTTTCTTTACTTAAGGTAATTTTTTCTGACAAAGATGCGACTTCTTCTAGCATCTCTATCATTTCGTTAGATGATGGATTTTTATCAACATAAGCTACAAGCTCTATTGGATTAACAAGCCTGGTCATATAGTCTTGAAGTTGATTTTTAATTGCTAAATCTAGAGCCATTATATTTCCTTGAACATTTATCTAATTATGAAACGCCCAGGCCAATATTCGGCCTGGGATTCATTTTTGTATTTAGATCTTACCTACGAGGTCTAATGACGGAGCAATTGTTTTAGCTCCTTCTTGCCATTTTGCTGGGCAAACTTGACCTGGGTTATTAGCTACGTATTGTGCAGCTTTTAATTTACGTAATGTTTCTTTCACGTCACGCGCAATTGCGTTGTCATGCACTTCCATTGTTTTGATTTCACCTTTTGGATTTATAATAAAAGTGCCTCGCAATGCTAATCCCTCTTCTTCAATATGCACTTCAAATGCTCGTGTCAATTGATGTGTAGGATCACCAATTAATGGAAATTTTGCCTTACCAACTGCTGGTGAAGTTTCATGCCAAACTTTGTGCGAAAAATGTGTATCAGTTGTAACGATATAAACTTCTGCACCTGCTTTTTGAAATTCTGCATAATGATCAGCAGCATCTTCAACTTCAGTTGGACAGTTAAATGTAAATGCCGCTGGCATAAAAATAACAACTGACCATTTTCCTTTAAGATTTGCTTCTGTAACGTCAATGAACTTGCCATTGTGAAATGCTGTTGCTTTAAACGGTTTTACTTCAGTATTAACTAATGAAGACATCGTTTTCTCCTTCTTTGGTTGGTTTAAAAATGATGATTATAGGTAAGTCATATTGATATGTATAATCAATTGTTATTATATTTATGATATATTTTACTTATCATTTATAAAAATTAGCACACAGGTTATTGATTGATCATCTCTCGAGGGGATTTATTTTTTATCTTTGCTACGATCGTTAGCATATTCAAAAGTTAATTGTTTTAAACGTGACTCTACAATCGACTTTTGATAAAAATTACCGTCTTTAGATTTGGCTGCCAATTCCATCTGCTGAATAGCTTGTTGTAAATTAAATTTGCGATAATAAGATTCAGACTGAGATTGATATTGAAGAAGTTCTTTTCCTTCTTTTGCATAAGCTCTAGAAAGTAATTCGTAAAAATAACTATCGTCAGGATAGAGATTTATTTTGTCGTTAATAAGGCTTATAGTTTTTTCTGGCTGATTCCTCATTAAGTAGTGTTCTGCTAATCCATAAACTAATCCACGATAATTTGGATAGATATTAAGCGCTCTTATGTATTGGTTAAGTGCTTGATCAGGCTGGTTTGAAGCCACTTCAAGCTTAGCGGCTAAAGTTTCAATAATTGCACTTTTCTTAGCGTTGCTTTTTAACCACTCTATTTCATGCCGGGCCTTTAAAAATTCATTCTTTCTCATATAAGCAATTGCTAAGCCATATCTTTCTGAGGCTTCATTAATATAGCGTTTATCTTTTATGCTGCCTTCGAATTCATCAACTGCTGATTGAGGAGTTCCAATCGAAGCCCTTAATTTAGATTTAATGAACATGAAATCAGGATTATCAGGTATTTGTTTGTAGGGCGTTTGTTTCACTCGATTTTGAATGTCGGCGATTCGCTCAGTTGTAATTGGGTGGGTTCTTAAAAAACTAGGTGATGCTCCTTCTGAAAATCTAGTACCCCTTTGTAATGAATTAAAGAATGACACCATTGAGCGCCCATCAAATCCAGCATCTGTAAGTATTTGCAATCCAACTCGATCTGCCTCTTTTTCATGATCTCTTGTATAGTCCAATTCCTTTTGAACACCCATCGCTGAGGCTGCTGTCATTGTCCCCGCTGACAACTGCGGATTAGCGCGAGCCACCAAAAGAGCAAGAGCTAAACTAGCAATCGTCTTAATGCTGTCATTTTTTTGTTGGGCGATCATACGCGTGAGATGTCTTTGTGTAACGTGAGCAATCTCATGGCCGAGAACACTAGCAACTTCTGATTCGTTATTAGCAGCCAATAATAATCCTGTGTGAACGCCGATTACACCTCCAATCATTGCAAAAGCATTTATAGATGTATCTTCAACTACAAAAAAATTAAATTGCTGTCTTTTATTCGGACTATAAGCAACTAATCGATCTCCAAGATTTTTCAAATAATCAATGACTTCAACATCATGGACAATTTCAGGGCTCTCGGCGACTTCTTTTAGAATTTCTCGAGCAGTCGCCTGTTCTTCTTTGACAGTAAGAATAAGCTGAGATGAATCTCCTAAATCTGGAAGTTCATCTGCAAAGGCGAAAAAACACCAAAAGAAGCTTAATAAAAGGGTTAATTTAAATTTCATTGTTGATATGATACCTTTATTAATAAATACCTTCACTTGGCTTTTCTATGAAATTAAATATTACTAAATGAAAAAACTTACTCACGTTAATCAAAAAGGTGATGCGCAACTTGTTGATATTACCGATAAAGCTATTACACATCGAAAAGCAATCGCCGAAGGCTCAATTCAGCTAAATAAAGAAACTTTAAAATTAATACAAGATAATTTAATTAAAAAAGGTGATGTTCTAAATACTGCTAGAATTGCAGGCATTCAAGCTGCGAAAAAAACTTGGGAACTGATTCCACTTTGTCACACAATTAATCTTTCCAAAGTTGATATTGATTTTAATATTGATAAAAAAAATAACATCATTACATGTCAATCATCATGTGAATGTTTTGCACAAACAGGCCTTGAAATGGAAGCCCTCTCAGCCGTCAGCATTGCCCTCCTTACCATCTATGACATGGTGAAAGCAGTAGACCGTACGATGGTGATCTCAAATATCCACTTAGTGGAAAAGTCTGGGGGACGCTCTGGGCTTTATAAGCGAGAAGTTAAGGCTAAATCTAAGAAGATAGTTAAAACGAAGAAATAATAATCTCTGCGCTTATTCTGTCCTTTTTGTATGGAATAAAAAAATGGCAACGCTTAGGCAGCGTAAGGAGAGATGGCAAGCACGTGTCCAACGTAGGGGCTTTGAAAATATTACAAAGTCATTTATTTTAAAATCTGATGCTATGCAATGGGCTAGAAGTGTTGAAATTGAAATAGATAGAGGCACATTCCTTAATAATCATCTTGCACGTAAAACTTCTTTTGCTGACATTATTCAACGTTATGTAAAAGAAGTAGCACCGCAACTCAAATCTTTTTATGGCGACACCTATCGTTTAGCAAAACTTGCCAAACATCCTATCGCGCAATACAAAATGGCTGAACTGACTTCAGCAAGAATTGCTATATATCGCGATGAACGTCTACGAGAAGTGAGTAATGGCACAGTAAGACGTGAGCTTTCAATCATTTCAAGCATTATTGAGTATGCAAGAAGCGAATGGAATCAGAATCTTGCTTCAAATCCAGTCAGCGAAATTAAGAAACCAAAATCATCTCGTAGTAGAAATAGAATTTTAAGTGATGGAGAAAAAGAAAGATTGTTACTTACATTAGAACAATACAATCCATTAATGAAGCTAGTTGTTGAATTTGCATTAGAAACAGCAATGCGACGTGGCGAAATATTATCGCTGATATGGAGAAATATTAATTTTGAAAAGCGTACAGCGTACTTACCTATGACTAAAAATGGTGAATATAGGTATGTACCTTTATCAACTAGAGCAGTAAACATCTTAAATAGTCTTCCACAATCTGAGAATGAATATGTATTCAAACTTGAAGCTCAAACTTTATCTATTGGATTTAAAAGATGTACAAAGAGAGCGAATGTGATTGATATGCGTTTTCATGATTTACGACATTGCGCTATTACAAATCTTTCTTCAAAGTTTTTGAATGTACTAGAGTTAGCAGCGATAAGTGGACACAAATCATTAAACATGTTGAAGCGATACACACACATTAAAGCTGAAGATTTAGTTAAAAAATTAGATTAGTCACTCATAATGCTTGGGGCACATGGGCAACAGCTCAAGCTATATATTAGGTAGCTGTTTATTAAAATGCATGGTTTCTGCAAAAAAACATGCATTTCAATAAACATAGCATTCAAACGTCTCGTTAAACGACGCTAATTTTTCTTAATTGCTCTTGTCCAACCTTAATCTTTTCTCTAGCACGTGCAGCTTTGATTGCTTGCTGTGTATTTTTAACTTGATTTTGCATAGATTTAATTCGTGCTTGTTGTGGTGACAAAGGTTTTTGTATTTCTTTTAATCGCATAATTATTTTACCTGTATCAATGCACTCATTACATTAGCTTTCCCATATTGTTGTTGTAACAATAGTTTTGCTTTGAATATATCTTCTGCAAATATAAACGTATTTACTATGACATTACTTACTTTAACTTGCGCTTTATACGTATTCATTTTTTATTAAACCCTTTTTTTGTTACAGCACTAACATTAATAATTGCACTATCTAACTCTCCTTTAAGTGCAGCATCATTTAATAATTTAAGTGTATTAATGATTGATTGTTTATCTTTAAGTTCTATCGCATTCTTTCCATCCTTATTAAGTGGTAACGTGCGAGATCCATACTTAATACATAAGTTGTACTTGCCATCATTTGTTAGCCAATACCATTTTCTTATGCGCTTATTTACTTCTAACAAGGTAGTCTCACTTGTTGCTTTATTAGTAAATGTTCTCAATTTTTTTGGTGCATAAACAGTGTTATTCATCTCTGCTTCACATACTTGCATCTGTTCTAATATTTTTGCGCTTAGCTTATTTCGCTTGTGTTGTATGGATGACAGGCTATTCACCTTTGAAGCGCTTACTAAAACTAAATTATTAAATATATTCATAACAAATCTCCTTTAATGTAGGTACAAGTACATTAATTTCATTACGGTTTTTTTTCTAGTCTATAAACATATTTAGTAATCAAATAAAATCCACTTAATAATTAGGTAGTCTTTAGTTTGTATAAATATATGTATGCAAAACTTAAACAAACTAC
>CAINIH010000149.1 GCA_903849185.1 uncultured Methylophilaceae bacterium
CGAGAAGGATTTAAAAATGATGATGAAGGGGAAATTTATAAGGCTAAATGTCGCAATCTACCTAATATAGATTGTTTAATAACAATTAAAGATATTCCGGGGCCTATAAATGAAGAATATGTCATAAAACTTAAATCTATTGCGAATCTTCTTCTGCAATGCGATAAAAGACTAAGACAGCTATTTAGGCAGAGTAATACAGTTGATTTTATAGAGATCATAGAAATAGCCAATGAAGCCCTTGGTAAAAATTATACAGCAAGCGATCTCTTATTGTCTCTAGATTACAAGATTTCACATTTACTTATTGATGAATTTCAAGATACAAGCAGAAGCCATTTTAATTTCTTAAAGAAAATAGTAGATGGTTGGACGTCTGAAGCTCAGAAAACCATTTTTTGCGTGGGTGACCCTATGCAATCCATCTACAAATTCAGAGAAGCTGATGTCAGCATTTTTATTGCAGCCAAAAAAAATGGCTTCAATACAATCCCCTTAGAAACCATACGACTTAAAGATAATTGGCGATCTTCTTCTCTTATTGTGAACGAGGTAAATCAGATATTTGAAAAAATACTGCCGAAAGAAGATTCAATTTCTGAGGGCGCTGTAAGTTACAAGTCTTTTTTCTCAGCAAAAAAAGAAAGCGATCCCCATACAAGTGAATTCAAATTTCATGCATTAACATTTAATGAAGGTGCTGATATTGATACCGAGGAAGCAAAGTACGTATGTAATTTAATTGACACATTTCCTGATAATGAAAAAATTGCCATTCTCACAAGATCAAGAAGCCATCTTTCAGAATTAATAAATTACATTCGCAAATTTAAACCTGCCTTAAAATTTAATGCGGTAGAAATAGATGCTTTAGATCAGCATCAATCAATTCAAGACATTCTATCTTTAAGTTACGCGATGCTTGATTTAAGCGACCGAATTCATTGGCTTGCAATTCTCAGAGCTCCTTGGTGTGGCATTACACTTAATGATTTAGTTATACTTTTTCAGGATGATCATGCATCCACTGTATGGGAAATTATTAATGATGCAAACAAAATAAATACCATTTCTTCTGACGGAAGAAAAAGAATTAACCGATTCGTCGATATACTAAAAAATGCATTTGAACATAAAAATAAGATTCACATTAGAAGACTTATAGAATCAGTATGGATGAATTTAGGTGGAGAGCTATGCCTTCATAACCCAAATGACATCGTAGATATAAATAAATTTTTCGATATTTTACAAACATCGAGTACACCTATAGCTATTGACTTTGAATTGGTCGAACATCAAATCACAAAAACATACTTATCCGACATTCCTTCAGCTGAAGAGCGCATTCAATTTTTTACCATTCATAAAGCGAAAGGCCTAGAATTTGATACAGTAATTATTCCATCATTAAATTCAACTACGCGCGCATCAGACAAAAAAATGATTGTGTCTGATAATTACATCAAAAATAATCATATATACGATGTCACAGCATTTAACGAACCCGATAATAAACTACCTCATTTGCATGATTTAATTTATAGCATTGAAAAAAATAAGGAAGAAAATGAATTAAAAAGGTTGCTTTATGTTGCTATGACAAGAGCAAAAGCTAAACTTCATCTTGTAGGTTCTTTAATATTTAAAGATGAAATGAAGCCTGCTTCAAATTCATTCTTATCTATGCTTTGGAGTATCTACAGCAAGCATTTTTATGAAGTAAAACCTATAGCACACATTAAAATAGAAACACCGAATAGTAAAATTGAAGACTTTGTTCCTAAGCTGATGCGATTGAAAATTTAGTTTTAAATTCTGCTACTTATCTTTAAATTCTTCAATTGAAATTTTATTTAAAAAATCTTTAATAAATTTAACTCGTTCTAAAATATCAGTAATCGTGACAGCTACTTTAATTTTATCTGGTCCATTCATACGACAAGGTTTGTCTTCACTCAGAAGATTGATAAGCTTGAGTGGATCCATTTTACTGTCACTTGCAAAGCTAATTTGAATTGAACTGTCGCTTGCATCAATCTTTTTAATGTCGAGATGTTGAATATAAATTCTTAAATCATGAAAAGAAATAAGTGATTGCGTTTGCTCAGGCATGACACCAAAACGATCTACCAATTCTTCTTTCATTTCCATGAGCGCCTCATGATTATTGAGACCTGATAAGCGCTTATAAAGTACAAGCCTTTCATTAATATCACCACAATAACTGTTTGTAATAATGGCTGGGGTATGTAGGTTAATTTCGGTATTTTTTTGAAGCGGGTTATCAAGACTTAATTTTTTGCCTATTTTGAGCTGCTTAACAGCATAGTTCAACATGTCGATATAAAGATTAAATCCAATTTCATGCATTTGGCCGCTTTGATTATCCCCCAGAAGCTCACCAGCTCCGCGAATTTCCAAATCATGAATGGCAAGATAATATCCAGCTCCTAAATCCTCTAAAAGTTGAATAGCTTCTAATCGTTTTTGAGCATGGCCACTAATTTTTCTGTCGGGATCAATAAGTAAATAAGCATATGCTTGATGATGAGATCTTCCTACCCTACCCCTTAATTGATGAAGTTGAGCCAATCCGAACATATCTGCACGATTCATAATAATCGTATTCGCTGAAGGAATATCTATGCCGGTTTCAATAATTGTTGTACAAAGCAAAATATTAGCTTTTTGTTGATAAAAATCATGCATAACTCTTTCAAGCTCTCGCTCTCGCATTTGCCCATGAGCTATTTCAATTCTTGCTTCAGGTATTAATTTTTCTAATTTTTCTTTTATTGAAAAAATAGTATCAACATCGTTATGCAAGAAATAAACTTGACCGCCTCGATTAAATTCTCTTAAAACAGCTTCTCGAATAATACCTTCTGAATAATTATTTACGAATGTTTTAATTGATAAGCGTTTTTGTGGGGGTGTAGAAATAATTGAAAATTCTCGCAAGCCTTCCATAGCCATAGATAGCGTTCGTGGAATCGGTGTTGCCGTTAGTGTTAAAACATCCACTTCTGCACGCATTGCCTTGAGTAATTCTTTTTGGCGAACGCCGAAACGGTGTTCTTCATCAATGATAATCAAACCTAAATTTTTAAATTTAATGTCATTTTGAATAAGCCTATGTGTACCAATGATGATATCAATTTCACCATTTGCTAATTTTACAAGTGACTCAGCTTGTTCTTTTTTGGATTTAAAACGAGAAATTTCAGCAATCTTGATAGGAGACTCTGAAAAACGATCCATAAAATTATTATAATGCTGCTCAGCAAGAAGTGTTGTAGGAACTAATATTGCGACTTGTTTACCATCGTTCGCCGCAATAAAAGCAGCTCTTAATGCGACCTCTGTTTTACCAAAACCTACATCGCCACATATAAGACGATCCATAGGCTTTTGAGATTCCATATCATTAATGACAGCATTAATTGCTGTTAATTGATCTTCAGTTTCCTCAAACGGGAATCCATCTGTGAATCTTTCATAGTCTTGTAAATTAATCTTGAAGGCATAGCCTTTCTTAATAGATCTTTGAGAATAGATATTTAAAAGATCAGCTGCAGTATCATGAATCTGTTTTAAAGCTTTCTTCTTGGCTTTATCCCATTGGTCAGAACCTAATTTATGAAGTGGTGCGGTTTCTGCAGGTCCTCCAGAATAGCGAGAGATAAGATCTAAATTAGATACAGGAACATAAAGTTTATCGTCACCAAAATATTCTAGAAGCAAAAATTCACTTTCACCTTCGCCAAAATCTAAATTAAATAATCCCCTAAACCGCCCGACACCATATTGTTCATGAACAATCGGATCGCCATCTTTTAGTTCCGATAAATCACGTACCATAGCATCGCTTGAAAAGTTCTTATCGCGCTGACGCCTTTTTGATTGGCGAACGGTATTTACATAAAGCTCAGCCTCTGTAACTACAATATGCTCTGATGAAATATAGCCCTGATGAACTGGGCTGACAGTTAATACAACTTGATCATTCATATTTAAAGCTTGTGACCAATCATCTGCAGATTTAAACTTGATACCACCTACTTTTAAAAGCTCGGAAACGGTTTCTCGGCGACCTAAGCTATCAGCTAAGATAAAAATTCTTTTGGAGCTTTCGGAGGCAAATTTATCGAGCTTTGCTAAAGGCTGAATATTTTTTCGATCAATTGATACATCTGGAATTTTCTCGTATGTTTCTGGTCTTTTTAAATCGAATTTTTCATATGTATTGATAGATTTAAAAAATTGATCTGATTTAAGTAAAAGATCTTTAGGTTCTAATATTGGGCGCTCAGCATCATAAGCAAATAATCGAAAGCGTTTCTCAGTCTCCTGCCAAAAATGATTACATGCATGATCAAGGTTGCCGTGCTTATAAATAATAGTGTTATCCGAGAAATAGCTAAAAATATCACTCATCTCATCGAAAAATAAAGGCATATACCATTCAATACCACCTATAGGAATGCCCTTGCTAATGTCTTTATAGACCGAAGAGCGAGAAGGGTCTCCTTCAAAGCGTTCTCGATAATTTTGTCTAAATGTACTGATCGATTTTTCATCCATCGGACACTCTCGCGCAGGGAGTAATTTAATTTCATTTACGGGATAAAGTGTTCTTTGTGAATCAACATCGAATGTTCGAATAGAATCAATCTCATCATCAAAAAAATCTAAGCGATATGGGACTATGCTTCCCATAGGAAATAAATCAATCAAACTACCTCTCACTGAAAATTCCCCCGGAGCCATAACCCGAACGACATTCATATAACCATTTAGTGTCAGTTGATTTTTAAAAGCCTCAATATCAACTTTCTGTCCTTTGGCAAAATGAAAGCTAAATTGCTGTATATAACTCCTGGGTGGCAATAAATGTAGAGCAGTTGTCACAGGAATAATAACTACATCAAAACTTTTCTGAGTGACTTGGTAGAGTGTAAGAAGTCGCTCGGAGGTTAGATCAGGGTGAGGAGAAAAATGATCATAAGGGAGGGTTTCCCAATCAGGCAAAAGATTAATTTTTAAATTTGGACTAAACCAAAGCATTTCTTCCATAAGACGTCTTGCTTCGAATGCAGTCTCAGTAAAAATAGCTAGATATTTTTTATTCTTAATAACTTCATCTTGAATATATCGAGCTAAAGAATAGCTATCCGAGCCATCAATATTTACGATTGATAGTGATTCTTTATTTTGATTATTTGCTTCTATTGACATATATTGCATGTATAAATGATTACCAATATTATAAGCTTTAAAGGCTGCATTCATTGAGAGGGAATATCATGAACGATAAAGAATTAGTCGCACATCAAGCTTTACAATATGTTAGTGAAAATATGATTGTGGGCTTAGGTACTGGCTCTACTGCTAACTTCTTTATCGACGCTTTAGCTAAACGAAATAAAGAAGAAAAATTAAATGTAAGAGCGGTCTCAAGTTCTGTTGTTAGTATGATTAAAGCGAAAGAAGCTGGTTTACCTCTCTTATCAATAGATCAAATAAAAGAAATTGATCTTTATATTGATGGCGCAGATGAAATTACACCTGACCTTGCTTTACTTAAAGGACGTGGTTATGATCTCGTTCGAGAAAAGCTACTTGCACGTTCGGCCAAAAAATTTATCGTTATTGCGGATGAATCTAAAATCGTTAAAAACATTGGAGATAATTTCCCCATCCCCTCAGAAGTTCATCCATTCGCTTGGGAACTTGTAAAAAATGTCTTAATGAAAAAAGGTACAGGAGATATTAGAATCAATGCAGCAAAAGATGGTTATGCCATTACTTCATGTGGAAATTTTGTGCTTGATTTTAATTTTGCTGAAAAGAGTAGTGAGAACTTAAATAACTTACTTTCACTAACACCTGGCATTGTAGAGCATGGTATTTTTTACAATTTGGCTCATGGCGCTCTAATTAGCCACAATGGAAATGTTCGTGAAATTTGGAGAAGCTAGATCTTTTCAATACCGCCCATATAAGGAATCAATACTTTGGGTATCGTAATACTGCCATCTTCGTTCTGATAGTTTTCAATAACTGCAACCAAGGTTCTACCTACAGCCAATCCAGAACCATTTAATGTATGAAGAAATAAATTCTTTCCATCTTCACTTTTAAATCTAGCTTTTAATCGCCTAGCTTGGAAAGCTTCACAATTTGAAACAGATGAAATTTCACGATATGTATTTTGTGATGGAAGCCAAACTTCCAAATCAAAAGTTTTTGCTGCGCCAAAGCCCATATCACCTGTACATAATGACAACAATCGATATGGAAGCTCTAATGAAGTCAAAATAAACTCAGCATGCGAAACCATCTCTTCTAATGCTTCGTAACTTTTATCAGGATGCACAATCTGAACCATTTCAACTTTATCAAATTGATGCTGCCTAATCATACCGCGCGTGTCTTTTCCATATGATCCGGCTTCTGACCTAAAGCATGGCGTATGTGCGGTTAATTTAATAGGAAGATCAGACTGTTTAACAACTTCATCTCGAACAAAATTTGTTAGCGTCACTTCAGAAGTTGGAATTAAATATAATTTACTTTCATTATGTGAAAGGCTAAAAAGATCAGCTTCGAACTTAGGGAGCTGTCCTGTGCCTATTAGTGTCTCGCTATTCACTAAATAAGGCGTATAACATTCTTTATATCCGTGTTTCTCTGTTTGAGTGTCGAGCATGTATTGCGCAATAGCGCGATGCAGCCTTGCAAGCTTGCCTTCCATTACTACAAAACGAGCTCCAGAAAGCTTTGCACCTAAATCAAAATTAAGCCCATGATTCGCACCCACATCAACATGGTCTTTAACTTTAAAAGTAAATTTTCTAGGCTCACCTACCGTCTTAACTATTTTGTTATCGGCTTCAGACTTACCTAGAGGAGTAGATTCGTGCGGAATATTAGGAAGATTCAGCATAAACTGATTAATTTTTTCTTGTAGCTCAGCCAATTCTGACTCACCTGCTTTTAAATCATCAGAAATAGCATTGACGCTCTTCATAAGTAAATCAGTATTCTCATTCTTAGATTTCGCAATACCTATTTCTTTTGAAATAGAGTTTCTTTTTTCTTGAAGATCTTGCGTCTTTACTTGCAGTTCTTTTCTTACGTTTTCTAATGATTGAAAAGCGCTCACATCAAGATCAAAGCCCCGACTTGAAAGCTTTTGTTTAACAAATTCAATATCATTTCTTAATATCTGAATATCTATCATAAATACCCTATTTCTTTTGCTTGTCCTGAGATTTTAAATAATTCATTTTTTCGAGAATTTTACTCTCTAATCCTCGAGTTGTAGGCTTATAAAATTCAATAGGGTCTAAATTATCGGGAAAATATTTTTCACCTGCCGCATATGCCTCGGGTTCGTTATGGGCGTATCGATAATTTTTACCGTAATCCAATTCTTTCATAAGCTTAGTTGGCGCATTTCGAAGATGAACAGGCACATCACTATTATCACCGTCACCTACAAATGCTTTTACTTCATTAAAAGCCATATAGGCTGCATTACTTTTAGCCGCAATAGACAAGTAAATCACTGCATTTGAAAGTGCCAATTCACCTTCAGGTGAGCCAAGACGCTCATAGATTTGATAAGCCTCTAAAGCCATAGTTTGTGCCTTTGGGTCAGCCAAGCCAATATCTTCAATTGCAATACGAACAATTCTTCTTGCCAAATAAAGTGGGTCAGCGCCACCATCAAGCATACGATGAAGCCAATATAGAGCTGCATTGGGATCAGAACCTCTCACAGATTTATGAAGCGCTGAAATTTGATCGTAAAATTGGTCTCCGCCTTTATCAAAGCGCCTTACTTTACTTGTAATCGTTTTCTTTAAAAAATCTTGATCAATTTTTTTTACTTTTAAAGACGTAGCCGTATTAAAAAGTAATTCTAAAAAATTAAGTAGTCGTCTAGCATCGCCGTTGATATGGGCAATAATTTCTTGCTTAGCTTCTTCATCTACTTCAATATCGGGCGCAATATAATTCTTCGCTTTTTCATAGATCAAAAGAAGATCTTCTTGATCCAGCATTTTTAAAACGTAGACTTGTGATCGGCTTAGTAAAGCGGAATTAACTTCAAAAGATGGATTTTCAGTTGTCGCTCCAATAAAAGTAATGAGCCCTGATTCGACATGCGGCAAAAATGCATCTTGTTGACTTTTATTAAATCGATGAACTTCATCTACAAATAGAATTGTCTTCTTATTATATTGTTGTAAATTAAGCTGTGCTTTATCTATAGCCTCTCGAATATCTTTAACGCCAGACAATACTGCGGACACAGATATAAACTCAGCATCAATGGAATTGGCAATCACACGTGCAATCGTTGTTTTTCCTACTCCTGGAGGGCCCCAAAGAATCATGGACGGCAGATTTCCTGATTCTATTGCGACGCGTAATGATTTACCTTCACCTAAAATATGTTTTTGTCCTGCAATTTCACTGACAGATTTAGGCCTTAAATACTCAGCGAGAGGCAATTGGGATTGATTGGGTTCAAACATTTGGTTCATGAGCGCTATTTACTTGAAGTCTCTTCTTGAATAAGCCATTTACCATCTATTTTTTTTACTAAGAGGGATTTATTAGAGTCTTCAGTTAATTTATCAGAAGTATATTTTTGTTTAAATTGTATGCGGGCCAGATTTTCATTTTTCATAGTGACTTTTATATCTTCAATTTCAACAAGAATTTTTCCTTGTGATGAGATTTTTTGTTTTCTTGAAGCTTGCCATAAAGCTAATGCATCACCGTTTGGTGTTTTAAAATCTTCGGCATACTTACTTAAGTAAACCCCAATGTCTTTGGCTGACCAAGCACTTGCCCAACTATTCGCAAATGCAATCAGCTCTGCATCTTTATTATTAGTAGGTTTTGTAGATGATGAATTATTAGAAGCTACGCCATTTTGTACAACATCGACACCAGTTGGCAATTTAAATAAAAAATCATTATCTACTAGGGTCACATTATATTTTGCGTTTTTAAAACTAATCGTTGTGGTATGTTCAAATGCATCAACAATTTTCATTACTGACAATTTATTTTCAGTTAATCCAAGAATAACTTTACTAAATCCAGCGCCCTCTTCTTTAGGAA
>CAINIH010000150.1 GCA_903849185.1 uncultured Methylophilaceae bacterium
CATTTTATTGTTAATTGTAGGACTTTTATAATCCTGCATAAAATCTACTAAAACTATTTCATTCTCTGTATTTGGGTAATCAAAAAAGGAAATTTCAGATAAACCAACAGAAACTTTAAGTTTTTGAGCTTGGATGATTCTTTTTCTCTCAGCCCATGTGTCGTAGTTATCTTTTTCGCTGAAAAAGTTTTTTGAGTAAAACTTTAGATAATTGTCAGTATCTTGGTCTTCCCAATTTTTTCTCCAAGTCTCTATAGCGTTAGCAAGCGAAAGTTTTTTTTCAGTCAAATTTTTATTAGTAGATTCCAAATCTTTTAGCGAGCGAAAAGAAATGATGATAGGAATTCTATTGCCATCTAAAATAGGGGATAGCTTCATTAAATCAGGATTGCTTAATACAATACACCCATCACTTGCTAAAGGCGCTCTGTTGTATGTTGTTTTTGGTGTTCCATGAAGCCATATACCTGAGCCATTTCGTTTATTTTTTCTATCGATTTCATTTGGATAACTTAAAGGGTAGGCAGCATCCCCATAAAAATCAGATAAGGATTCTTTGATTTTCTTCCCCGTAAAGTAAACGCCTACCGGTGTCTTCTTATCGCCTTCGTATTGTTTGCCAAATCCATTCTTGCCTATAGATACATAATAATCGTCTTTATAAGAAAGCTTTCCGTTGATATTTTCGTATAGATAAAGCCGAGAGTTTGATGCATCGACATAAAAAAGATATTTATCTTTTTCATTTAGCTGAGCAAAGATTTTTGGTTCATTTTGAAGGTTCAGACTATTAAGGTATCTCTCAATTCTGACTTTTGCTTCATTTTTAAAATTTTCAATCTCTTCTTTTTTTTCACCCTTGGACTCGTCACCAATACCATTAATTTGTTTTGCATGAGCCAAAAGCAAATCACCTTGAATAAGGTAGGCTAATTTAAAATTCGGTGTTTGTTTGATGAGAGTATCGATAGTTTGAAGAGCTATATCCACTTTGCCTTCAGAAATTTCCACTAAAGATTTTACAAGCATCTTCTCCGGTGTTTCATATCTCAAGTCAGCAGTATTGAAATTTTTGTTTGAAATGAATACTTCTTCACTTGAAGCTTGGGAAATATTAAAAAGAATCGCTAAGATTAAAAAAAAGCGAAATTCTTTTCTTGGAAAATTGTTGATGAAAGTTTTCATCAATTATTGCTTGCCAGAATACTCTTGCTCAATAAACCATGTAGCGCCATCTTTTCTTAAGATGAGAGTTTTGCTTGATATCTGACTTAATTTATTCGATGTATATTTCTGCTTAAAAGTTACTTGAGCAAAACTATCGCCTTTTCTTGATATTTTTGGTTCTGATACTTCCACGGTAATTATATCTTTACCTAAAATTCTATTTTTTCTTGAATCTTGCCAGTCAGCAAAGCTTTCTCCATTAGGCGTTTTGAAGTTAGGAGAGTATTTGGCTAAATAACCATTAATATTTTTTGAGGACCAAGCTTCAGCCCATTCTGTTATGAAAGTATTAATTTCTGATTCGCTGATATTAGACGCATTATTTTTAACCGCAGGCGTTTCCTGAGGTAAATTTTTCGGTGGCTGTGTATTGGAAGTTGAAGCGGCAGCTGGTAGCGTCGGATTTGCGGGGGTTGCTTGAGCTATTACAGGCTTTTTATTGACATCATTATTAGCCGCTATTTGAGCTGGAGTTGAAGTTGGGGTGACTGGCGGTTTAATATCATTTGCATTAAAGAGTTTTTTAATAAGAGATAATTTTGTTTTAGCTTGCACATTTGTTTTGTCAATTTCCAAAGCTTTGTTATAAGCGACTGTCGCGCGTTTCGTATAGAGATTACCTAAGTTAACATGCGCAGTTGCATAGCTAGGATGAGTTTTTATAGCTGATTCAAGTGCCTTTTGGGCTTTGTCATAGTCGCCTAATTCAGCATAAAGTACTGCTAAGTTATTAAATGGTTCAGGCAAACTTGGATGTGTCTCGGTGAGATAAGTAAATGCTTGTATAGCTTCGTTATATTTTCCGAGCTCAGCATTTACAACCCCTTTAATAAAAATAACCTGAGGATCATTCGGGTTTGTTTTGAGATATTGATCGATTTGTTGAGCCGCTTTTTCTTTTTCGCCTTTTTCAATCAATTGCATGATTGATTTAAAGTCGTCAGCTGCGTAAATTTCATTTGCGATAAAAAATGTAGATATAGATAAAAGGATAAACAGTAAAAAACCTTTTAAATTCTTAATATTAGAACATTCGTTTTTTTGAGGCATGGTATGATTTACCCTAATAAATTTAGCATAATTCTACCAAATAGCACCCTTATCATCTATATGTTATTTATGAATAAGCCCTTCACTATCTCCTTGTTTTTCTTAGCCTTACGGGCTTATTTGCAATGATTAAAATCTATAACACCCTTTCAAAAAATAAAGAGACTTTTAAGCCTATCCAAAAAGGGCAAGTAAATATGTACGTCTGTGGCATGACGGTCTACGACTTATGCCATATTGGTCATGCACGTGTGATGGTTATTTTTGACATAGTAAGACGTTGGTTTGGTCTTTCAGGATACAGCGTTAATTACATCAGAAATATTACTGATATAGATGACAAGATTATCAATCGATCGATTCAAAACAATGAATCTATACAAAGCCTAACTCAAAGATATATAAATGAGATGAATGCTGATGCTAAAGCCCTTGGTGTTATAAGTCCTTCTAAAGAGCCAAAAGCAACCGAACATATTGAAGACATGCTTTCTATGATCCAAAAATTAATTGAAAAGCAACATGCTTACCTTGCTAAAAATGGAGATATTTTTTATTCAGTAAGATCTTTTAATGAATATGGAAAATTATCAGGCAAATCAATCGAAGATTTGCGCGCAGGTGAGAGGGTTGATATTGACCAAAATAAGCATGATGAATTGGACTTCGTTTTATGGAAATCTGCAAAACCTAATGAGCCTAGTTGGGATTCGCCATGGGGCAAAGGAAGGCCAGGCTGGCATATCGAATGTTCAGCTATGAGCTCTCATTATCTTGGCCATCATTTTGATATTCACGGGGGTGGGCAAGACCTTCAATTTCCTCATCATGAAAATGAAATAGCTCAATCTGAAGCTGCACACGATTGTAAGATGGCTAATTATTGGATGCATAACGGTTTTGTTCGCGTTGATGATGAAAAAATGTCTAAGTCTTTAGGAAATTTTTTCACGATACGGACGGTGCTTGAAAAATTTGATCCAGAGGTGGTTAGATTTTTTATTTTAAGAGCTCATTATCGAAGCCCTTTAAATTATTCAGATGCTCATCTTGATGATGCAAAATTAGCACTTCAAAGATTATATGTAAGTTTAAGAGGGTTTAACATCGAGCATGCTGAGGTGGATTGGAGTCATCCATTAGCAAATAAATTCAAAGAAGCTATGGATGATGATTTTAATACCCCAGAAGCCATTTCCGTTTTGTTTGAATTAGCAAATGAAATTAATAAAAATAAATCTGCGCCACTTGCTAACTTACTTAAAAGTCTTGCAAAGACAATTGGCCTTCTAGAAAGAGACCCAGAAACTTTTCTAAAAGGGGATACAAAAACCTCTCTTGATATTGATGCGTTAATTTCTCAAAGACATGAAGCAAAAGCCAGTAAAGATTTTAAAGAAGCAGATCGCATTAGATCTTTATTGCTTGAAAATGGCGTTGTGTTAGAAGATACACCCCAGGGGACTATTTGGAGAAAAGAATAAGCTATGCCAGTTAATCTTAAAGCACTTACCATCGATTCTATTTTTCCAATTAAAGGCATATCACTTGGTATTGCTAAAGCGCATATTAAAAAACCTAATCGCAAGGATTTGCTATTGGTGACTATTGCCGAAGGTTCAAAAGTTTCTGGCGTTTTTACGCAAAATGCATTTTGTGCAGCACCCGTACTTCTCTGTAAAGAACACTTAAAAAATACATCTGGCATTCGTGCGCTCATTGTGAATACAGGCTGCGCTAATGCTGGCACGGGTGAAGACGGCATATTAAAGGCTAAAGAAACATGTGAGGCTGTCAGCGAACTTCTGTCAATTAAACCAGAACAAGTTTTACCATTTTCTACGGGTGTTATTTTAGAAAGTCTACCCATTGATAAAATCAAAAACGGATTGCCTGACACAATAAAAAATTTAGACCCATCTCATTGGATAGATGCAGCAGAAGCGATTATGACTACAGATATTGCACCAAAGGCTGCGTCGAGAAAAATAAAGATTCAAGATAAAGAAGTTGTTATTTCTGGCGTAAGTAAAGGCTCTGGCATGATTCATCCAAATATGGCTACTATGCTTTCATTTATTGCAACTGATGCTTCTATCAATCAAATCTTGCTCGATAAACTTCTTAAAGAAGTGACAGAGGAATCATTTAATTGCATTACTGTTGATGGAGATACATCCACTAATGATTCGTTTATTCTGATTGCTACAGGAAAAGCAGAACATATTGAAATCAATCAAGAAGATAAAAGTTATGAAGTTCTTAAAGATGGTATTCGTGAAGTTGCTATTGAATTAGCGCAGGCTATCGTAAGAGATGGCGAAGGCGCTACGAAATTTATCACCATACAGGTTGAATCTGGCCGTGATGATGCTGAATGCAGAAAAGTAGGCTTTGCGATAGCGCACTCACCTTTAATTAAGACAGCTTTCTTTGCATCCGATCCAAACCTTGGAAGAATATTGGCCGCCATTGGTTATGCGGGCATCGACTCGCTTGATATTACAAAAATACAATTATTTTTAGGAAATGTCTTGGTAGCAGAAAAAGGCGGTCGTGCATCTTCTTATACTGAAGCACAAGGCCAGGAAGTCATGAAGCATCCTGAAATTAGTATGCGAATACTTCTTAATCGAGGTCATGCAAAGGCAACGATATGGACATGTGATTTTTCATATGACTATGTAAAAATCAATGCTGACTATCGCACTTAGATTGTGAATACTGTTCGCGCAGCAGCAGCTGTTATCCAAAGACAGGATGGATTTCTTCTGATGGCTCAAAGACCTCCTGGACGAGGATGGAGTGGTTGGTGGGAATTTCCAGGTGGTAAGATTGAAGTAAATGAATCGCCTTTTGAAGCACTTCAACGAGAACTTCAAGAAGAAATTAATATCTCTGCAAATGATGCGACATTATGGTTTGAACGTAGCTACACCTATCCAGATAAAAAGGTTTACATTTATTTTTTCAAAGTCACTGACTGGACCGGTGAAATCACACCATGTGAGAATCAGTTATTAGATTGGCAAAATCCATCTTACGTAACAGTTGCTCCAATATTACCTACCAATTTATTTGTACTGAAATCTATTTTACTGCCTCCAGTTTATGCCATTACAAATATTGCAGAGATGGACGAAACATTATTTTTTGAGCGATTGAAAATTAAATTAAAAGAGGGCTTAAAAATGATACAGGTGAGAGAAAAAAATTTACCTTATCAAGATGTAAAAAAAATAGCCCAAAAAATTTTAGATTTAGCAAAGCCTTATCAAGCAAAAGTTCTAATTAATGAAAATGAAAAGCTCGCACTAGATATTGGAGCTGACGGTGTTCATTATCCGTCACATAGGTTGATTCAATTAAAACATCGACCAGATTTTTCAATATGTGGTACTTCTTGTCATAACCTAGAAGAGCTTATGATTGCACAAGATTTAAAAATGTCATTTGCTGTTCTCTCTCCCGTTCAAAAAACTGAATCACACCCACACGCTGATCCGATAGGCTGGAAATTCTTTAGTGAATGTGCAAATAAATTAGATATGCCAATTTATGCTTTAGGTGGATTGAATCAAGAGAATCTTGCAACATCTTGGCGCCATGGCGGACATGGCATCGCAATGCAAAGAGCTATTTGGGAATAATGCTATTTAATAATAGCGTTAATTGATTTATCAAAAGATTGATTTTTTTTGTCTTTAAAATGCAGTGTAATTTTAACTTTTTGACCGGCTTTAAGGGGGCCTTTAAAATCCATAAGCATTAAGTGACTACCACCAGATTTAAATTCAAAAGTTTTGTCGTGATCAATTTTAATTTCATGAGCCATGCGCATTTTCATAATACCTTTTTCTAAAATAGTATTATGCATTTCGATTGTTTTGATGCTCGGAGAAGTGATTGAAGTTAATATTAAATCTTCATGACTTAAAAGTGACATATAAGCGACGCTCATATCATCGCCTTCTTCAGTAGAGGCAATCCATGCATTTTCAATTTTAATATCTGGCGCTGCAAAAATTTCTGTCGTTATTAGAAATGCAATAAAAAAAAGAAAGAATTTTAAAATTTTTTTAGATAGAGTCTTCATTTAAATCTTCAAGGTTAATTTCAATTGGAATTTTATAGCCTTCATTAGCCCATTGACCCAAATCAATCATGCGGCATCGTTCGGAGCAGAAAGGCCTAAAAACATTAGATAAACTATACTCAATGCTCTGATTGCATTGGGGGCAGTTTACAAAGATAATCTTTGCGCTCATAACCAACAAATACTGTATTTAAATTCAAGATTTGATTTAACAGGCTCTTTTTTTAATTCTTCATTAAGCTGATTAAAGAAAATATTGACTGTGTATTTATTTGCACTAATTTCAGGATAAATATTTAAGGTTTTTTCAAGTTCAAGTCTTATAAGGTCAAATGTTTTGAGAGGGTCGATGGTTTGTTGATGCTTACCTTCTTTTGTTTTAATCGATTCTACGTGACATTGATTTCTCAATATCAATAGAATGACAGAAGCCGCATCTTTGAAGACCATGAGGGGTTGTGCCCAGGATTTAAAGTCCTCTAGTTTAGATTTTCTTGTTTTGTGAATTGCCCAGTTACGAAAATTTGGAAAATCAACATCTAATAAGCCACCTGGTGAACTAATTCTTTTTTTCACTTCTTCTAAAAATAAGTTGTTGTTGAAATTAAAGCCAGGTTTCACATCAATATTTTCTAATTTTTTACGAGCGACTTGTATCATTGGAATGATTTCTTTTGGATCAAGCTGGCCTTCTTTTAATCCTTGATGATCCAAGAGAGCTGATTGCTTCTTTTCTTGCCTTTCAAGCTCTTGAAGAAAGTCAATTTTTAAATCGGACCTGGATACAAGTTGCACTACTTCAAAAAGTGTATTGAAACAACCAAACTCAAAATAGTCATGCGTATTTTTTAATTGGTGTTCAAATTTTTGATAGATTTCTTCAATACGAAGTAATCTTCGAATACGTTCATTAAGCGGAAATTCAAATGTGATCATATGGGCATTATCGGATTGATTTTATTTAACAGCAACTAAATTTAAATATTTTTTATGTAATGCTTTAATCGATTCCGTAAGCTTTTCTATTGAGCCGTCATTGAGGACGATATCATCACCTTTTTCGATACGAGACCTGCGATCAATTTGTTGATCCATAATCGATTGAATAATTGAAGTGTCGATACCATCTCTTTTTTTAACACGTTCAATCTGATCATTCACTTCGCAATCAATGACAAGCGATCTTGAAATGAGACTTGTGTATTGGTTTGTTTCAAATAACAGAGGAATATCTATCACCACATAAGACTCATCAGATAAAGCATTTAATTTTTTCTTCACTTCTTCAAGAATTTTTGGATGAAGGATTTTCTCAAGATTTATTTTTTTATTTTTATCTGAAAAAATAAGTTCTCTTAATTTTTTTCGATCCAATCGATTGTCTTTATCGAATACATTCCCAAAGACTGATTTGATATCTTTCATAGCCTGATGGTTTGTTTCTGTGATTTCTTTTGAAATTTTATCGAGATCAATGACTTTAATATTTAAAGATTCAAATATTTTTAGTGCCTCACTTTTGCCTGATCCAATGCCGCCAGTCATCCCGATAATAAACATTATTTACCTTAAACTTTTTTAAACATTATGAATAAATTTACTTGAAATTATAGAATTAATCACCATTAATAGATCATGAATGATTTAAACTATGACTTATGAGTGAATTACAAAATATATCAAACAACTTAACTTCCCCAGAAGATCAGTCTGCTTGGAGTGATTTAGTAATTTGTAGAGTAGAAGTTGATCTACCTAATTGGCTTTCACAGCTTGCGGGCGGTAATAATTGGCAAGTGTATTCTGAATCTGAATATGACCACTCTATTAGTTTCTTGTTGCGACAAGGAAAAAAAGAAGCGGAAGTGACTTTGTTTAACAATGGTTATGCACAAGTGGATCTTAACGGTAAATCAATTTTTGATGGGTCTATCACCTCAGGGACAAATAAGTGTGCGCATCTAAGTTATTACCGTGCCGATAATGGCGACCCTATTACTTTAAATTAGTAATCTCTCGACGTTACAAATTGAGTGAGTGCTAAAAGTGCATCTTTATAAACTGAAGATGTAATGTGTTGAATTAGTTTTTCGCCTTTTTCTATCTCTTCTTTTGCAAGTTGCCTCACATATTCTAATGCTTTGGTTTCTTTAACAGCATTTAAAACGCTTTCTAATTCTGTTAAGCCACCATTTTCAATGGCCGCCCTGATAATATTTTTTTGCTGAGCACTCCCTTTTTTCATGGCGTATAAGAGGGGTAATGTAGGTTTGCCTTCAGCTAAATCATCGCCTAGATTTTTTCCTATTTCTTCAGGATTGCCTGACAGATCAAGAACATCATCAATCAATTGAAAAGCAATACCCATATGCTTTCCAAACTGAGCAAGAGCTTTAATGTCATTATCATGAGCGCCACCTATAATGGCACCGAGTTCGGCAGCAGATTCAAATAATTTGGCAGTTTTGTAGTAAACAACTTTTAAATAATCCTCATCTTCAATAGAAGCGTTATGAATATTTAAAAGCTGCAAGACTTCACCTTCTGCAATTGTGTTTGTTGTATTTGCCAAAACCTCCATAACCTTCATATGATTTATTTTCACCATCATTTGAAACGCTCTAGAGTAGATAAAATCACCCACCAAAACGCTCGCAGCATTTCCAAAAATGGTATTCGCTGTTTTGTGATTTCTACGTTTTGTGGATTGATCTACTACATCATCGTGAAGAAGAGTTGCGGTATGAATAAATTCAATGACAGCGGCTAATTCATGGTGCTCTTTTCGAATAGGGCCAAATAGACCACCTACCAAAAGAAGGGTGCTAGGCCTTAAGCGTTTGCCACCACCTTGGATAATATGGCCTGCGACTTGGTTTACGAGAGGCACTTCAGAGTGAAGGGAAGCGCGAATAACATCGTTTACGGCCAGTAAATCGCTTTTAATTGGGGATAAAATGGTGCTAAGGGTCACAAAAACAAGGCTTAAGGGTTGTTAAAGGCTTATTTTAACATAGCCCTCCACATGGGCTTTATAGACAAAAAACCTTCATCTTTAGCCTTGAAGAATTTGCTTAACAGGCCTAATTTAAGTATAATTCGCGATTCTTTTAAAGTTGTTAAAGTTTGAGGTTTTATCATGTACGCAGTAATCAAAACAGGTGGTAAGCAATATCGCGTAAACCAAGGCGATAAGCTTAAGATTGAAAAAATAGCAGGTGATGTAGGCGCGAATGTCGTTCTAGATCAAATTTTGACAGTCGTTGACGGTGATAATGTGACTATAGGATCGCCTATTGTAAGAGGTGCTAGCGTTACAGCAACCCTAGTAAGCCACGGACGCCATGATAAAGTGCGAATTTTTAAAATGCGTCGTAGAAAACACTACCGCAAATCTCAAGGTCACAGACAAAGCTTTACTGAGATTCAAATCGATAAAATATCAGCTAAATAATTTAAGGATTAATCATGGCACATAAAAAAGCAGGCGGAAGTTCAAGAAACGGTCGTGACTCCCAAGCCAAACGTTTAGGCGTAAAGGCTTTCGGTGAGCAAGTTGTTTCAGCTGGTAGCATTATTGTTCGCCAACGCGGCACCAAGATGCACCCGGGCGTAAATGTAGGTATGGGCAAAGATCATACTCTTTTTGCAAAGGCTGACGGTAAGGTAACCTTTACCATCAAAGGCGCATTAAAACGTAAAACCGTTAATATTGTTCCAGTCTAAGCAACTTTAAGATTCTACAAAGCCCTGTCAGTTGATAGGGCTTTTTTATTTGGTAAATTGATATATGAAATTTATAGACGAAGCAACCATTAAGATTTACGCAGGCGATGGCGGTAATGGCGTTGCAACATTTCGTCGTGAAAAATATGAGCCTATGGGAGGTCCGAGCGGAGGAGATGGCGGTCGGGGAGGTTCTGTATTTTTTGAAGCCGATCAAAATTTAAATACACTCGTCGATTATCGTTATACGCGAACCTTAAAAGCGCAAAGAGGTGAAAACGGAAGAAGCGCCGAATGTTATGGTGCTAAAGGCGAAGATTTAATATTAAAAGTACCGGTAGGCACGGTCATTTCAGATAAAGCGACCGGAGAGTCTTATGCTGATTTAAGTCAACATGGAGATAGGGCGCTTTTAGCTAAAGGCGGTAAAGGCGGGTTGGGCAATATTCATTTTAAGTCGAGTATTAATCGAGCCCCACGACAATGCACTAAAGGTGAGCCCGGGGAAGAATTTGAACTTTACCTCGAGCTTAAAGTATTAGCTGATGTTGGACTTTTAGGTATGCCAAATGCAGGCAAATCTACTTTTATAAGATCTGTATCAGCTGCAAAACCAAAAGTAGCGGACTACCCTTTTACAACATTACATCCTAATTTAGGCGTGGTAAGAGTCGGAGAGAATCAGAGTTTTGTGATTGCTGATATTCCAGGATTGATTGAAGGCGCATCAGAAGGGGCTGGATTAGGACATCAATTTTTAAGACATCTTGCGAGAACTACATTACTCTTACATTTAGTTGACATTGCACCCTTTGATCCTGCAATCAATCCAGTAGATGAAGCACGAGCTATCGTGAATGAGCTTAAGAAATATGATGAACTCTTGTACCAAAAACCACGTTGGTTAATATTAAATAAAATTGATATGGTGGAAGACGTTGCAGATAAAGTAAAAACATTTATAAAATCTTTTGGTTGGACGGGTCCTGTATATTCAATCTCCGCAATTAAAGGGGTTGGCTGTAAAGAGCTTACTTATGACATCATGACTTTTATAGAAGAAAATAAAAAAATTCAAAATGAAATCGTTATTAACGAATAGTCAACGCATTATTATTAAAGTAGGTTCCAGCCTGGTCACCAATCATGGTGAAGGGTTAGATCAAAAAGCTATTGCTTCATGGGTAGAGCAGATTGCTCACCTCGTTAAATCAGGTAAAGAAATTGTTTTGGTGACGAGTGGTGCTGTAGCTGAAGGCATGCAAAGATTAGGTTGGAAAGCCAGACCTACTTTGATTAATGAATTACAAGCGGCCGCTGCTATAGGTCAAATGGGCCTAGTACAAATTTATGAAAAGAATTTTTCACAACACGCATTAAAAGCCGCACAAATTTTATTGACGCATGATGATCTTGCGGATCGAAAAAGATATCTCAATGCGCGCTCTACATTAAATACTCTTTTAGAGCTTAAAGTAATTCCAATTATTAATGAAAACGATACGGTCGTTACAGATGAAATTCGTTTTGGTGATAATGATACATTGGCATCATTAGTTGCTAATTTGATTGAGGCGGATCTTTTAGTTATTTTGACTGATCAACCAGGATTATTTTCTGAGGACCCTAGAAAAAATAAGGAAGCTAAGCTTATTCACCATGGCGTTGCAGCAGACTTGTCTCTTGAAGCTATGGCCGGAGGTGCAGGCTCTTCAATAGGAACAGGTGGTATGCTGACAAAAGTTTTGGCAGCTAAACGCGCATCTAGAAGTGGCGCTCATACAATTATTGCATCAGGCAAAGAAGAGAATGTTTTGATTCGATTAAGCCAAGGCGAGATGATAGGCACTCATTTAGAAAGCAAACAATTAAAAGTTGCAGCAAGAAAACAATGGCTCGCCGATCATTTACAATTGAGAGGTAAATTAGTATTGGATGATGGCGCTGTTGAAGCGCTTAAAAAAGAAGGAAAGAGTTTGCTCCCTATCGGTGTAACTAAAGTCGAAGGAGATTTTGATCGGGGCGAAGTGGTCCTTTGTTTGGATACAGAAGGACGCGAAATCGCACGCGGACTTATTAATTACAATGCAATTGAAACAAAAAAAATTATGGGCAAATCCACTAATTCAATAGAAAATTTATTAGGCTACATTGATCAGCCTTCTTTGATTCATCGAGATAATTTAATTTTACTTTAAGATTTTTAAAGGGAGTTTTACATGGCAGAAAATAAAAAACTTGTAGCCATCATCATGGGATCAGATAGTGATTGGCCAGTCATGAAGTTTGCAGCACAAATGCTTGCAGATTTTGAAGTGCCCTATGAAGCTCAAGTCATTTCGGCCCATAGAACTCCAGACCTCATGTTTAAATTTGCCGAACATGCTGCAAAAGAAGGCTATCAAATTATTATTGCAGGTGCTGGAGGCGCTGCACACCTGCCAGGCATGGTTGCTTCTAAAACAACATTACCTGTATTAGGCGTACCTATTCCTTCTAAACATCTTCAAGGTCAAGACTCTTTATTATCTATTGTTCAAATGCCAAGAGGTATTCCTGTAGCAACTTTTGCTATTGGAGAAGCGGGTGCTGCAAATGCAGGACTTTTTGCAGTATCTATTTTGGCACATGAAAATAAAGCGTTAGCTAAAAAGCTTGAAATCTTTAGAGAAAAGCAAGCAAAAAAAGTGATTGATATGAATTTATCGGAGAAGCCTTGAGTCATTTAGATCAACCGCTTTTACCTTCAGCGATGCTTGGCATTCTTGGAGGGGGTCAATTGGGCCGCTTTTTTGTCATTGCAGCTCACGAAATGGGCTATAAGGTGACTGTTTTAGATCCCGATCCAAATAGTCCTGCAGGAGCCATCGCAGATATTCATTTATGCAAAGCCTTTGATGATTCTTCAGCATTGGAAGAGATCAGAAATACATGTGAAGCCGTAACTACGGAATTTGAAAATGTATCTGCTGATAGCATGGATTTTTTATCAAAAAAAATATATGTAAGTCCATCCGCAGAATCAGTCAGAATTGCTCAATATCGTGTACTAGAAAAAACTTTCTTAAAAGAATCAGGTCTCCCTGTAGGTCCTTTTGAAATTATTCGGGAAGATAAAGATATTCCTTCAGAGACTTCTTCTATTTACCCTGCGATTCTGAAAGTCGCAAGGTTTGGTTATGACGGCAAAGGTCAGACAAGAGTCGCATCGCAAAAAGAAGCTATAGAAGCCTTTCATAAATTTTCAAAACAAGAATGTGTTTTAGAAAAAATGCTTCCTTTAGATATGGAAGTTTCTTTGGTTTTAGCCCGAGATCAAAAAGGCCATATCAAAACATTTAATGTTTCAGAGAACATCCATACGAATGGCATACTAGATGTATCTATTGTGCCAGCACGATCAACTCAAGCGATCAATGATTTAGTGGATCAACTTGCAAAACGCGTAGCTGAAGCACTTAATTATGTTGGTGTTTTAGGTGTCGAATTTTTTATCAGTGAAGGCAAAGTGTTTGTAAATGAAATTGCTCCTAGACCACATAATTCTGGGCATTACACCATTGATGCTACTGTGACGAATCAGTTTGAACAGCAAGTAAGGGTGCTAGCAGGCCTTCCCCTCGGAAGCCCTAGACTTCATTCATCTGCTGTTATGGTCAATCTTTTGGGTGATGTTTGGATAAATAGCAAAACAAAAGAGCCTAACTGGGATAAAGCCTTTAAAGAGCCTGGCTTAAAAATGCATCTTTATGGAAAACACGAAGCAAGGCCAGGACGCAAAATGGGCCACTTTACAATGCTAGATGAGAAACTAGAAATAGCCTTTCAAAAGGCTATGGAAGTAAGAAAGTTTTTGGGAATTGCTTAGATCAAAGAGAGAAGCTCTCTTTGATATTAAGCCATTGATTTGATTGCTGCGTTTAAGCGTTGTTTATGACGTGACGCCTTGTTCTTATGAATAATCTTTTTGTCAGCTATACGGTCGATTACTGAAACATTTTCTTGGAAAGATGTTTTTGCAGCCGCTTTATCGCCTGATTGAATTGCTTTTAAAATCTTTTTGATTGCAGTACGCAAAGTTGAACGCAAACTTGCATTGTGAGCTCGTTGCTTCGTTGCTTGGCGGGCACGTTTTCTAGCTTGTGCGGTATTTGCCATGTTTATCCTTTAATTAATATCTTTTATTGCGAAGGCGAGAATTTTAGCGATATTTGAGGTTTTATACAAGATAAAACGCTCATTTTAGACCTAAATTTCAGCCATATCCCCTTGATATTCTAAGCTAATCAATATTTTTCTTGGAACCCTTGATAAAACGACCTCCATGCTAAAATCTTTGTAATTTAGTGACACTTAAATAGATAAATTCAATGAATCTTCTTAAAGCACTCGCAACCGTCGGAA
>CAINIH010000151.1 GCA_903849185.1 uncultured Methylophilaceae bacterium
AGTACCATCTTTATTGACGAATGTGTGTTTGATAGTAGCAAGTACATGAAGCCCTAAAAGAATGAGCATTACTATGCCGATAATTTCATGCGTTTCTTTAAAGAAGTCTCTTAATGTTTCATTACCCAAGCCCTCGGCTAAAGTGATACCAAACCATTTAACACCATACTTACTATAGAGCGCCATTGTCACGCCTGATACTGGCAGTAATACCATAATAAGATATAAAGTATGATGCGTGGCATTCGCTAATTTTTTCTCCCAAGCTTTCATCGTTTTAATAAGCGCAGGCGCTGGATGAGTAATTCTCCAAAAAATTCTAAATGCAATGAGACCTAAAATAGTGATGCCGAGTGATTTATGAAGATTGAAGTAGAAGGTGCGTGGTGACACTTCTTCACCTAATTGCCATGTATAAATCCCTAGATCAAATAAATCATAACTTGAAGATTTAGCAGCCTCTTTTGGTAGGTCACACATATACCAACCTAATAAGAACATAAAGATAATACCGAAACCAATCAGCCAATGAAGAACGATCGCAGTCTTTGTATATTTTGTAGATGCTGTTGCCATGTTGAATTCCTTAAATTTAATAATGCTAACTTCTATTCTAGCGCACTCTAAAACATTGGGTATGTTTAAAAAGTTATTTTCATGATAACCATGATTGATAGAAATATTTGATATGGACCAATAAAAAAAGCAGCCATCAGGGCTGCTTTTTTTAAATGCTAATAAATCTTATTTACGTTTTTTTGATTTAGTTGCATTATCAAGTGCAAATGTTGTCACTGGATTTTGCATTAAAACGATCAAGCCACCTGTAATCGCTAAGTATTGAAGCGCTTGTTGAAGCGGGATGAGATTTACAGGAGAAGGTAAAATCGTGAATGTATATAAATAAGACAATGCGTTGATGAGTGTATAAATGGTGAGTACAAGTGCAGCAAATCTTGTTTTAAAACCTACCAAAAGCGCTAAGCCACCTAAGAGTTGCACAATCACTGAGATCGGTGCAAAAATACCTGGGAGACCGTGACTCATGAGTCCGTTTTGGTAAGCAATATAACCATCCGGTGTATTCATAATACCGTTAAGTGAAATGAGAATGGATACAAGAAAAATTTGTGCAATAAATACACGTGCAATAGCAGGTAAAAATTTATTCATACAATCCTTAAAAATAGATATAAAGAAAGCACATCATGCCTCTAACAGCATTAAGATGCAAGCATTTCGCTTATGGAAAATAATCTGAAAATTGAGATCGTAAAGTGGATAGATAGCTATGTGTCACTTTCGATGATTCGCGAAAAAGTATTTATTGAAGAACAAAAAGTGACACCCCAATTAGAGTGGGACGGCTTGGATGAAGAAGCTATTCATTTCTTGGTATATAAAAATGAAAAAGCTGTCGGATGTGCGAGAGCGCTTGTGATTGAAAATCATATGCAATTAGGACGCATGGCTGTCTTAAAAGAATATCGTGGTGAGGGCATTGGAAGTGCTTTAATAGAAAAGGCTGTGACAATAGCAAAACTTAATCAACTCTCAGCGATTTATATCAGTGCGCAATGCCACGCCATCGATTTTTATAAAAAATTTGGATTTGAAGTGACAAGCGAAATTTATTTAGATGCAGAAATTCCACATCGTGATATGGAGTTAGAGCTTTAAAAGTATTTTCTTGATAATGGCAGGGATCGCTGCCCCTTCAATAGTATTTAATGAGAGCCAAGTGTGTGGCATTTTTGCGCGCTGAGATTTAGTTTCAAGAATGGTATAAACAATATCAAGCTTGAAATGGGTGAATGTTGTAGAAGCTTTTAAATCTTTTTTTATCAAACTCGTTTCTAATCCAAATTGTTTTTTAACCCAGGCTTTGGGTGTGATTGATTTATTTTCATATTGAGGCAGCGACCAAAGTCCTCCCCATATGCCATTTTCAGGACGCTTCACAAGCAAGATCTCATCGTGATGTTTAATGATGACCATGTATGTCGACTCTGTAGGAATCTTTTTTTGAGGGCGAGGGGTAGGTACAAGATGAACTTTATTCTTTTGAAATGCAAGACATGTTTTTTTCAAAGGACATAGATCGCATTGTGGTTTCTTGTTACATAACGTTGCACCTAAATCCATAAGTGCTTGTGTATAAGTATCGATGTTTTTATTTGGAAGAAGTGACTCTGCGTAATCCCATAATTTTTTTTCTGTTTTAGGTAAGCCAGCCCATTGGGTAATTAAAAAATAACGGCTTAAGACCCGCTTCACATTTCCATCAAGAATCGCTTTCTTTTGATTAAAAGAGAATGCAGCAATAGCACCTGCGGTTGAGCGCCCAATGCCAGGTATCTTCATCATCACGTCAAATTGAGAAGGAAAGTCACCTCCCATCTCATCCATAATCATTTGCGCACCTTCATGTAAAAAACGTGCGCGTCGATAGTAACCTAATCCACTCCATAACTGCATGACCTCTTCTTCATCGGCATGAGCCAATGCTTTGATGGTCGGGAATTTTTTCATAAATCGATTGTAATAATCAATGACGGTTGTAACCTGAGTCTGTTGTAACATGATTTCAGAGACCCATACTGCGTAGGGATCTTTAGATTTTTGCCAAGGTAAGTGATGTCGACCTGACTTAGCATGCCAAGCGATCAATAGATCAGCAAAAGATTTCATGAAACGAGCTGATGGATCCAGTGGCTAAAGTTATGCATACCTTCGAGCC
>CAINIH010000152.1 GCA_903849185.1 uncultured Methylophilaceae bacterium
CCTGTCACTGCATAATTGGATTTTGGTTGAGAAGGTTTTTCTTCTAAAGAAACGACTTTATTTTTTCCATCAAATTCAGCCACACCATAACGCTCGGGATCATTCACATGATAAGTAAATATGGTGGCACCCTCTTCCCTGTTTTTTGCATTTAAAAGAAGTTGATTAAAGTCATGGCCATAAAAAATATTGTCGCCTAAAACTAAAGTGGAATGGTGATTGCCAATGAAAGATTCACCTAAGATAAAGGCTTGCGCTAATCCATCGGGAGCATTTTGCACACAATATTGAATGTTAATGCCCCACTGACTGCCATCCTTTAATAAAGCTTCAAAACGAGGAATGTCTTGAGGTGTCGAAATTAATAAAATATCTCGGATGCCTGCTAACATTAAAGTGCTTAATGAATAGTAGATCATCGGCTTGTCATAGATAGGCAATAACTGCTTCGAGATCGATTGCGTCACAGGGTAAAGACGCGTGCCTGAACCGCCTGCGAGTATCAAACCTTTTCGATTGTTTTTCATTTCTGTCATTTAATGAATCAGCGCTTTCAATATGCGTTTAACTTCCGCTTCCCAATGAGGCAATTCTAGCATGAAGGTCTTTTTAATTTTTGTGGTGTCCAGCCTTGAATTCATAGGACGTTTCGCTAAGGCAGGATATGCATCACTAGAAATAGGTTTGATATCTTTAGATGTCATCAACGTTTGAAGTCCTAAACGCTTCGCTTCATCCGTTATAAAACACGCGTAACGATACCAATTCGTTTCATTATCTAAAGTCATATGGTAGGTGCCAAAATCTTTAAAGTTAGAATCATTAAAAATAGTTTCGACAATTTTATAAGTCACATCAGCCAGCGCCTCACTTGAAGTAGGTGTGCCTATTTGATCACTCACTACATTCAGCGAAGTTTTTTCTTGAATAAGCCTCACTATTGTTTTTAAAAAATTTTGTCCGTGACTACTAAATACCCAGCTTGTTCTTAAAATGATATGTTTTTTGTGATTACGAACAACTTCTTCACCTTGCCATTTGGTTTGACCGTAAACCGACTGAGGATTAACTTTATCGGTTTCGAGATAAGGCTCATGTTTTAGCCCATTAAATACATAGTCTGTTGAAAAATGAATGATGGGAATATGAAGTTCAGATGCTTTTTCAGCTAATACCTGAGGTGCGACTGAATTAATTTGCGAAGCTAACTCGGGCTCACTTTCAGCTTGATCAACCTTCGTATAAGCCGCAGGATTGATAATAATGTCAGGTTTCGTTTGATCAATAAAAATTCTAATCGCTTGAGGGTTACTCAAATCAAGCATGTCGCGATTTGTCGCAATGACTTCACCTAAAGATGCTAATTTTTTATTTAACGCAAAGCCTACCTGACCATCTTTACCCGTGAGTAAGATTTTCATGAATATTGCTTTTCTACCCAATGTTGGTATTCGCCTGACACCACATGATTGACCCATGTCTCATTTTCTAAATACCAAAGCACCGTCTTACGAAGTCCTGTCTCAAAAGTTTCTTGAGGTCTCCAACCTAAATCACGTTCTAATCTCGAAGCGTCAATCGCATAGCGTCTGTCGTGACCCGGCCTATCTTTCACAAAAGTGATTTGGTCGGCATAACTTTTGCCATCCGATTTTGGTTTTAATTCATCCAAAATAGCGCATAAAGTTTCAACGACTTCTAAATTTGTTTTTTCATTCCAACCACC
>CAINIH010000153.1 GCA_903849185.1 uncultured Methylophilaceae bacterium
AGTTCAACTGTATCAAGTGAATCGGCGCCTAAATCATCTACAAATGATGATGTATTTTTTACATCAGCTTCTTTGGTGCCAAGTTGTTCTGCAACAATTTTTTTTACACGTTGTTCGATGTCAGACATCTAAAATACCCCTTTTATTTAAGAAATGGCACTGAAGCCATGCGTTATTTTAACAAATCTTGTTAAGAATTTTGTAATAAAGTTAAAAAAATAACTTAAATCATTAACATTCCACCATTGACATGAAGGGTCTCACCTGTGATATAAGACGCTTCTTTTGAAGCCAAAAAGCATACAGCAGCGCCAATATCCTCAGGATTTCCTAAACGGCCTAGTGGAACATGATCTAAGAGCTGCTTTTTATGTTCTTCTGACAATCCTTTTGTCATGTCGGTATCAATAAATCCAGGCGCCACGCAATTGACTGTAATTCCTCGGCTGCCAATTTCTTTAGCTAAAGATTTTGTGAACCCAGTAACGCCTGCTTTTGCAGCGGCGTAATTTGTTTGGCCTGCATTACCCATATGACCTACTACAGAAGTAATATTAATAATTCTACCGTAGCGACTTTTCATCATACTTCGAATGAGCGCCTGACTCATACGAAAAATAGATTTTAAATTAGTTGAGATGACATCATCCCACTCTTCTTCTTTCATACGCATAAGCAACATATCTTTGGTAATGCCGGCGTTATTTACAAGTATTGAAATATCGCCATGTTCTTTAATAATGGCATCTACTGTTTGAAGAATCGCCTCATTATCATTGACATCTAATTTAATTCCTCTACCTAAAATATTTTGCTCTTTAAGAAAAGCTGAAATTTTTTGCGCTCCATCTTCTGTCGTTGCAGTGCCAATCACAAAAGCTTTTTGTTTTCCCAAACTTAAAGCAATGGACTGTCCAATACCTCGGCTAGCGCCTGTAATAAGTGCAACTTGATTTTCGAGATTAATAAACATATTTTTTCCTAAATAGTTTTATTGTGTAAGTGTTTTAAAATCATCTAAAGCATTTTCATTCACAAGAGCGGTACTTTGTAATTCAGCTGAGATACGCTTCGTGAGTCCTGTGAGCACTTTACCTGGGCCACATTCTGCTATATGAGTAATTTTATTTAATGCGATCTTTTCAATTGTTTCAACCCATCTTACCGGATGACAAAGTTGTTTGGAGAGAGCATCCTTAATTTTGTTTGTATCATTATGTTCCATAACGTCCACATTATGAATGACGGCAATAGCTGGTTTTTTAATCGTAATATTGTTTAAATACTCTCTTAGTTCACTAGATGCTTTTTGCATAAGAGAACAATGTGAAGGAACGCTAACAGGTAAAAGAATAGCGCGCTTAGCGCCTTTTGCTTTTGCTGCTTCAATAGCACGCCCAACTGCCAAAACATTACCTGCAATAACCACTTGCCCTGGTGAGTTAAAATTTACCGCTTCAACTACTTCATTTTCTTGAGCTTCTTTACATGCATTTACGACTTCATCATCACTCATTCCAAGAATAGCAGCCATAGCGCCTACACCCTCAGGAACAGCTCTTTGCATCACTTCTGCCCTAAATTTAACTAGCTTTAAAGCGTCTTTGAATTCAACTGCATCTGATGCGACGAGCGCTGTATATTCACCGAGACTATGCCCCGCAAGGTAATTTGGAGCTTTGTCTGTTTTAGATTGCCAGAGACGCCATGTTGCAATACCTGCTGTTAAAAGAATAGGTTGCGTATGAATTGTTTGATTAATTTCTTCATTAGGCTCGGTAGCCATTTTCCAAAAATCAATACCGAGAGCGTCAGAAGCCTCATTAAAAGTTGAACGAATCAATGGATGATCATTGAAATCCGCCATCATGCCAACTGACTGCGAGCCTTGGCCAGGAAAAATAAAAGAGAATTTATTCATAATTTACTTGATATTTTTATATTAACTATATGATTTTTAATACTTAATTAAAGCAGATCCCCATGTGAATCCACCGCCGAAAGCTTCCATCAAAAGTGTTTCACCCCTTTTAATTTTATGTTCTCGAATCGCTGTGTCTAGTGCTAGAGGAATTGAAGCCGCTGAAGTATTGCCATGTCTGTCAATGGTCACAATGACACGATCCATGCTCATATTTAATTTTTTTGCGGTGGCTTCTAAGATTCGAATATTAGCCTGATGAGGCACAAGCCAATCAATATCTGATTTGTCTAATTGATTCATTTCGAGCGTTTCATCAACAATAGAATCTAATGTATTCACGGCGATCTTAAACACTTGGTTGCCTTGCATTTCAATGGTGGCTTTTCCTTTTTGGTGTGATACGCCACTAGGTACATGAAGTAATTTTTCATAAGAACCATCCGCATGAATATGAGTAGATAAAATACCGGGCTGATCTGATGCCTCAAGAATAATAGCGCCCCCACCATCACCCCAAAGAATAGCGTTACTTCGATCAGAATAATCTGTAATGCGTGACATAGTTTCAGCACCAATTACTAACACGCATTTTGCAGCGCCTGTTTTAATAAAATTATCTGCGACAGAAAGCGCATAAACAAAACCGCTGCATACTGCTTGAATATCGAATGCTGGGCATAATGATAAGCCAAGTTTTGTTTGAACAATACATGCTGTACTTGGAAATATTTTATCGGGCGTAGTGGTTGCTACAATAATAAGATCGATTTTATTTGCATGGATACCAGAAGCTTCAATTGCCTTTTTAGATGCTTCTACTGCTAAATCACTTGTGTATTGATGTGCCGATACGATATGTCTTTCTTTAATGCCTGTTCTTGTCGTAATCCATTCATCAGTCGTCTCAAACATTTTTTCAAGATCGCGATTGTTAAGTATTTTTTCAGGGAGATAACTTCCTGTCCCTATAATTTTTGAATAAATCATATATGCTCTGACGATAAAATATCTAAAGGCATTTCTAATTCAAGTTGTTTTTGTATTTTTTCTAATACATTATTTTTTGATTCTTCAATAGCTGTCTGAATTGCAAAAAAGAAAGAATAACTGTCAGCCCCACCATGACTTTTAACTACAATGCCCTTGAGCCCTAAAAAGCTAGCTCCGTTATACCTTCTAGGATCGAGTCTTTTTTTGAATCGATTAAGAACAAGTAAGGAAACAAACGCCATAAGCTTTGTAATCCAATTACGCTTAAATTCTTGTGTTAAAAATCGACCCATTAATTGAGCAATGCCTTCAGCTGTTTTTAGCGCCACATTACCTACAAATCCATCGCATACAACAACATCAGTAGTGCCCTTAAAAATATCATTGCCTTCAACATTACCATAGAAATTAAGATGGCTTCGACGAAGTAGCTCGCCGGCCTCTTTAACAATTTCATTGCCTTTGATGTCTTCTGAGCCAATATTCAAGAGCCCTACAGAAGGCTTGGGATTGCCAGTCACTGAGCTGACGAGCATGGCGCCCATGACTGCGAATTGTAATAAATGCTCCGCCGTGCAGTCTGTATTAGCGCCAAGATCTAACATATAGGTTGTGCCTTTTTGGCTAGGTAAACTTGATGCAATAGCAGGCCTATCAATACCTGGTAACATTTTTAACACATAGCGTGCGGTCGCCATAAGTGCGCCAGTATTGCCAGCGCTTACACAAGCCTGGGCTTTTTCTTCCTTTATTAAATTAATAGCAACACGCATGGAAGAATCTTTTTTATTTTTTAAAGCGCTCTGAGGAGATTCATCCATTTCAACCACCTCACTTGCATGTTGAATCGATAAGCGCGTATTGGTGTATTTATTTTTTTGAAGTTCTTTTTGAATAAGCTCTTTATCGCCAACTAAAATAATGTGAAGTTGGTCATATTTTGATAACGCATTGATGGAGGCTGGAATGGTGACTTTAGGGCCATGATCCCCGCCCATTGCGTCAATTGCTAGGGTGATTGTCATTTATTCTCTTAATGCTTTAAGAGCAATGAAAGGAATAAATCAGAATAATTGAAAAAGAATTATTCTGATTTATTCTGAATAACTTTTTTGCCTCGATAATAGCCTGTTGGGCTTACGTGATGACGCAAATGAACTTCGCCAGTAGTTGGTTCTACAGCAAGTGGTGGGTTGGATAAAAAATCGTGAGAACGATGCATTCCACGCTTTGATGGTGATTTTTTATTTTGCTGAACAGCCATAGCAACTCCTAAATTTAATTTTTATATAATTTTTGTTTTAAATCAGCAAA